>CAJXEB010000117.1 GCA_913052585.1 uncultured Flavobacteriaceae bacterium | reverse complement strand
AAAAAGTACCAGTTTTTATCATCTCCTTTCACGCTGACACATTCCGTGGAGATCGAGTTTTAGATCACATTTTTAAAAAATCGGTTGCATGGATTGTTTTTAAATTTTCGGAACGACTTAGTATTGTCGTTAACTTCTTGCTTGCATAGTATCAACAATTCTAAGCTGGCACGGTTTTTCAAAAACGCAGATTCCGCTCGCTGTAATGTTTTTCATTTTTGTTCGGAAACTTAAGTTCTTTTATATCTTTTGCTGGCGGTTCTGAATCAAACCAATCAAAAAACTCTTTAGACATCTCTTTCTTATTAATAGCCTTTGCGTTACCAAATTCATAATTTATAATTTTTCCGCTTTTTAGTTCATAATTTGCATATGAAAACTCATAACTATTTGAAGTTACTTTGTTATTTGTAAGGTTCTCAACATAATTTAATACAATAATTTCTCCATTATTTAATTCGTAAAAAGAGAAAAAAAAATTATTATCATAAATATCTTTACCTGGCATAGAAGACATAGTGAGTCCATAGTTTTTGTATCTAATAACTTTTAAATTCATTTTTTATTAATCTTCAAATTTCAAAAGTTTCCACAGTGGGACTTCCAAATTCCTTCAATAGAATTCTTTGTTTAGTTACACAGATATCTTAAAGCATTTTGAGCTTTAATATTTCTCATACTAGCAGCTCTTTTCCAATCTATGCAAGCCCCTTTATTATCTTTTAATTTATATTTACTCCAGGCTCTATTGTTATATAACAAACTCAACTTTTCCTCTTTTAAAAACAAGGAATTATCAGAGTTATTAAGTAGTTTTATTCCTTTATTATAGTCAACAATAGCAGCATAATATTTTCCATTTTCTGATTTTGCAATACCACTATTCAAATATTCTTCTGCAGTTTGGCTATAAGTAGTATAGCTAAAGAAGAAAATAAACAGTAATAGTAAACCTAACTTTTTCATAAACTATGATTTATTTCTTTGAATATAATAACTTATACCAGATAAAATTGTTAAAAAGCCAGCCAACAAGAGAAGCCCCAGTTCAATGTTGCTTGATAAATCAAAACTATAAGAACTGGCAACTAAACCAAGTACAATAAAAGTAGAATAAGATGGGTTTGATATAATAGGTAATTTTAATAGTTTTTTCATTTTGATTTATTTCTTTTTCTTTCTTTTTAAATTGTAATTGTAAGCATAGGAAAGTCCAAGGCAAACTAAAGAGAGTACCACATATATATTATTATCCATTACAAAATAGAGTATAACAGAAACTATAGAAATTAGAGCTAAAAACATTTTTATCAATATTTCCTTAAATTCCATATTTTCATTTTTCATAAACTAAATATAAGATAGGAAAAGAACCTATAAAATGGTTAGTTTCCCTCTGTAAACCTTGCCACGATAAACAACACTAAGTTGGGGAGTTTAATTAGTGGAGGCTTCTTTCTTTAATTCTTCAACATCTTTTTTTAAGGTTTCCACAGTTGTTTTTAATTGAATCACCATACTCAACGCACCTAGACCAAAAACAAATCCTATAATTCCAAACACTTCCATATTATAATTATTTAATTAGACTTGCGAATCTATAAAAATTTAGTAACAATTAAAAAGGGGAGTGGGGTTAGTCTTCGCCTTTGTCTTGGGGACACGGCTTGACTACGCATTCAAGAATTTAAAATCTGTTATTTTGAAAACTGTTTAAATTTAGGATATAGTATTACACTTTTCTCATCTTTAAAAAAAGTATGTTGTTTTTTATTACCCCCTTCTAGGTCTATAGAATAAATATTTAGACTAGGAGATGTTGTATCATGTGATGAGAAATATATTCTGTTAATTTCATTGTCTGAGAAGAAAGGAAAGTATTCTCCAATATCATCGGACTGCGTTAAGTTTTTAAGATTGGAGCCATCTAAGTTTATACTATATAAATCCAGATTCATCATAAAAACATATGTGTTACCATCTGAAGAAATTGCTGGAAATATTCCATTTCCAACACTTTCATTAGTCATTTTTGCAGTTGAATTAA
>CAJXEB010000116.1 GCA_913052585.1 uncultured Flavobacteriaceae bacterium | reverse complement strand
TAATGGCTCAAATAGAAGATATTACAAAGAAAGTAGCGATTGAATTAAAGACTGTTGGTTTAATTAACATGCAGTTTGCTATTAAGGATGATATCGTTTATGTAATTGAAGCGAATCCTAGAGCATCTAGAACAGTTCCTTTTATTGCTAAAGCTTACAGAGAGCCTTACGTTAAGTATGCTACTAAAGTAATGTTAGGTGATAAGAAGGTAAAAGATTTTGATTTTAAACCACACAAAGAAGGTTATGCTATTAAGATTCCAGTATTCTCGTTTAGTAAATTCCCTAACGTAGATAAAGAACTAGGACCAGAAATGAAATCTACTGGAGAAGCAATACACTTTATAGATAACTTACAAGATAAATTCTTTAGAGATATCTATGCTGAACGTAACTTGTATTTAAGTAGATAAGATATATCTAAACCCTCTCCTAAGGAGAGGGTTTTTTATTCCCCTTTTGAAAGGGGAAAGAAGTTCTTTTTGAAGCCATAGGCGAGAATTAGAAATTCAGGGGTATGTTTTCTGTCAGATTGACCGAAAAATTAGAATGGTAAGGAACTTGTAAAAGTTTAAACCAAAGAATAAATTATGCAGATATTAAGAACAATAGCAATAATTGGCCTTATTTATTACGGCTTTAAGTTTTTAGCTCGAACAGTTTTCCCTTGGATTTTAAAACGATGGGTAAATAAAAAAATGGGTCAATTTCAGAACCAAGGTCAACAACAATATAAGGATCAACAACAAGCTCAAGAGTTTTCTAAGGAACACGAAGGTGAAGTGAAAATACAAACAAGAGGAGGGAAGACCCAATCGGATACAAAAGATATGGGCGATTTTGTTGATTACGAAGAGGTGGACTAGTTAAAGGATGGTCTAAGTATTCTTTTAATTTTCATTTAACGTATAGTGGGAACAGTGTTTTCAATACGTTTCACACCTTGTTGTATTTTTATTTACACATTGATTGAGTGACCTTATTTTTCCATTGAATCCAATGTTCTTGTAATCCTTCAGGTGTTTTTTTAAGGTTACTTATGTCTAATTTTTGGTTGTCCATTAAAACATTTTTAAGCTGTCTCTTTCTAGAGCTTAGTGCTGGGGTGTGATTCCAGCCTCCAACATGATCAAAAGAAGTAGAGGCATCACATTTTGTTTCAACCCGTTTAAAAGGTATCTTTAAGTAGTAGATAACATTCCCGCTTCCCATTCCTTTTGTTGTCATTATGATATTATCAAAGTCGACTTTTGAATATTCTCCAATTTTAAATAATTCCTTGAGCTTTTTACCAACTTCTGCAGACATTTTGTTTGAAAATTGATGAGCTTTATCAGAACCATTTATGAATTCAGCACCTTTATATTGGCCATAACATTCATTGTTAGAGCACACAATTGTGTTGTTTGGATTTATAAAATTGCAAAAACATACTACAGATAAGATACCTAGAATAAAAAATATTGATTGCTTTATTACTATGTTCATGAGTTATTTAGAATCTACTTGTTGGAGATATTACAATATTGCTTTCACGTGCTAAACGGAGGTATTGATTTTTTATTGAGTAAATTTTTCTTGTAAAAGATTCCATAGTTCTGGAGAACCATAGTCGTAGGATAAAGCCCATATATCAACTCTATTTATTTAAGCAGCTCATTCAATCCTTCCTTGTCGAATAAAATTCTGCCTACCTTAATTTCCGACCACCCCTTTTTTAATTTATATGTAAATGTAGGCTTGCCTTTAGTTAATTCACAATCTATATAATAGTTTGATATTTTGTGGTTAGAAACGTTTTTTAACTCTTGAATATGAGTTGATATAAAGAAAAATGAGTTAGTATATTTACTTAAACCATTTATTGTTGTTTTACAAATATCAAACGCATCTTCAACATTTGTTCCACTAAAAAGTTCATCAAAAACAGCAAAACAACTTTGACCAATGTCTGCATTTTTAACTACTTTTTTAAGGTTAACAACTTCAGTCATAAAGTGGCTGTAACCATTTAAAATATCATCTCTTCTGTTAATTGCGATTGAAAAATTATTACAAAATGGAATCTCACCATACGATGCGGGTATTGCTAAACCTATATGTCCCAAATAGACACATAGACCAATCGATTTTAAGAAGGTAGATTTCCCAGACATGTTAGGGCCATTTAAAACAATTACATTACTAATTGTTTCAAAATTATTCTTAACAGGGTTCTCTATTAAAGGATGATAAAATTCAATTAGTTTAATTCCTTTATCACTAAATTCAGGGAAGGAGAAATCATGTTTAATAATGCCTAAACTTATTGATAAGTATGCTTCAAATAAAAATAAATCTTCCCAAAATGTAGCAATTGTGTCCTTTGATTTAATTTCGTTAATTTTTTTTGTTAGGCTTATGATGTGTTTATCCTTTAAACCTCCATTCCTAATTAAGTACTCATATTTTTGCAATTCAAAATTTGAGAGAAAATCTATAATTCGTTTTATGCTTGGCTCATATTCATTAGTGAATTCTTTTATTTCAAGTCTTGAAAAATAGTTAGATTGTAGGCGGTTAAAAAGTATGATTAGTTGATTAAACTTGCTTGCATAGCGTGCTTTCTCTTTTTTAGTGACGAATATTTTATAGCTAAGTTTTTGTTGAGATAAATCTTCAATTTTTTCGCTATTCAGGAAAAAATAAACTTCATTTAAATAGAGAGGAGAGTATGAGTAGTCTTTTAGTATTTTATTATTTGTTGTAAATCCTTTAAGAATTTTTTGACGGTCAATAATTTGACCTGTTGAAGCTAAAGGTGTCTCAAGTATATCGATAACCTTTTGATGTGTAAACATATTTAGAGTATAATTAAAAAGTGGTAGAATTTCCTTTTTAATATTTAAGTCCTCGATGTTATTCATTTGTGTATTTCAAGTGATTCTATGCTAAACGGAGGTATTGTTTTTTTATTGGGTAAATTTTTCTTGTAAAAGATCCCATAGTTCTGGATAGCCTTCATCATAGCCTAAAGCCCAAATTCCAACTCCGCTTATTTTATTTTTTAT
>CAJXEB010000115.1 GCA_913052585.1 uncultured Flavobacteriaceae bacterium | reverse complement strand
TAATAGAATCATTTTGTTGGGGATAAAATTTGATTAGCGATTAGGCTATTCTTTTTTATTCTATTACTTTTGTTTGTAATGAATACGTATAGTAGAATATTATCATTTGCAAGACCATTCAGGACTTTTTTGCCATTTTTCTTCCTAACAACTTTATTGGGGATTGTTTTTTCTCTTTTAAATCTATCATTTATTGCTCCTGTATTAAAAATTCTTTTTAGTGATCAGGAAGTCGTAGTTGATATGTCTCAATCAGTAATGCCAAGCTTTGAGTTTAGCCAAACTTACATGTCTGATATGGGAGAATGGTTAAAGAACTATTTACTATCGTTCGAAGATAAAGTAGAGGCTTTGAAATTAATATGTTACGTTTTAATCACGTCTGTTTTTTTTGCTAATTTATTTACATTCTTATCTCGTTTTATTTTAGCATTTGTTAAAGCTAGAATGATAAAAAATATTAGAGTAGCAATGTATACTAAAATTAATAAACTTCACATTGGTTATTTCTCAAACGAAAAAAGAGGAGACCTCATTTCTAGAATGACAAATGATGTTCAAGAGGTAGAAGCATCTATTGTTGGGACAATTAATGCAATGGTAAAAGAGCCTTTAACTATAATTGTTACTTTTGTTATTTTGTTTTACTTGTCGGCAGAATTGGTGATTTTTTCATTGATTGTATTGCCATTATCAGGTGTAGTTATATGGAAATTGACCCATTTACTTAGGAAAAAGGCTAAACAAGGCCAAGATTCTTTAGGGAAAATTATGGGTACAATTGATGAGACCTTAGGTGGTCTGAAAATTATTTTTTCATTTAATGCTCAGAATTATTTTATAAATAAGTTTTCAGGTCAAAATAGAAAATATGAGCGAGCATTGCGTTCAATGGAATATAAAAAAGGGCTAGCCTCTCCAATATCACAGTTTTTAGGAGTTATCGTTTTTTGTTCAATATTATACCAGGGAGGGACGCTCGTAATAAGAGATAACTATATGCCTCCAGAAAACTTTTTAGTTTTCGTGTTACTCTTTGCTAATGTGATATCACCTTTAAAGAGTTTGTTCTCTGTAATTGCTAACATTCAAAGGGGACTAATTGCAGGGGCTAGAATATTTGAGGTTCTTGATGCTAAAGAAGCAATATTTGATACTCCAGATGCGAAAGAAATAACTTCATTTAATGAATCTATTCAAATAAATAATATTTCTTTTAAATATGAAGAAAAGGAAGTGTTAAAAGGAATTAATTTGAACATTGAAAAAGGTAAAACAATTGCTTTAGTAGGAGCTTCTGGAGGTGGGAAGTCTACATTTATCAATCTTATACCTCGTTTTTACGATGTTAACCAAGGAGAAGTCCTTGTAGATGGGAATAATGTAAAGAATATCTCATTAAATTCTTTAAGAAGCTTAATTGGAATGGTAACGCAAGATTCAATACTTTTTGATGATACTATTTATAATAATATAGCATTTGGTATTTCAGATGAAGTAACAAGAGAACAAGTAGAGGCCGCTGCAAAGGTCGCTAATGCACATGATTTTATTGAGAAATCTAGTCTTGGGTATGAAACATCTATTGGAGATCGAGGAATGAAATTGTCAGGAGGTCAAAAACAACGTTTATGTATTGCTAGAGCTGTACTTAAAAATCCTCCAATTATGTTACTAGATGAAGCTACTTCTGCATTAGATACTGAATCGGAGAAGTTAGTTCAGGAAGCCTTAAATAAGTTGATGGAAAATAGGACTTCTATAGTTGTTGCGCATCGTTTAAGTACGATACAAAAGGCGGATGAAATTGTAGTGATTAATGATGGAGAAATTGTAGAGAAAGGTACTCACAAGGAATTGATGGCAAATAGTAAGGTTTATAAAAAACTTATTGAAATTCAGCAGATAAACGAATAAGCATCGTTTAAGGTTTATAAAAAAAAGAAAATGAAAATTAGTGGTTTTACAATGGTTAAGAATGCTTCCAAGCTTTATTTTCCAATTAAACAATCAATAGAGTCAATATTGCCTCTAGTAGATGAGTTTGTCGTAGCTCTTGGGGATTGTGATGAAGACGATTCAACTCTAAAAGAAATAGAGAGTATACAGTCTGATAAAATCAGAATTATTCATACGGTTTGGGATTTGAATAAATATTCTCGTGGAACAGAGAATGCACATCAATCAAATATTGCAAAAGATGCATGTTCTGGTGATTGGTTGTTTTATTTACAAGCAGATGAAGTTGTTCATGAAAAGTATTTACCAGGAATAAAAAAAGCTTGCGAAGATTATCTTTTTGATAAAAAAGTTGAAGGGTTATTGTTTAATTACAAACATTTTTGGGGAGATTATGAGCATTATCACTATGCGCATAATTGGTATCCAAAAGAAATAAGAATAATTAAAAATGAGAAGGATATTTACTCTTGGGAATCTGCACAATCGTTTAGGCGAATTTTAAATTTTGATGGGGTAGATTATCGTCAACAAAAAAATACGTTTAAACTTAACGTTGTAAATATTGATGCAGAAATATTCCATTATGGTTGGGTAAGACCACCTGTCTTGATGAATAAAAAGAGGAAGGCATTGCATACTATTCATAATGGAAGTAAAGTTGCGGATAAAGATTTTAAGGATGTTGCAGAGGAATTTTCTTATGGTGCTTTAGGTAAACTAAGAACATACTCTGGCACTCCTCCAAAGGTGATGAAGGAGTGGGTCGCAAAACACGATTGGTCTGATAAACTAAATTATACTAGTGATCGTAAACCAAACGAGCAGATTCATAAGCATGAAAAATTAAAGACACGTTTAACTACTTTTTTAGAACAAAAGGTTCTAGGAGGTAGACAAATTGGTGGTTTTAAAAACTATATTTTACTTAACAAGTAAATTAAAATAGCTCTACTCCGGTAAAGTTGTAAGGAGTAATTAGTTTTAATTCTGTTTTAATAGCATCACTAACGTTTAATCCGTCAATAAAATTAGAAATGGATTCACCATTTATTTTTTCATTGGTACGCGTTAATTCTTTTAAAGCTTCGTAAGGTTTTGGATAACCTTCTCTTCTTAAAACTGTTTGAATTGCTTCAGCAGCAACTACCCAGTTGTTTTCTAAATCTTGTCTGATTTTAGGCTCGTTAATTAAAAGCTTGTTCATCCCT
>CAJXEB010000114.1 GCA_913052585.1 uncultured Flavobacteriaceae bacterium | reverse complement strand
ATTTTCTCTCTATTTTTCATTTCTGTATTTAAAAGTACTTTGAAATTCAAAGTATAAGTATAAAAAAATTAATGATTGTTTTTCAATAAATTTTCTAGGGCAGATAAATGTAGTTTAAACGCTTTTTTACCATTATTTGTTGCTTTAAATGAAGTTCTTGGCTTTTTACCTACAAATTCTTTCATTATTTCAATATATTCTTGTTTTTCTAATCCGGCAATGTGGCTCGCTAAATTTCCGTCAGTCACTTTTAGTAATTCTTTTAGGGTGTTAAAATCCATCCAGTCATTAACCATAAGCACAGACATAATTCCTAGACGAACTCTGCTTTCAAATATTTTATTTAACCCTTCTATCATTTTTCTGCTATTAACCTGCTGTAGGGTGAGCGTTTCTGTTGTATTTAAAATGCATTAACGTTCCGTAAATAATGTGTAAAACTCCAAAGCCAATTGCCCAAAAGAACAATCCTTTTCCTACAAAAATAGCACTAACAAGGCCTAAAATTATTTCTAAAATTCCTAAGTATCTAATTTCTGATATGGTATATTTTGAACAGTTAACTAACGCTAAACCATAAAATATTAGGGTAGCAGGGGCAACCAACACAAATAAGTTGTGGTAGATTAATATCAAGCTAAAAATTCCGCCAGCACCAAGTGGAATTAAAAGGTTGGAGAGTAACAGCATGCTGTTTTTGTCCCAAATACTTTGTGCATTTTTCTTGGTTTCTTTAATGGTTAAAATTACTCCAGCAATTAAAGAGATCACCAATACAGTTAAAGCTATTCCAATTAACTCCAACGTTAGTGCGTTCATAGCTTCTTCAGAAACACTTCTGCTAGTTGCATAATCTAAAGAAACAGCGCCTAAGTAATGAGCTAACCTAAAGTAAGCGAATACAGCTCCAATTAAAGCTGTAATACCTGCTAAAATTCCAGATAACCCGCTTAAAGAGATAAATTTTGTAGAGCGTTCCATCAGGTTTTTAATTTCTGATAGGGACTCAAGATGTTGATTTGTGTTCTCCATATAAAAGTACTTTGAATTACAAAGTAAAGGATAATTTATTGATGAATCTATTTTATAATAGAAAAATAGTTGCAATAGGATGCCGAAGCTAGGAAGGTAAGGTGATTGAGTCTGGTATTTTTTAAAGTTGACTTTTTAATTGAGCCACTTCATTCTCTAGGGCTTCAATTCTATCTTCATATTGGTCGATAAGATGTTGAAGAAGATCAACACTATCTTCAGCTATATTTTCATTAGGATTGTATACCCTTTTGGTATCTACCAATTCCCAAACGCCAATGTTTAAAATGGAGGCAATTTGGTTCAGTTTTTTCCAGTTCAGTTCAGTTTCGTTTAGCTCAATTTTTGAATAAGCACGTTGGCTAATTCCTAGTTTTATGGCTAAATCACTTTGCGAAAAGCCTTTTATTTTTCTAATGTCTCTTATTTTAGTACTCACCTCCATGTGGCTACAAACCTACAAATATTTTTTATTTAGAACCAAAAGTTCTAGAATTTTTTATAGGTTTATGCTCCAGAAAAATAGATGAAGATATGGCAACAATTAAAGATTTTACACCAGCAGAATTTAAAACTCTTTTAGATGAATATTTTGCACCTCCTGAGCAACGCTCAAAAATGTCGGAAGATGAAATAATTAGCTTGGCACAACAGCTCAATAAAAAAATTAATGTGCCATTAATTAGAGAAACAGGAGAGGAGAAAATCTTAATAAAAATTGTGTTGAAAATAGATGGATTTCTGTATAATAACTTACCCAACGAGGTGTATGGTTTAATGAGAGATTTAGACCAAGGAATTAGCGATAAAGAAGCCAAAAGATTGGTGAAGCGTCTTTCTAAATTAGCGAATGATAAAATAGATATTCCATATATACCAGAGCGTATGGAAGGCATTGCAATACGGTTTGTAATAAGTGTTATCATTAATTCTGCCAGAAAAAAATGGGACATCACTAAAGCAGCTGAAGGAATGGCATTGGTAACAATTCCTGAAAACATAGAAGATGCAGGAGCAGAAACAAACAATCTTTTTGTTTAGCACCTAAATTTCTAATTGAGGGTATGCAATAATAGACAATGAAAGTATGTTGTATCATCGAAAAGCATACTTGTAATGAAAAATGAAATCTATTTTATGAAAATATTTGTTAGCTGTTTAGCAATCTGTTTATTTATTAGTTGTAATTCAGAATCTACCAAATTCGAATTATGTGGTGGTGGATTATATCCTTATTATCACCCTCAACTTAATTATGAAGGAAGTTTTTACGCCATTAAAGAGCATTTTTATACCAATTACAAAGCGGTAGACAGTGGAAGTAACAATGGTATTGTTAAAATTAGATTTCATGTAAATTGTAATGGCGAAACAGGAAATTTTAAAACAGAAACCTATGGTTTTGATTATAATTCTAATGAAATGGACAGCCAAATAACACAACAATTATTGGCGCTTACCCAAGAGTTAGAAAATTGGATTCCTGCTAAAGATGAAAATGGCGAAGCCCTAAATAGCCACAAGTTTTTTGCCTTTAAAATAAGAGATGGACAATTAACAGATATTCTACCCAAATAACAATAGAAATGAAAATCATCAAAAAAATATTAAAGTGGTTATTGATTTCTTTTGGGTCTTTAGTGGTTATAGTTATCATTTTAGCAATCGTTTATAATCAACTTTTTTTTGCCTTATTAGCCGGAATAGGTTCTATGGATATGTATAACGGAAATAATGAGAGAGGCAATAAGATTATAAACTATGCCATTTCAAAAATTGACAAACCGAGTGGCGAAACATACCATTCATTATCTGTACAGAATACCAAAAACGGAAATTACAA
The DNA here is from genome assembly GCA_913052585.1 of uncultured Flavobacteriaceae bacterium. Classification (GTDB taxonomy): domain Bacteria; phylum Bacteroidota; class Bacteroidia; order Flavobacteriales; family Flavobacteriaceae; genus Marifrigoribacter. The sequence goes on along the minus strand of CAJXEB010000114.1, from coordinate 545 downwards.
TATTGCTATACCAGCGTTAGAAAAAGCGATGCAATTAGAACCCGAAGAGGTATCTTCTTATTATGGTTGGGTATTACTCTATTATTATCATGATTATGAAAAAGCCTTAACAGTATTAGAACAGTGTGATAGTTATACCCCTAATTTTTCTGATGCTCCCGTAGGAGAAGATATTCATTATTTAAAAGGCTTGTGTCATATGCAATTAGGGCGTTACCAGAAAGCGGTAGATGAGTTTGATACTTACATTAATAATTTAGCAGCTACACATGGTGAAGATTTTGTTAATGTATACACTTTTGTACAAAAAGGAAGGTGTTTAGCCGAGTTAGAGCAATACGATCAAGCGATTAACGCCTATAATAAAGCAATTAAATATTACGATAATTGTACCGAAGCCTATTATTTTATGGGGGTAACTCAACTCAAAATAAACGAGAAAGAGGGGGCATGTACTAGTTTTAATACGGCACTTAATTTAATGCAGAAAGGGTCTAAAAGCGCAGATACTTATGTGGAGTATTTCCACGAAATATATCAACAAC
>CAJXEB010000113.1 GCA_913052585.1 uncultured Flavobacteriaceae bacterium | reverse complement strand
TGGAGTAATGTATATGGGGCAACTAGACAACTTTGCACAAGGCGCTATTAATGAATCAGGATTACTTTTTGACGGTTTCTTCGAACCTAATTATTTAGCGGTAAATAATACAGCAGGAAAATTAGAAACACCTATTGATGAAGCACTTAGAAAAGTAATGCAAACCATGACAAATGTTGAAGAGGTTAAGGCTTATCTAGAAACGGTAAATTTAGGAACCTTAACCAAAAGTATGCTTGTTTTTGTAGATAAGTCAGGAACTTATTTAATTATAGAAGGAGATGAAATTTTTATGGGAAATGAGCCTGAAAAAACCTTTTCAAACTTCTATTACTCCCAAATTGAATCCGTAGATAAAGTAAATCTTGATTATTATCAAAATGGACGAAAATTTATTAATTCTTCAAATGGGCAACCAACTCTTAAATATTGCGGAGAAGCAATGAGTAAGTTTGCTCAACCTAAAACCAAGTTGTCAGCTACGCAATACTCTACTATTTATGATTTAAAGAAATTAAAAATTAGAGTTTATCTTTTTAATGACTTTTCGGAATTTATAGATATTGATCTAAAAAAAGAATTAAAAAAAGGAAATCATAAGACGATGATTCCAGATTTATTTTCAAAAGAGTCTCTAGGGTACAAACACTATATAAAGTATAATAATGAAAATCATCCAACATTATTTATTGAAGAACTAATTGGAAATGAAAAAATAACTGAAGAAGAATATAATGCCATGGGGTTTGACAATATTCTAAGCCCTATCGGATATGAATGGTTAACAAACAAGAATAATCCTGAAGCTGCAATTAAGATTTTTGAATATGGGATATCTTTAATGCCTAATAATTCAAATTTGTATGATAGCTTAGGAGAGGCCTATCTTTCCAATAATGATTGGAATAATGCAATAATAAACTACGCTAAATCGTTAGCTCTGAACCCTGAAAATATAAATGCCATAACGATGATTTCAAAAATACACGAACTCAAAGAGAAACAAACCGATTAAAATACTGTTGCCAACAATGTATATAAAAAATAGGCGACAAGCAATAAATTCAAGGGTTTTAGCAGGTGTCAAAATTTGTGCTTAACAGAAAGTTTCGTGCTTCGTAATCGCCTACTTTTCATATAATAACCGTTAGCCTTCATTAAAACTAGCGATCAAAATTAGTAATTATTTTAATTTTATTAAATTACAGAAAAATTCTACTATATTATGAAATCAATTATTCCTATCCTCCTTTTAACTTTCTTTATTTCCTGTCAACAAAATCCAAAAATGAATAACTCAAGTGACCTAGAAATAGGCATTGAGCAATCTGGAAGTCTACTTCAAAAAACATCTAAATCCTATGAAATTCAACTGGACTCGAATGCCTTTGTTTTGGGATCTGTCAACCAAAAAACAGTTGATGTTATTGTTAAATTAGTTGATGATGCCAACAAAGAAGTTGCAAGTTTTGATGGTCCTGCCCGTGGTCTTGAATATTTTTCATTTAATATAAATAAAACTGGAACGTACCGATTAGAGGTAGAACCATTTGAAGAACAATCTGGGGATTATTCGATTATAATTGATAAAGTTGAACCCATTGCTACAGATCCATCAAAGCGAGTAGACCAGCTTCTTTCCTTTTATTCAAATGATCAACCGGGAGCAGTTATTGGTGTAATTGAAGATGGAGAGATGGTTTTTTCTAAAGCCTATGGGAAAGCGAATATTACACATAATTTAGATTTTAAATTAAATACACCAACCAATATTGGATCTGTTTCTAAACAGTTTACAGCTTTTGCGATATTACTTTTAGAAAAACAAGGACTACTTTCTATAGATGATGATGTTAGAAAACACATTCCGGAGTTTCCTGATTTTGGGGAATTAATCACCATAAAAAATTTACTAAACCATACCAACGGCCTTCGTGAAATATATAATTTACTACCAATAACTGGCTGGAGTGGTGAGAACAAATTATTAAGATCAGAAATATTAAACAGTTTAAAAAGACAAAAGAAGCTACAAGTTTCTCCAGGAGAAGAGTTTAATTATAACAATTCGGCATTTATTTTACTTGCAGAAATTGTTGAACGCAAAACAGATTCTAAATTCCCTGATTGGATGAAGAAAAATGTCTTTGAACCTCTTGGAATGAAAGATTCTTATGTGCGTTCTGATCCGAGTCAAATAATTCCCAATGCTTCTCAAGGATATTCACAAGGAGAAAATGGATTCATTGAAGCGGGCGATCTTTACGCGGCTTATGGTGCTGGAGGTATTTATACAACTCCTTTAGATCTATCTAAGTGGTTGCAAAATTTTAAAGAACCAAAAGTTGGTGGAAAAGAAGTTATAGAAAAATTGGTAACACCCGGGATTTTGAAAAAAGGAGACACATTACCTTATGCTTTGGGTATTGGTGTTAGAGAGAGAAAAGGTCTAAAAATGTATGCACACTCAGGTGCAGATATTGCACATCGTGCTTATCTTATTTATTATCCTGAAATAAATTCTGGAATCATAACTATGAGTAACAATGCTTCATTTTCTACTTCAATTGGGAATGAAATAAGCGATTTATTTTTTGCAAATCATTTAGTAATGAAAGAGAAGAAAGTACAAGATGATGACTCAGAAAATTCTCAAACATTTAAAGTAGACGTCAAAACATTGAAAAGCTATGTTGGTAAATATAAAGCGTCCTCTATAGGGCTTGTGATTGATTACAAACTTGAAAAGGGACAATTAATTGCATATCCAACTGGACAGTCAGCCTTACCGTTACAACCAACTTCAAAAGCAACATTCGCCTATGATGGTATTGTCGCAACTATTGTATTTAAACTGAATGATGATGGAAAAAGTGTCGGTGCATTGCACAAACAAGGAGGAAAAGATTATGAAATGATAAAACTTCCACCTTTCGACCCATCACTTGAAGACTTAAAAGCTTATGAAGGAAAATACTTCTGTGATGAACTTGAAACCTTTTACACAATTGTAGTAAAGGATACTGCAATGTATGCTATGCATAGAAATCTTAAGGATATAACTTTTTCACCAATTGAAAACGACACTTTTAAAGGTGATGTTTTTTTTATGAACGAAGTCGCTTTTATAAGAGATTCTAATGGGAAAATTAATGCATTTTCTGTATCAAATGGACGAACAAAAGGAATCCATTTTAAAAAGCAGTAATGCTCCCTATTAACGGTTTGATTAAATGAAACTAAAAGGACATCGAAAATAACGAAAGGCTAACATCGTATATATTTTATTGCCTGGTAATCAGCTACTTGCGAAAATACTCATGAATTTTCTATTCGGTATGTATTTCTAAATTAATTGCTTAAACACGCAACAAACCATATACTAAACGTTAGCACCAATTATGAAATCGAGCACTTTAATAATCTTATTGCTTTTATTTG
>CAJXEB010000112.1 GCA_913052585.1 uncultured Flavobacteriaceae bacterium | reverse complement strand
CAATTTTACCTTTTCCTTCGTCTCCCCATTGAAGACCTAATAATACATCTACTTTTTCCATTATTTATTATATCAAAAATTTCTTGGCAGCTTCAACGGTTTTTTCAATGTTGAAAATGCTATTTAATTTGGTAATTATTAAGAGTTCATTTATTTTTTCTGGTATGTTAGTGATAACCACTTCCCCGCCTTTATTCCTCGCTTGTGTAAATATATTTATCAGCACACTTAATCCGGTGCTGTTCATATACTGCATTTCAGTTAAATCGATAATTATCTTTCTTAAGCCTTCACTAAAAAAGAAATCAATTTCATCCAATAAAGGCTGAACTGGTTCTTTACTCATTAAATTCCCTTTTAAGGAAATTAAGATAAGTCCATCTTCTTGTTTTATGTCAAAAGAGAAACTCATTTAGTCTCTTTTTTAACGCCATAAAAGTTTAATGAATGGTGTTTAATATCTACATCGAACATTTCTTCTAAGGTCTTTTTAATGTTTTGAATTCTAGGATCGCAAAATTCAATTACCTCCCCATCACTCAAAATAATATGATCGTGTTGTTTTGATCCAAATGAACGCTCAAATTGAGCCATACTATTTCCAAATTGATGTTTTCTTACCAATTTAGCTGCCATTAGCAACTCAATAGTATTATACAATGTAGCTCTACTTACACGATACTTCTTATTTTTCATAGACAGATATAAATCCTCTACAAAAAAATGATCATCACTAGAATAGATTTCTTGGAGTATAGCGTAACGTTCGGGAGTTTTACGATGCCCGTTTTCTTCTAAATGTGTGGTAAAAATACTTTTTACCTTTTGCTGAAGTTCTTCTCCTGTGTTCATTAGGCTTATTAAAAAGTAAAAGTAAATATTAATAAGAAAACTACAGCAAATGTTAATGCTTTGTTGAAAAGTAATTTACATGAATTAGTTGCGTAAAGGATGGAGTGACATTCTATTTTAATAGACCTTTGCGCTGAGCCTATGTGCGCTTAACAAAGACAAACCCTTTCGGCTATGCTCAGTACAAATTCCTAGCCTGACCTTTTTTTTATTTTTCAGAAAAAAAAGGATAGCCCCAAACATATGCTACACGACTAAAATCATTTATCAATTTGCTCAATTTTAGTCACCCCTTTTACATCTTTTAAATTCTTAATTAAATTAGTAAGATGAGATGTATCCTGAACAAACACCATCACTCTCCCTTCAAATACACCATCATGACTATCGAAACTTAACGAACGCATATTCACACTTAACTCATTAGATATAACTTGGGTAATTCCATTTACAATTCCCACATCATCAATACCAATAATTTTTAATCCTGTTAAAAAGGCCGCATCTTGCTCATCAATCCAACTCGCCTTAATTATTCGATAGGCATAATTAGACATTAATTGCACGGTATTCGGACAGCTTGTTTTATGGATTTTTATTCCTTCAGAAACAGTAATAAAGCCATACACCTCATTACCAGGGATTGGATTACAACAATTTGCCAAGTTATAGTCCAGCTTCTCCATATTATCACCAATTACTAAAACTGGCTTTTGGAGGTTTTTTACTGTTGCCCCAATTACTTTCCTTTGCCCAAATAAGTTTTGAACCCTCTTTACAATCTTTCTTTTAGGACGTAAAACACCCTCCCTAACCTCAAGCTCTTTAAGTTTAGTTAAATCAATTTTACCAATAGCAATATCATAATACAGTTCTAAATCAGAAGGAACCTTATAAAAGGATTGAAGCTCTTTTAGACTTATATTTTCATAAGAAATTTTCAGCTTTTTAAATTCTTTCTCTAATATTCCCTTTCCTTCTTTAGCAACTTTTCTTCGCTCTTCGTTTAACGAATGTTTAATTTTTGATTTAGCTCGATGCGTTTGAACAAAATTTAACCAATCTTCTTTTGGCTTCTGATTTTTAGAGGTTAAAATCTCTACCTGATCGCCACTACTTAGCTGATGGCTCAATGGCATTAATTTACCATTAACCTTAGCTCCCAAACAATTCTCACCAACTTGCGTATGAACTGCAAAAGCAAAATCTAACGTGCTCGAACCAGTCGGCAAGCTTTTCATATCTCCATTTGGCGTAAACACGTAAATCTCATCGGTAAACAAGTTCAACTTAAAATCACCAATTAAATCTAATGAACTTTCATTACTACTCTCCAGTAATTCTCTTACCTGACTAATCCATTTATCAAACTGGCTTTCTGCCCCGCCCTCTTTATATTTCCAATGTGCTGCAAAACCTTTTTCTGCAATATCATCCATTCTTTTAGTCCTAATTTGAACCTCAACCCATTTTCCGGTAGGACTCATTACAGTTGTATGTAACGACTCATATCCATTTGTTTTGGGAGCAGAAATCCAATCTCGTAAACGCTCAATGTTCGGCTGATAAAAATCCGTAACAACAGAATAAACCTGCCAACAATCTGATTTTTCGTCATTCTCAGATTTAGAATCAATAATAATTCTAATGGCAAACAAATCATAAACTTCTTCGAAAGTGACATTTTTAGTGGTCATTTTTTTCCAAATAGAATAAATGGATTTTGACCTTCCTTTAACTTCAAATACTAATTCCTTCCTTTCTAACTCGTCTTTAATAGGTGAAGAAAATTTTCTAATAAACCTTGCTCTAACTTCTTGTGTCTTTTTTAATTTGTGCTGAATCTCATCAAACATTTGAGGTTCCTGACACTTTAAAGATAAATCTTCTAATTCTGATTTTATAGAATGTAAACCCAAACGATGCGCCATAGGAGCATACAAGAAAAGTGTTTCAGAGGCAATTTTCAATTGCTTATCTCTTCTCATCGAACCGATCGTTCGCATGTTATGCAATCTATCTGCTATCTTAATTAAGATAACCCTAACATCTTCTGAAAGTGTTAAAAGTATTTTCCTGAAATTTTCAGCTTGCAATGAAACATTGTTATCTACAACGCCAGAAATCTTGGTTAAACCATCAATAATTAAAGCTTCTTTTTTACCAAATTGCTCTTCAATATCCTCCAGTGTAATTTCGGTATCCTCAACAGTATCATGCAATAACGCACAAATTATTGAAGTAGCACCTAAGCCAATCTCTTCAGCACAAATTCTTGCTACTGCTATTGGATGAAAAATATAGGGCTCTCCTGATTTCCTTCTATCCGTTTTATGCGCTTCAACAGCCACATAAAAAGCAGTACGCATACGCTTTCTGGTAACAGCATCTTTTTTTGCATGCTTCGCTGCCCTAAGCATACCATTGTATGCATTTAAAATTTCTTTACTTTCTTGTTCAGCGTCTATTTCAGGCATTTTTTAACAATTATATTTATTTCTAAGTCAATAGCTAAACTCTTTCGATAATTGTAGCATAACCTTGTCCAACCCCAATACACATTGTTACTAATGCGTATTTTTTGTTTGTTTTTTGAAGTTCAATTGCTGCAGTTTGTAAAATTCTTGAACCCGAAACTCCTAACGGATGACCGATTGCAATTGCTCCACCATTAGGGTTAATTCTAGGATCGTTATCAGCTAAGCCCATTTTACGAGTACAAGCTAACGCTTGAGCTGCAAATGCTTCGTTTAACTCAATAACATCCATATCATCCATAGTTAAACCTGCTCTTTTCAATGCTTTTTCTGAAG
>CAJXEB010000111.1 GCA_913052585.1 uncultured Flavobacteriaceae bacterium | reverse complement strand
ATCCAGATAAAGCAACTCTTGCTCTAGACCCTGGAGGCTCATTCATTTGTCCGAAGACCAATGTTGCCATAGATCCAGTTAAACCTTCTTTATCTACTAGAGATAAATCCCATCCTCCTGCTTCCATAGACTTTTCGAATGCTTCTCCGTATTTAATTACGCCAGACTCAATCATCTCTCTCAACAAATCATTCCCTTCTCTTGTTCTTTCTCCAACTCCTGCAAATACAGATAAACCTGAGTGTCCTTTTGCAATGTTGTTAATCAACTCCATAATCAATACGGTCTTACCAACTCCGGCTCCACCAAACAATCCAATCTTACCACCTTTAGAGTAAGGTTCAATTAAATCAATTACTTTAATACCTGTAAAAAGTACTTCTGAAGAGGTAGATAATTCCTCAAATTTAGGTGGATCTCTGTGTATTGGAAGTCCATTAGATTTATCAAGATTTTCTAAACCATCAATAGCATCACCTACAACGTTAAATAATCTACCTCTAATTTTTTCACCAATCGGCATTGTAATAGGAGATCCTGTTGAAACAACAGCCATTCCTCTACTTAACCCATCACTTGCATCCATTGCAATTGCTCTTACAGTATCTTCACCTATGTGTTGTTGACACTCTAAGATTACTTTTTCACCGTTAGCTCTTGTAATTTCTAAAGAATCCAGAATATCTGGAAGTGGTCCAGTTTCTGTATTGAAACTTACATCAATTACAGGTCCGATTATTTGTGTTATTTTTCCAGTATTAGTTGACATTATATTGTGCTTTTTTAATTAAACTTTTCTGTCTGTTTTAAGGCTGCAAAAATAGTATTAATTATCATTTCATGACAACTATTTTTGTATTATTTTTTTACTGATATTTGCACAATAGAAATAAATCCATTTTTAGCAGCAATAAGATCCAATTTAGTGAAGGTTTACAATAGTATTGAAGAATTTAGCACCAGCAATAAAACAGCTGTAACCACCGGCACTTTTGATGGTGTTCATACTGGTCACAAAGTAATTATTGATCAACTCAAAAGAGCCGCAGAAAAAATTAATGGAGAAAGTGTTATCCTTACTTTTTTTCCGCATCCACGAATGGTTCTTTACCCAGATGATAGTGATCTTCGTTTATTAAACACAATTAACGAGCGAATTTCAATGCTCGAAAAAACAGGAATAGATCATTTAATTATCCACCCCTTTTCTAAAGAATTTTCACGTTTAAGCTCTACTGAATTTGTTAGAGACATCTTAGTAAACCAGTTAAATGTAGGAACTCTAGTTATTGGTTACGATCATCACTTTGGCAGAAACAGAGAAGGTTCTTTTAAACATTTAGAAGAACTCGCTCCGCTTTATAATTTTGAAGTTGAAGAAATTTCAGCACAAGAAATACAACAAGTCAACATTAGCTCAACCAAAGTAAGAAACTCCTTATTAAATGGTGAAACATATGCAGCCAATCAATTTTTAGGATACAACTACTTTATAAAAGGTACTGTTGTTGATGGTGAAAAAACGGGAAGAACAATTGGTTTTCCTACAGCAAACCTTAAAATTAACGAATGGTATAAGCTAATTCCTTCTACAGGTGTTTATGCTGTTAAAGTGAAAATTGAAAATGATATTTTTGAGGGAATGCTAAATATTGGAAGCCGACCAACACTCAATAATAACAACAAAGAAACTATTGAAGTAAATATCTTTAATTTTGATGAAGAAATTTATGGCCAAGAAATAGAAATAGAATTTTTTGAAAAAATTAGAGACGAACAAAAATTTGAAAACATATCGGCATTAACCAATCAGCTTAAAATTGACAAAGAGCAAGTTATACAAATCTTTAATTAGCGCACTATTCGTTTTTTTTACGACTAATGTAACTGCACAACTACTAAGCTTGGAAGTTTTAGATACCACTCCTACCTATAATTTAGAGGAAGCTTTAAAGCAAGACCCTTTAAAGGTGTACAAGTTGACTTTAAGAAAACAAAAGTTAACGGCACTACCTGAAACCATTTTTCAGTTTAAAAATTTACAGGTATTAAATCTCAAAAGCAATAAGTTAGAGACCTTCCCAAAAAACATAACTGCTTTTAAATATTTACAAGAATTAATTATTACCGCAAACAAAATAGAAATCGTAACAAAAGAATTGGGTGAATTAACTCACTTAAAACGATTTGTAGCTGGATCAAATAACATCGTATCTATTCCGCCAGAAATAAAAAACTTAAAAGAATTAACCTTTTTGGATCTTTGGGGGAACAACATAGGTTCTCTTCCTATAGAAATTCAAGATTTAAAAGACAATCTTAAAGAAATAGATATGCGCGTTATTATGATGAATAAGGCTGAGCATAAAAAAATAGAAGCTCTACTTCCAAACACTAAAATTAGATTCTCGGAATCGTGTGGTTGCGGGTTTTAATATTTTTTTATAATAATACGAGCTCAAAATTGCGTTAAACACTTTTATACTTTATTTTTGACGGGAGTAAACTATTTACTATAGTTATTCGTCTTAAGAGCATCAATGATTAAAAAACAACACATATTATTATTTATTACCATCACATTCGTGTCATTAAATATGAGTGCTCAAGATAAATTACTCTTCTTAAATGGTAAAATTTTAGAAGGTGAAATTCTAGAACAAACTGATTACGAATTTTCATTTCAAGACAAAAAAAATAAGCAATATAGTATTGATAAATACCGTGTTTTTAGCTTTACTAAAAACGATAAAGAAAGCATCGTCTATAAGTATGATACTTTAGCTGGCAACTTCTTAAAAGTAGATGACATGCAACTCTATGTTTATGGAGAACGAGATGCTCACCTCACTTACAACAGTAATTTTGTAAGTGCTGTTGGTATAGCTTTTGGTGGAGTTACTGGTTATTTTATGCATAAAGACCAAAGCTTTCTTTACATAGCTGCACCATTCGTTTACACAACATTAACACTCCCATTTGGAACTAGTATAAAACAACAAAACAAAATTAAAAACAAAGACTTCCTTAAAGAAGATGAATACCTGCGAGGCTACGATAGAGTTGCCAGAAGTAATAGAACCACTAACGCTTTAAAAAGCAGTTTTGTTGGTATGGGTGTTGGATTTATAATTAGCGCTATCGTTAATAATTAAATTTTGAAACTAGCCCTTTCAATTATCAAAATTTTTATTTTTTCTAATCTTTTTGTATCGCTTTGCGTTACCGCATTTACACACCTTACTTATATCATATATAATCTACCGACAAACAATCTATGGATAGTATTGTTAATGGTTTTTAGTTTTACTTTTTTTACTTACAACGGACAAAGGCTTTACCGTCTTAATCAAAAAATAATAGAAAAAAACAACCTAGGTAAACGTTTAAAATGGGTAATTAAACATCAAATTTCTTTAACCATTTCATCTGTAATATTTGGACTAATAGGTTTATTATGCACCTTATTTATAGATTCTTATTGCTTTCTAATCCTCATTCCTATGGGCGGCTTATCCATTTTTTATGTCATCCCGCTTATCCCTATTTATAAAGGTAGCTCATCATTAAGAGAGATACCCTATCTTAAAATAATTGTTATAGGAATTACTTGGTCAATAGCAATTATTTGGCTTCCAATGATGGACACTAGATATACTGTTGGCATGGACACTTCTACCCTAGTAATAAGTTTGTTGCAAGTTTTTTTATATGTATTTGCAATTACTTTACCTTTTGATGTAAGAGACATTAAATTTGATAAAATCACTCATATTAAAACAATACCTCGCTTAATTGGAGTTAAAAATACAATTGTTTTTTCAGAAATTCTATTAGCAACCTCCGTCCTATTAATCTATTTTTTACCTGTCGGATTGTATTTTTACCCCTTAATTTTAGGTCATATCATTACCATGATAATAATTGCTTTTACCAATGAAAGAAGAAATGAACTGTTTTATGCTGGGTGGATTGAAGGAAGTGTAATTATACTTTACACTTGTGTTCTAATTTCAGATTTATTCTTCTGATTTTGATATGCCGTTTTTATCAATGGTTATTTTTATGTCAAATATGCATATATCTCCTATTTAGGCCTTGGAAGGTGCAAAAATAAGGTTTGGCAGTGGATCAGAGGCCCAAATAGGGGTCAAAATAAGAAAATGTTGAATTTCTAAGGATC
>CAJXEB010000110.1 GCA_913052585.1 uncultured Flavobacteriaceae bacterium | reverse complement strand
TTATATTAACATTGTTTTTAATTTTAATTTTTAAAACACCTTTACTAGACTCAACGGTTACATATTCATGGATGTTTTCATCTGTAGTTACAGTAATCGTTCCTTCTGTACCTTTTTCTAATATAACATCCATAAAACCAACGACATCTACTTTATGGTAATCTGAAGTTGTATGGGTTTTAGTCGTTACATTTCCGTTTCCTTTTACCTTTTTAAACTGTGCAAAACTTGTGTTATACGATAATAACGTTAGTGTAATTACTAATGAATAATGTATTAATGTTTTCATGTTTTTAATTTTAGATTAATATTTAATTAGTTTTATTCCTCCATATTCAGAGTTAATGTTAACGGTGTTTCTAGAGTTTTCACTTCCGTGGAATCCTGAATATTTTTTTGAGCTATTTTGAACAGCGCTATGTCTTATAGTTAATTCATCTTTTCCGTTAAAACTTGCATATTTTAAGTTTATATTAAAATTAAATTTATAATCATTCTCATAACCCATTTTTATACTAGTGTAATCTGCTACAATCACTATATTTTTAGCGGAAGACTTTATCCGATCAATTTTTATTGAACCATAATCTGCATTGATGTTTAATGATCCTGAAACGTTTCCAATACGATGACTTATATAGTCGCCAACTCCTTCTAGATTGGTAACATTATCAACAGTAATTTCACCATAGTCACAATTATAATCAATATTTATTACCTCCACTATATTTGAACTGGTATAGTCTGCATTTAAATCTATTCTTTCAGCTTTCTCTAAAGTAAATCCAGAGTAATCTGCATTTATTTTTCCGCTTTTCATGTATTCTATGGTAGATTTTGAAGTGTAATCGAAATTTAAATAATTTTCATCTGCCATTAATTCACCTATAATAAATTGACCATAATCACAACTTATTTTAGCTTGCCCTTCTAGTTTTGTTAAGTTAATAGAGCCATAGTCATTACTTAGGTCCAACGAATTAGTGATTGGCATTTTAATAGTATAATTTATTTTCATAGAAGAATTGTTATTACTTCCAAACCAATTTCTACTTCCCTTTTTATTAAAAATTGTTTTAGCAGAAACATAAGAAGCTGTTGCAGAAAACTCTATATCAATTTCGTCTAATTTTTTTTGCGTTTTATCTTCAGAGTTGCCTTCAGTAGTAATAGTAATAACAATCTCTATACGGTTTTCGCTCCAAGTTACAATATCAACATTTCCGAAGCTATTGTCTACTTTTAGCGTTGCATTTGCATTTACAGAGAATTCTTTTTTTATAACCTTTTCTTTCTTGTATTTAAATTTTCCATTATTTGCAAAAAGCAACGCTGGCATTATCAATAATAGTATGAGTATTTTAAATGGTGTTTTCATTTTTTTGTATGTTTATATTTTTAACTTCTTCAATTTTTTCTATAACTTGTTCTAATAATATGATTCGATTTTGAAAATTCTGAATCATAGCATATACAACGCGTTTGTCGTTTCCGCTTTCAACCAAATCTGTTTTTAAAAGTTTATACTTTTCCTCAAGAATATCCATTTGTTTTAAAGCATCCTGAACTAAATATTTGGACTCTGGACTATTAAAATCAGTTAATGTTTTAAGCTCTTTGTTGATGGTACTTGTGAAAAAAGATTGGGTTTGTTCCATTTCTGGAGAAACACTTGCTAAATCGGCAGCGGTAGCTTCTGTATTAATGAATAAACTACCAATGGTTACTATTACGGCAAACACGGCTGCAATTGCTAATAATTTTCTAACTGGAAAACCACGATGCTTTTCTAATTTAATAGACTTGCTTTGTTCGTTTAATTTATCTAAAAAACGGCGTTGGTGATCCTTTGGGGTTTCCTCGACGTTAAAGGAACCTTGCAGGTCTTTAAATAAATTAGCTATAGTATCTTTTTTCATGTTGTGGTAATTAACTTTTTACGTAAACTTTCTTTTGCTCTAGAAATCATAGTTCTGCAATTGGCATAACTAATTTGCTGAATTTCACAAATTTCTTCATAATCAAACCCTTCAATAAAATGGAGGTTTAGTATCTGACGATATTTGTCATTTAAATCATCCATACAATTTAAAACTTGCTTTGTTTTAAGTTGAGTGAAATCCTCATCACTTACTCCTGAAAAAGAATCTTCAATAGGTTCTTCATTTAACTCATTTGATAATCGATCATTATCATTTAAACTAACAAACCGTTTTGATTTGTTAAACTGGTTGATGCTATTATTGATAACAATTCTTTTAAGCCAAGAGCCAAATGTGGAATTGTCTTTTAAAGTATGCAATTTGTTAAAAGCAGTGATAAACGATTCTTGCATCATATCTTCTGCTTCTGCGGTGTCTTTTACGATACGTAAAGCGGTATTATACATTGCTTGTTGATATCTGTTATATACCTCTAACTGTGCAAGTTGATTTCCATCATTGCAAAGAACTAGTAACGTGTTAATATTTTGTTTGGTTAGTGTCAATTAATAACAATTGTTACCCTAAAGATAGCTTCTATTAAATATTGTTACAGTTATTTATAAAAAAGTTTGAAATTTAATTAATCCAATACTATTGGAAGCGATTAGAATGGCATAACAATTGACTTAAAATAAAAAGAAATAAAGGCTGTTATATAGCTAATGGCTGAATTTCAGTAACGTAAATAAGATTAATAAAATATAATACATAATGTCCTACTATTTTAATTGTAATAGTTGTGCCATTATGTCCTAAACAAATATATGGCTAGATCAAAAATAACATCTCTCGACAGTTTGTCATTTCAAGATTTAAATGAAGATGCAGAATTAATCCCATTAATGACTCCAGAAGATGAGGAAGCGATGAATAAAGAAGAGTTGCCAGAAATACTACCTATTTTGCCTTTGCGAAATACGGTGCTTTTTCCGGGAGTGGTAATACCTATTACAGCTGGACGTGATAAATCTATTAAGTTAATTAATGAAACCAATAAAGGGAATAAAATTATTGGTGTAGTTTCTCAAATAGATGAAAATGTAGAAGATCCAGAATTAAAAGATATAAATAAAGTTGGTACTGTTGCAAAAATATTAAGGGTATTAAAAATGCCTGATGGTAATACAACTGTAATTTTACAGGGTCAAAAACGCTTTGAGGTTAGTGAGGTAATCACTTCGGATCCTTATATGACAGCGACCATTAAGGAAGTTCCTGAAGCTAGGCCTGCAAAAGAGAATGAAGAGTTTAAGGCGATTATTGATTCCATAAAAGAAAAATCTTTAAAAATAATTAAGAACAGTCCTAATATACCTTCTGAAGCTGCTTTTGCTATTAAAAACATTGAAAGTAGCTCGTTTTTAATCAATTTTGTTTCTTCAAATTTAAATGTTCCTGTTGGCGATAAACAAAATCTTTTAGAAATAAACGACCTTAAAGTTCGTGCAATGGAAACATTGCGCTTTATGGAAATTGAATTGAAAAAATTATCTCTTCGAATTGATATTCAGTCTAAAGTTGAAAGTGATATAAGCCAACAACAAAAAGAATATTTTCTTCATCAACAAATGAAAACCATTCAAGAAGAACTAGGTGGTAATACTTCTGAAGAAGAAATTGAAGAAATGAAAGAACGTTCCAAAAAGAAAGTTTGGAATAAAGAAGTAGCGGAACATTTTGAAAAAGAGTTAGCTAAATTGCAACGTATGAATCCGCAAGTTGCAGAATATGGAATACAACGTAATTATTTAGAATTGTATTTAGATTTGCCTTGGGATAAATATAGTACCGACAAATTTGATTTAAAAAGAGCTCGTAAAATACTAGATCGAGATCACTTTGGTTTGGACGATGTAAAAAAACGAATTATAGAATATCTGGCAGTATTAAAATTGCGTAACGATATGAAGTCTCCTATTCTTTGTCTTTATGGGCCTCCCGGAGTTGGTAAAACAAGTTTAGGAAAATCTGTAGCAGAGGCTTTAGGTCGTGAATATGTTCGAATTTCTTTAGGTGGTTTAAGAGACGAAGCTGAAATTAGAGGGCATCGTAAAACCTATATTGGTGCGATGCCGGGAAGGATTATACAGAGTCTTAAAAAAGCAGGAACCAGTAATCCAGTTTTTGTATTGGATGAAATTGATAAGCTAAGCATTGGGAATGCCGGCGATCCATCTTCAGCCTTATTAGAAGTTTTAGATCCCGAACAGAATAGCGAATTTCACGATAACTTTTTAGAATTAGGTTTCGATCTGTCTAAAGTGATGTTCATTGCTACTTGTAATAGTTTAAATACTATTCAGCCTGCATTACGTGATCGTATGGAGATCATTAATGTTACGGGGTATACTATTGAAGAGAAGATTGAGATTGCTAAAAGGCATTTACTTCCGAAGCAATTAAAAGAGCATGGATTAACGAAAGACGATCTTAAAATTGGTAAAGCACAACTTGAAAAAATAGTGGAAGGCTAT
>CAJXEB010000109.1 GCA_913052585.1 uncultured Flavobacteriaceae bacterium | reverse complement strand
ATATTACTGTAGAAGAAAAGATTTTACAAGATGCAATTTATATGTTTCAGCAAGAGGTTAGAATATAATAACAGTTCTATTTTAATTTACTGTAAAATTTGGGCTAAGGCTAAATTTTACATAGAAAAAATGAAGAAACATTAAGACTAGACGCAGAATTTATGATGGGTCAAGAAAATAATTTTAAAAATGAATAATATCAACATTTTAGAGAAGTTAAAAGGAATAAATAGTGATTTTGTTTTTTTATTACTGCTTGTTGTTTTCTCAATGCTCTATTATGACTCTGTTATGGATAAGGGGCCTTTAAATGCTCACTTATGGAGGCAAACCGACTGTCTTTCCATGACAAGAAACTATATGAATGGAGCTAATTTTTTAGAACCAGAAATGGATATTCTTTTAGCAGACAATCATACAACAGGGAAATCAGCAGGAGAGTTTCCTATTTTATACTATGTAATAGGATTCTTGTGGAGTGTTTTTGGAGAGTCTTATCTTTTGTATCGAAGTGTATATTTATTAATAGTAGCTATTGGGTTGTTTGCTCTTTTTAGATCTGTAAAATTAATTCTGAATGATTCTTTCTGGGCAATAATAATAACGTTTTTACTTTTCTCCTCTCCTGTTTATGTGTTTTATGGGGTAAGCTTTTTAACGGATGCACCTGCTTTTTCTTTTGTTCTTGTTGGGTTATATTTTTTTTTACAATATCACACTAAGAAAAAGATGCTTATGTTCTTTTTATCAATGATTTTCTTTGCTTTAGCTGGGCTATTAAAAGTGTCTAGTCTTATTGCTTTTATATTTTTAGGGATGATTGTTTTTATTGAGCTGTTTAATATAAAAACGCTCGGCACTAAAAAAGTTTATCATACATTTCTTCCAGAAGCAATAGGGTTTGTTTTTGTATTACTTTCAATATTTTCTTGGTATTATTATGCTGGAGAGTATAACGAGTTGCATGGCTTTAAATATACATTTAACAGTATTTATCCACTTTGGAATATGTCAGAAATTGAGCAGGAGCCACTTGTTTCAGGGGTTAAGAATTTTACTAGTATTGTGTTTTTTAGTAGACCAATTTTATATATGCTTTTTGTTTTGGGTTGTGTTAATCTATTTTTATATAAGAAAATATCTGTTTTTGCTTATTTATCTAGTATAACGATTATTATAGGGGCTGTTTTATATTTTGTGTTATGGGGTCCTTTAATGGGAATACATGATTATTATTATGTGGCACTATTGATTTTGTTTTTAGGAGTTGTTTTGCCTTTTGCATCCTATGTAAAAGAACACTATTCAGTATTATTTAATGGGAGAAAGTTAAAAGTGTTTCTCTCACTATTTTTAGTGTTTAATTTTGGTTATTGCTTAAGTGTTGTTAATTTGAAAACATTAGGACTGGATGGGAGTGTTCCTTTGGTTGGAAATCATAGATTTGTTGAGAATATGAGGTGGGCAAATTGGGATACTGATGCACATTGGAAAAGTTTTGAAGAAATAAAGATTCACCTTGATGATATGGGGATAAAACCAGAAGATAAAATAATCTCTCTTCCCGACCAATCATTTAATTCATCATTGTTTTTAATTGGTCATAAAGGATGGACAAACTATAAAAATTATAAAACAAAAGAAGATATTGACTTTTTAATTCAAAAAGGAGCAAAATATTTATTTATATCAGATCCTATTTATTTAGAAAAAGATCATATAAAACCTTTTTTATATAAAAAAGTAGGAGAGTTTAAGAATATTAAAATTTTTAAACTGACTAAATAAAAGGATTAATAGACAGTGTGAGTCTATACATCTCTATAAGACTTATGGTGATTAAAATTAAAGTAAATGAAAGGTTGGAATGAGCACATGTATAAATTACAAGAGGGATCACATTCATTTCTTAGGGACTAAGCAAATAGGTTAGTCAACCTAAAGAGGAAAAACTTAATATCTGAAACACCTCTGAGGTTAGCTCTAAAGAGTTTTATTTTAGAATTAAAAGATTCTGCACTTGCATTAGTCCTTCTATTATCAAAGAAGTTTAGGATATTGTCTTTATTATAATTAATTGAATTTGCAGCTGTATAAAACTGTTCTATTTTTAATTTAGTAGTATTTTCAATTCATTTATTTAATTGAATTTCGGCTTTAATTTTAAAGGAGTTTTGCAGAAATTCCTTAGTTTCAGATAGTGCTCATCCGTTTTTTTAATTCTGGGAATTCTTGAAATAAAATTGTTTTTTTATTGTTTTGTTTTCAATTTCGTTATTTTTTTGCTAAAACATATCTACTCCTTGCTAATAACTGTTTGAGTGTATTTCCATTTCTAAACTCTTTAGGTTTAACTATTATTCCATGTGCTTTTACTCTTTTATATAGTTTAATTTTAATGATCTAAGCCTTGCACCGTAACTTCATTCTTAAATGCCGAACGGAATCTAAAATAAGCTCTATAATATTATTTTTTAGATAGGTTTTAGATTGTTAGGATTGGTTATGACGATACCGTGCAATAAAGTGTGTCTGAGTTAACATACAATCATCTCAACAATTAAATTTGAAGTTCGCAAAAACTATAAACTAAATTAAGAGAGATGATTGAATTAACAAAAGTACAATTACAAGCTAGTATGAACAAACTACTTGAGCAAGAAAATGGATTAAGTTCTGTATTAGAGATGACATTAAACGGGTTGATGCATAGTGAGCGAAGCATTTACCTGGACAATAGTGATAATAATAAAGGGAATGGTTATCGTAAAGCTTTTGCTGTTGGTATGGGCAAACAGATAGAACTTAAGATACCACGAGATCGTCTTGGGATGTTTCAACCTATGGTATTAGCTTTAATTAGAGATCAAAACCAACAATTAGAGGATTTATCTTTTGAATTATACGGGAATGGACTAACAACATCTCAGATTGGCAATGTAATGCATAAAATCTATGGAAAGCATTATTCTAAGAGTGCCATATCGAACATTACATCTACCTTTTCTGAACAAATGGGTCATTGGAGGAATCGTCCTTTAGATACTTGTTATTTGGCGGTATTCATAGATGCTATCCACTTAAAAGTAAGAAGAAGAACTGTTAGTTCCGAAGCGTTTTACATTATAATGGGTGTAAAAACTGATTATACTAGAGAAGTCATGGCTATTGTTAATATTCCCTCAGAATCAGCTACTGGATGGAAAGAGACATTAAAGAGTTTAAAGTTGCGAGGAGTAGAACAGATTGGATTAATTATTTCAGACAATTTAACAGCCTTAGATACTGTTGTTCCCTTGGTTTATCAAAACACAGAACACCAAAAATGTGTGGTACATTTAAAAAGGAGTATCCTTAACAAAGTAGCCTCAAAACATAAAGAAGAATTAGCTGCTGATTTGAAAGAAGTTTTTGATATGGATGACCATCAAGATAACATTATTGATGCATTTAAGAGGTTGACTTCTTTTTCTAATAAATGGAAAAAAAGTATAAACACATTGGAGACTTGCTAATTATGAAATGAATGAGCTCTATTTTACCTACTTAAATTATCATCCAAAAATTAGAAGAATGATATACACCACCAACTGGATAGAACGATTAAATAAAGAATTTAGAAGAACTTTTAAAATCAGAAACTCTATGCCAAGTCCTGAATCAGCTTTAACATTACTATCAAAGTTGGCTATGGATAAAGAGGATGGTTATATGAAATATCCAATTTATAATTTTAAATTTGACAAACGATTAAATGAATTAATATAATTTTTGAAAGAAAAATTATAGCTTCATATTCAATTGTTGAAATGATTCCTCAGACACACAATTGTGCACGCTACCGTTATGACTTCCGTATTCCATATTTAGAGTTTTGTGTCGTGCGGGTAGGCACCATTTCAACTCTTATTTTTTTTGAATTTTTAATTATTCCTTTAAATAGTGGCTGCTAAAAAGTCTTGTCAACAGAAGCCTTATGGGTTACTATTGTGTGGAAATATAGTAATGGTTAGTCCTCTAGTAAAATTAAGGATACCTAAAAAGATAATGTTTAAATGTAATTGTGTTAAAAAACATCTAATTATTCTCTCTGTATTTTTGAGTTAAGGCTTAGTATAAGAATAGTGTTAAAAAAGGCAAAAAAGTTTATTCCTGCTTGCACTTCCAGTGTATCCTCAGTTAACATCGATAAAAGTAGAATACTTAAAAACGAAAGGTACAGATAGTTTTTATAGTTGGCATTAACCGATAAAGGATAAAATAGGCAACATATAAACCAACAAAATCCAAGAGCGCCAAATGAAACCCCAAAAGCTAAAAACTGATTGTGTGTTCTTAGCCTATATTTCTCTGTAAGCTTAGTATTATCTAGTGTATATTGAGTGTTAAATTCATCTTGAACATCTCCCGTACCAACACCAAAAAGCTTGTTTTTTTTGATAATTGAAATGGCTATTTTTAGGTACTCAAAACGCATTAACACAGAGTGTCCGTTTATATTTCCACCTATCTGAGCATTATTAAATTCCCATAAAATCTTATGAATTCGGATAGAAATAGGATTCATTTCTAAATACAA
>CAJXEB010000108.1 GCA_913052585.1 uncultured Flavobacteriaceae bacterium | reverse complement strand
TATTGGTAAAGATCATACTTTGTTTGCATTAACTGATGGTGTTGTTAGTTTTAGAAAAAAAAGAAACAATAAATCATACGTATCAGTTGATCCAATAACTGAGTAATAAGGTTTATTAACAAACATTAAAAACTCCTGTATCTAATAACTTAGGTACAGGAGTTTTTTGTTTTTATAATTCGTTATTTTTGTAATGAAAGGGTAAATAATTAAGCGAAGAAAATGTTACAAACAAATTATATAAGAGAGAATAAAACGTTAATTCTAGAACGTTACAAAAAAAGAAACTTTGATGGAGAAGCAATCATTGATCAAATTTTAAAATTAGACGATGAAAGAAAAGCTACTCAACATAAGTTAGATGCACAATTAGCAGAAGGTAATAGATTAGCTAAAGAAATAGGCCAGTTATTTAAAGCAGGAAAGCAAGATGCTGCTAATATGATAAAAGAACAAACTAAAGCTTTAAAAGAAAGTGGAAGTGCGTTAAAAGAACTTCAGAATAAAATTGCCGCAGACTTACTAGATTTATTATATCAATTACCTAATGTACCTAATGAAATTGTTCCTCCAGGAAAGAGTGAGGATGACAATGAAACAATTTTTGAAGAAGGAAGTATTCCTGTATTGCATGAAAAAGCAATGCCTCATTGGGAATTGACTAAAAAGTACAATCTTATTGATTTTGAATTAGGTGTTAAAATTACTGGAGCTGGTTTCCCTATTTATAGAGGAAAAGGGGCAAGATTACAGAGAGCATTAATTAGCTTTTTCTTGGATCAAGCTGTAGAGAATGGATATGAAGAGATAATCCCGCCATTAATGGTAAATGAAGCCTCAGCTTATGGTACGGGACAATTACCAGATAAAGAAGGGCAGATGTATTATATGCCTAAAGATGATTTGTATATGATACCTACTGGAGAGGTACCAATAACAAACATTTATAGAGATGTTATTTTAAAAGAAAAAGATTTTCCTATAAAAAATACTGGTTACACACCTTGTTTTAGAAGAGAAGCAGGTTCTTATGGAAGTGATGTAAGAGGTTTAAACAGGTTGCACCAATTTGATAAAGTTGAAATTATACAAATTGAGCATCCAGATAAATCTTATCAAACATTGGATACTATGGTAGAGCATGTTAAAGCTTTATTAAATAAATTAGAATTGCCTTATAGAGTTTTAAAATTATGTGGAGGTGATCTAGGTTTTACTGCGGCTTTAACTTTTGATTTAGAAGTTTATTCAACAGCTCAAGAAAAATGGTTAGAGGTAAGTTCAGTGTCTAATTTCGAATCTTTTCAAGCGAATAGATTAAAATGTAGATATAAAAATAGTAAAGGTAAAACACAACTAGCTCATACACTAAACGGTAGTGCTTTAGCGTTACCAAGAATAATGGCTGCTTTATTAGAAAACAACCAAACTGAAGATGGAATTAAAATACCTAAAGCATTAATTCCATATACTGGTTTTGATATGATTAAATAAAAATAATTATGAGTAAATATATTTTAGGAATACTATTTGTTGCCTTGGTCTTTGGAGCTTGTAACAACCCCAACAAAAAGGAAATAAATGAGGTGGATGATTTGATAGCTAAAGCAACTGAAACAGAAAAATCGTTATTGTCATTAGATACATCTAAGGTTTTTGGAACAAAAAGGCAGTTAGAGAAAGATATCGCAACTTTCATTAAAATTGGAGATACCCTAACAAAAGAAGAGGCCTTTAAAATTTCGGATATTTTTGGATCTAAAAAGAAATTCTATCGTTTAACAGCAGGTTATCCTAAATTTATTAATCAGATAGAGATTTCAAAAAAACAATTGAATGATTTAAAACAAGATTTAGAGAATGGTTTAATTAAAAAAGAAAATTACACTGCATATTACTCTGATGAACAAATTGCTCTGAAAGATTTAGACATTCAGATTAATAAACTAGTGATAGGTATTGATGCTGTAATTGAAAAATATGAAACGGATAGACCTGAGCTGTTAAAAATAATGGAAGAATTAAAGCAGAAATCTGCTGTAAATGAATAAGTATTTTAAAATACTACTGTTAATTTTTATTGTTTCATTTTCTGATTCAGGATTAATTGCACAAAAAAATACTGACGGAAAACTAGCCGCTCAATATTATAATAATAAAGAATACGATAAGGCTGTTATCTATTACCAGAAGCTTTTTGATAGATCTAGATCTCCAGCGTATTATATACGATTGTTAAACTGTTTTATACAGTTAGAAGAGTTTAAGAATGGAGAGAAATTGATTAAACGTCAATTGAAAAAGGACGTTTATCAACTTCATTATTATACAGACTTAGGTAATCTATATGAAATTTCAGACCAAACCTCTAAAGGCAGGCAAGCATTCGAAAAAGGCTTAAAACTTCTGTCTCCAAATAATCAACAAATTATAGAGTTAGCCAATGGCTATCTAAAGTATAAGAAGTTGAATTATGCTATCCTAACGTATAAAAAAGGAAGAAAACTTTTAAAAGGGACTTATCCTTTTAATTTTGAATTAGCACAAGTTTATTTGGCTCAAGGCAACACAGAAGCTATGCTGAATGAATATTTATCGCTTTTAGATTATCAAGAATCATATATTCAAAGCGTTCAAAATGCATTGCAAACCACGCTAGTGTCTGATGGAGAAGTTACTGATGGAGGGTTATTAAAATCTTTGTTGATTAGAAGAATTCAGAAAAATTCGGAAAAGAAAGTATTTTCAGAAATGTTAATTTGGGTGTACATTCAAGAAAAAAACTTTGCTGGTGCTTTTATTCAAGCAAAAGCTTTAGATAAAAGACAAAAAGAGAGGGGCAAGCGCATAATGGCTTTGGCAAATTTAAGTGTAGAAAATAAGGATTATGAGACGGCAATAAAATGTTATGAATACATCATTGAAAAAGGTGATGAGAGTTATTATTACATTGGTGCTAAGATGGATTTAGTAAATGTGTACAATAAAAAAATAATTGATTCAGATTACACGAAAGAAGATTTAATTGGATTAGAGAATACGTATCAAACAACGCTTAATGAATTGGGTAAGACAGCAGAAACTGCTTCATTAATAAATGGCTTAGCTCATTTAAAAGCATTTTACTTACACAATACAGAAGAGGCTAAGGTTTTGTTAACGGAGATTATTAATATACCAAGATTAAAACCACATGATAAAGCAAAAAGTAAATTAGAATTAGCAGATGTTTTGTTGTTTACCAATGCTATTTGGGATGCATCATTGTTGTATTCTCAAGTAGAAAAGGCTTATAAGTATGATCAATTAGGGGAGAAAGCTAAGTTTAAAAATGCAAGCATATCTTTTTATACGGGAGATTTTGCTTGGGCAAAAACTCAATTAGATGTGTTAAAAGCATCCACATCAAAACTAATTTCAAATGATGCTATGCAGTTATCCATAACAATTACGGATAATATTGGTATCGATACTACAGAGGCTCCTCTGATGCTGTTTGCTCAAGCAGACTTATTGGCTTATCAGAATAAGAATGAGGCTGCTATGAATCTACTAGACACCTTAAAATTGGGTTATCCAAATCATACCATTGCAGATGATATTTTATATAAACGTTATAAAATAAATTATAAGCAGAAGAAATTTGCTGCGGCAGCTGCTAATTTAGAGGCTATTGTTAAAGATTACGCTACAGACATATTAGCAGATGATGCCATTTATAACTTAGCAGTTATGTATGATACTCAGTTAGGAAATAAGCAAAAAGCAGCTGATTATTTTAAAAAAATAATGTTCGACTACCAAGGCAGTATTTATGTGGTAGATGCTCGTAAGCGTTATAGAGAATTGAGAATTGAACTTAAGTTGGATGAAGAGTTGGATTTTGAAACAGACTAAATGAGTTTAGTTAATCTGCTGGAAAATAATATGTTGTCTTGCCCGTACAATAAGTATTTTGGGATTGATTGTTTTGGTTGTGGAATGCAGCGTTCTATTATCGCCTTGATAAAAGGAAATTTATCTGAGAGTTTTTTTATGTATCCAGCATTAATGCCAATGCTGTTCATGTTTTTATTTTTAATAGCACATTTAGTTTTTAAATTTAAGAATGGTGCAACTTGGTTAAAATATAATTTCATTTTTGTGGTAAGTATTATGGTTATCGGTTTTATTCTCAAGTTAATATATCATTGAAAAAATAAGCCTTTCAGGAGATATAGTCGCAGTTGTTTTATTACATTTGTTTTCATAAAATTTAGGATATGAATTTAGAATCAATTATTTCAGTTACCGGAAAACCGGGATTATACAAAGTAATTTCTCAAATTAAAAGTGGTTTAATCGTAGAATCATTATTAGAGAAAAAAAGAATGCCAATTCACGCTACAGATAAAGTAAGTGCTTTAAGTGATATTAGTATTTATACTAATGAGAGTGATATGCCTTTAGCTGAAATTTATGAAGTAGTTTATAAGAAAACAGGTGGAAAATCTGCTGTAAGTCATAAAGCAAAACCTGAGGAGTTAAAAGCTTACATGAAAGAGGTATTGCCTGATTACGATGAGGATAGAGTTTATGTTTCTGATTTAAAGAAATTGTTCTT
>CAJXEB010000107.1 GCA_913052585.1 uncultured Flavobacteriaceae bacterium | reverse complement strand
TAAATAACGATTGGCAGCTCGTTCATCATTTTTAGAGATAAAACTGTTGACAGAATTGAGTGAATTAAAAATAAAATGTGGATTCATTTGTGCTCTTAGCGATTTCAGAACTAATAATTTATTGGCTTTATTCTTAGCCTTATTACTTCTATAAACTAAAATAGCAGTAATTAATAAAATTAAAATTCCAAATAAGAGGGAGTAGGTGAGAATACGTTGTTGCGTAATAAATTCTTCCTGAATAATTCGTTCTTGTTTTAAAATTTCAATTGTTTTTTCGTTCAGTTCCTTATCCTTTTCTAGTAATGACAATTTGTTTTGAGCATTTTCTAGCATGGCACCTTTTTTATTTTGTGTAGATAATTGTGCCTTTCTTAAATTGTATAATGAATCTTCTAAAACTTGAAAAGCTTTATATTTTATTAATGCCTCAGACTCTTGACCTGTTTTATCATAAGCTTCGGATAGTGCTTTAAAGGCTTTACTTTGGTTTTCTATATCACCAACGGATTCAGCAATGGTAGCACTATTTTTAAGGTATAGAATAGCTTCTTCATTTTTGCCTTGTTGCAGCAAGAAGCTAGCAATATCAATGTTGTTTTTAGATTCTGCCGATTTGTTATTCCTCTCTTGATTAAAGTTAAGTGCCTCTTGGTTTATCTGAAGACCTTGTTCAATATTATTTTCTGCTTCATAAATATTAGAAATGTTTGTAAAAGCTTGATTTGCTAATTGATCATCATTGATTTGTATTGCCGTATTTTGTGAGTTCCGATAATACTCAATGGCTTTAGGAGTGTTTTTTTTCTCATTTTCTAACTCACCTAATTTTAAATTAAGAATACCGATTCCATTTTTAGTATCTCTTTTTAGTTCAATTTTTAAAGCTGCTTTATATTGTTCTTCTGCAGCTGAAAGGTCCTTTGACTTAAGGTAAACATCTCCTAAGGCAATTCTAGTTTTTACAATTTTATCTAAATCGGTAACATTATCTAAATGTTGACTATAATAGATGATGCTTAGGTTTAAATCGTTAGAAAATTCAGCAGATTTACCAGCAGAGAAAAATAGAGCATTCAGTTTGTCTTTATAATACCAAGGGTCTTTAGCTCTTCCTTTTTCTGCTGAATTAGTTAAGTTGGTAAATATGACAATTGCTTTTTTATAATTTTTAAGAGATAGTTTATATTCATTTAAATCAAAATTAAACTGACCTAATATTTGATACGCTTCTGCTTCCTGGTCTAGATAATTCTCTTTGATGGCAATTAATAGGCCGTCATGAACTAGGTCAAGAGCATCTTCGGGGTTGTTCTTAAATAATTGCTTGGCTCTGCTTAATTTTTTGTGAACTTCAGATTCTCTAGAAATGGGAGCTTTACTGATAAATTTAGAGTAACTGTTTTTATTTTTCTTTTTGAATTGTTTTTGCGCTAGCATTGAGTTAGCACTAAAGCAAAAGGTAAATAGTAAAACGTAATATGTCAGTGATTTAATCAATCTTAATGGAGTTTTAATAGGATAAATGTACAACTTCTTTTAGACTTGATGTCCTGAAAACAGCTTCTAAACCTTATTCATAAAGGGATTTAATCGATCTTTTTTATGTTTACTAAAAGAAAAGGAGAGTTCACTCATCCAAACGGCTTGTTCCCTAATTGTAGGTTGAATTCCCTTTTTATCAGCGGTAGTTTAGTGGTGTTATTCACCATTTAAAATCAACTATTATGAACGCTTTTAGAACAATCAGAAAATTAAAGAGAACAATATCAATGTCATTTTTAGTCCTATTCGGAATGGCATGTACAGATACCGTAAAGGCTATACCGCCAACACCACCTCCTGCTAAGCGTATTAAATTAGGATTGTTGTTGGATACCAGTAGTAGTATGAGTGGGTTAATTAACCAAGCACAATCTCAACTATGGAAAATTGTAAATGAATTAGCAACAGCAAAATGTGAAGGAGTTAAACCCGAATTAGAAATTGCTTTATATGAGTATGGAAATAGTGGCTTGCCAGCTTCAGAAGGATACATCAGAATGGTTACCCCGTTAACCGATGATCTGGATCAAATATCTGCTGATTTATTTGCTTTAACGACTAATGGGGGGAATGAGTTTTGTGGTAGAGTTATTCAAACAGCAACAGACGAATTGGATTGGGGAGCTGGTGATGAAGATCTAAAAGTCTTATTCATTGCTGGAAACGAACCTTTCAATCAGGGGCAAGTTAAGCCATCTGTAGCTTGCAGAAATGCTATTAATAAAGGAATAAAAATTAACACTATTTATTGTGGAGAATTTAATGAAGGATTAAGAAGTGGTTGGAAAAAAGGAGCTGATCTAGCAAATGGACATTATATGAGTATTTCTCACAATAGTAAAACAGTTTACATCGAATCTCCTTATGATAATGAGATTGATGAGTTGAACACTGATTTGAATGCTACTTATATTCCTTATGGAAGTTTAGGGCATTCAAAAAAAGCAATGCAAATGTCTGAAGATGCTAATTCAGAAAAATATGGGAAACAAAATAAAGTATCTAGGATTATGTCAAAAAACTCTTACGTGTACAAAAATACCAAGTGGGATTTAGTAGATGCCAATAAGGAAAAAAGCTTTGACCTTACTAAAATAAAGAAAGAGCAATTACCTAAAAAGATGCAAACAATGACTAATGACCAAAAAAAGGCATATGTAGCAAAAAAAACATCTAAACGAATTCAGATTAATCAGCAAATAAAAACATTAAGTACAAAACGGAAAATGTTTGTTGCTGAAAAAAAGAAAGCCGCAGGAGAGAATGAAGTTAACTCTCTTGATGTGGCAATAATTAAGGCGATACATGCCCAAGCAAAGACTAAAAATTTCACATTTGAAAATTAAAAAAAGTGCTAACAATTAAAATAACAGACATGAAAAAAATAAGTATTAACCCAATTTATATTGTTGTAGGAGTATTGGCTTTGGTAGCCTTTAAATCTCCAAATGAAAATCAAAATACGGATAATTTTGAACGAGTAATAACGATAACTGGAAGTGCAGATATGTTGGTTCCACCAGATGAAATTTATGTAGATATTTCCTATAGAGAATATTGGTTTCAGCACCAATATAAAAATAAAGGGAAAGAAAGTATCAATAAGATTGAGAAGGGCATTATAAAGGCAGTGAATGATATAGGAATTGGGACTGAAAATATCACTGTGAATTCTGAATTTACTTGGAAGTACAGACATGATTATTGGTCTTACTGGTACCATTATCAAAATACACTTAGCAATACACTCATACAAAAAAACTTGACTGTGAAACTTTCTTCCTCTGCTCAATTAAATGAAATGATGCAAAAATTAAAAGAGAATAATATTAGAAAAGAGGGAGTTGTGAATATCACTTTGAATGGCTCTTCAAATAAAAAAATACAAGAATACCGTAAAATGGTAAAAGAAAGAGCAATGCAAGCTGCTCAAGAGAAAGCTAATTATTTACTAGAGTCTTTAGGAGAAAAATGTGGGGTAGTATTAACTGTTCAAGAATTATCTGATTCTAAACAAACAACAACAACAACTCACGGAGGTTATCCATACTATCACCCAGTTTTTGGTTGGATTGGAGGTTATGGAGGAAGTACTACAGTAAATAATGGAGGTATGAATGCTGTTTCAAATTCTTCGGTAAGTATGCCTTCTTCAAATGTAAGTGCATCAGCTAAAGGTGAAAATGATTTAAGTATGAAACCCATTAAACTGAGGTATGAAATACAAGCTCAGTTTTCTATTGTATCACAATAAATAAAATCAAAAGGCTACAACCACCAGCTTGCTTTATCAGTGATAAAGCAAGCTGGTGGTTTTTTTTCATTCTTACCTAAACCATTAGTTATGAGTAAATTATTTATGGTGTTATGCATTTTACTAGGTATTAGTTGTCTTTCTAAGGCTAAGTTGAACAACGATTTAGATGTTAACTTAAAACAAAAAGCCATTGTTGCAAAAGCGTATTGTGAAAAAAATAATATGAATAGAGATGTGTGTATTTTAATAGATATGAAAATTCACTCGGGGAAAAAACGTTTTTTCTTATGGAATTTAAAAGGTGATTCGGTGTTGAAGTCTGGAATGTGTAGTCATGGTACTTGCGGCAGTTTAAATAGTTATGATCCATCTTTGTCTCCACAATTTAGTAATACTCCTGAGAGCCATTGTTCATCATTAGGGAAGTATAAAATTGGTAACAGAGGTTACAGTACTTTCGGAATAAACATTAATTATAAATTACATGGATTAGAAAAGTCTAATAGCAATGCTTTTAAAAGGTTTATTGTTTTCCATTCTTGGGGAATTACTGATGAAGAAATTTATCCACAAGAATTAACTGAAAGTTGGGGATGTCCTGCTGTTTCCAATAATTTTATGCGAGAAATGGACAGCGTTCTAAAAAACGAAAAGCAATCAGTTTTGCTATGGATTTATAATTAATGATTGTATTGACTCAGAGAAATAGACATAAAACAAGCTGTGTTAGTACTGTTTTTATAACACAATATTAATGATGAGTATACCATAACTTGTTGGTTATGGCTTAGTTTAAGATTGTGTAGAAAGAAGAAAGAGAAAAAAGTGGGCAAGCTACTTATATCGCACCGCTACAACCTAATACCCTTGCTACCTTCCGGT
>CAJXEB010000106.1 GCA_913052585.1 uncultured Flavobacteriaceae bacterium | reverse complement strand
TTGCAACAATTGGAGCAACAGTTCTTGGAACAGTTGCTGCATTAGGTTTAAGTAGTAGACATATGCCGTATAAAGCAGCATTTATGGCATTATTGATTTCACCAATGATTGTTCCATTAATTATTTCAGGTACAGCAATATTTTTCTTTATGGCAAAAGTAGGTTTGGCTGCAACACATACAGGGATAGTTTTAGCACATATTATTTTAGGAACACCGTTTGTTGTTATTACAGTTACTGCAACATTAACTGGTTTTGATCATAGTGTTACAAGAGCTGCAGCTAGCTTAGGTAGCAATCCAGTTAATACTTTTATGAAAATAACATTGCCTTTAATTTTACCGGGAGTTATTTCTGGGGCACTATTTGCTTTTGTAACTTCATTTGATGAAGTTGTGGTTGTATTATTTCTAGCAGGACTTGAAACCACTACTATTCCAATTCAAATGTGGGTTGGGCTAAGGGAACAATTAAGTCCAACAATCATGGCCGTAGCAACGTGCTTAATTATAATGTCTACTTTAATCTTAGTTAGTGCAGAGCTTTTAAGAAGAAGATCTGAAAGACTAAGAGGAATTAACAGGTAAAACATTTACTAATTTCAATTTTTTTATTATAAATAATTTCAATTTTTTTTATGGAAATTAAAAAGGTAGTAGTTATTGGTTCAGGCACAATGGGAAGCGGTATTGCTGCACATCTATGTAATGCTAATATTCCAGTTACATTATTAGATTTAAAAACAGAAATTAGCGAGAAAGCTAGAGAAAAAATTTACAATTCAAGACCTCCATTATTAATTGATAAATCTAAAATAAACAATATCAAGGTTGGTAATATTAATGATGATTTTAATGTCGTTAAAGATGCAGATTGGGTTGTGGAGGCTGTTGTTGAAAGGATTGATATTAAACACAATATTTATAAAAAAATATTCAAAGAAAGAAAAGCTGGAGCTATAATTTCTTCGAATACTTCCTCTATTCCTATAAAAGTTTTATCTCAAAACTTATCAAACGATGAAAAAAAAGATTTTTGTATAACACACTTTTTTAACCCAGTTAGATATATGGGTCTTCTAGAAATAGTTAAAAATGAAAATAACGATTTAATAAAAATAAATTCTTTAAAGAAATTTTGTGAAGAAGAAATGGGCAAAGGAACAATTATTTGTAATGATACCCCAGGTTTTTTAGGAAATAGAGTGGGAGTATATGCAATGCAAGTTGCGATGACAGAAGCATTCAAAATAAAACTTACCATTGAAGAGGCAGATGCAATTTTCGGTCGTCCGATGGGTATTCCTAAAACTGGAGTTTTCGGATTATATGATTTAATTGGAATTGATTTAATGACAGATGTTCTTAAAAGTTTTATTAAAGAATTACCAGAAACGGATCCATTTCAAATAGTTGCAAAAGAAATACCTTTTATAAAAACATTAATTGATAATGGTTATACAGGACGTAAGGGCAAGGGTGGCTTTTACAGAATGAATAAAATCGATAATCAAAAAGTTCTTGAAGCAATAAATCTTGAAACTGGAAAATATTTGCCTTCAAAAAAAATAAATATAAAATCTGATAAAGTAGATTTAAAATCTTTAATTAATAGAAAAGATAAATATGGAGATTATTCTTGGTCAGTAATTTCAAAAATAATTAAATATGCTTCTTCATTAGTTCCAGGAATTACAGATAAATTTAATGATATTGATGAAGCTATGAGACTTGGATTTAATTGGTCTAAAGGACCGTTTGAAATGTTAAGTGAAATAGGTGTAAAAAATTTTTTTGACCGAGTAGATGAAATTGAAAATAATAAATTCTTAAAAAGTTTATCACAAACAAAAAATGAAAATTTTTATGGAGAAAGACAAAAATATACTGAGATTGAAACTTTAGGAAAAGTAAAACCTACAGCCTTAAAGATAGACAAAAATGATTCAGCTGAAATATACAGATTTAAAGATTTTAATATTGTTGAATTTACAACTAAAGCTAATGTTTTAGATTATAATTCGATGGATTGTCTAAAGAAAGCTACTGACAAACCTTTAATAATAATTAATGAAAGCATGCAATTTTCGGCAGGTGTAAATTTAAATTACACAATGAATTTTGCAGATAAGGGAGATTTTAAATCTATTGAAAAATTTATTAAATATTTTCAAGAAACTTGTAAGCATCTTAAATATTCAAAGCACCCAGTAGTATCAGCTCCTTCAGGTTTAGCTTTAGGAGGAGGAGAAGAAGTAATATTACAAAGTAATTTTGTTGTATCACATTCTAATATTGTTATGGGATTAGTAGAAACACTCGTTGGTTTAGTGCCAGCAGGTGGTGGGTGTAAGGAAGTGCTTTGGAGATGGTGTCAGTCAGATGAAGCAAAAAAAGATCCAGATTTTGCTCCATTAAAAGTATTTGATATTATTGGACATGCAAAAACTGCCACATCACCTATTGAAGCTGAACCATTAAAATATTTAAGACCTGAAGACAAAAAAATTATGAACAGAAATAGTTTACTAGCTGTTTCTAGGAAAATTCTTAATGAGAATAAAGATTTTAAAGCACCTGAAGAATGTAAATTTAATTTAAATGGAAAAATTGTTAGAGAAAAAATGATTAAAGTATTAGAAAAACTTTATAATGAGAAAGTAATAATGGATCATGGAATGGAAGTTGGCAAAGAGTTGGCAAATGTTCTAAGTGGTGGAGATACAACAATTGATAAAACATTATCAGAAGATGATATTTATAAACTTGAGTTAGATTCATTCATGAAATTAATTGAAACACCTAAAACTCAAGAGAGAATTAAACATACTTTAGCTACTGGTAAACCTTTGATGAATTAAAAAATAAATGGCAAATCTTTCACCTGAACAGATTAAACAATACCAAGACAAAGGATATCTCGCACCAATTGTAGCTTTGACCAAAGATGAAGCAAATGAAGTTAAAGAAGAAATAGAGTTTATAGAAAAAAAATGGCCTAATGAATTGAAAGGATTAGGAAGAAATTATGTTCATTTAATATCACCCATATTTGATAAAATCGTTCATAATTCAAAAATCTTAGATGCAGTTGAAGATATTATTGGAAAAAATATACTTGTTGGTGGAACAACGCTATTTATTAAAGATCCAGATAAAAAAGGTTTTGTAAGTTTTCACCAAGATGCAAAGTATATTGGTTTTGAACCTCATAATTGGGTTACAGCTTGGTTGGCTATTACAGATTCAAATGAAGAAAATGGTTGTATGAGAATGTATTCAGGTACTCACAAAGAAGGTTTAAAAGTTCATAATGAGAAATTTAATGATAAAAATTTGTTAACAAGAGGTCAAACTGTTGAAAATGTTCCTATAGAACAAACTGAACCTGTTATTTTAAAAGCAGGACAAATGTCATTACATCATCCAAAAATTGTTCATGGGTCAGACATTAATAGAAGCAATAAAAGAAGAATTGGGTTTGTAATTCAAAGTTACATAGGAACAAATGTAGAGCAAGTAATTGGTAAAGTTTATGTTCAACAAGCACGAGGAGAAGACACATTTAATTATCATAATCACGTTGAAAGACCCACATCAACAATGGGAGAAAAAAACATAAATATTAGAAAAATGGCCATGGAAGAACTATCTAATATATTTTATATTGGGCTTGGAAAAAAAGGAAAATTTTAATGAAAAATATAAAGTACTTATTAATAGCTTTAATTCTAGTATTTGTATTTTTTGGAGTTTCAAACATCAATTTGAATTATATTAATTGTATGAAAGCAACAAAGCATAGCTATATATCTAAAGCAGGCGCAGACCATATATCTGCAATATGTGAAGCTTTTATAAAAGAAGAAGTTATGGTTAAATAGCTATAATTTTGAAAAAAAAAACTATTCAACCAGTAAGTGGAACTAAAGTTCCAAGGTTTGCAGGTCCTTCGACTTTCGCAAGATTGCCTGAACTTAGAGATGTGGAAACCTGCGATGTTGCAATTGTAGGTATACCATTTGATGCTGGCACTAGTTATAGACCGGGTGCAAGATTTGGACCACAAAGTATAAGACAAGCATCAAGACACTTGAGAACCAATTACCACCCTAATTATGACACAGAACCATTTCTAGAACAACAAGTAGCAGATGCTGGCGACATAACATGCAATCCATTTAATATTAATGAAGCTATAAAACAAATAGAAGTAGGTGCTTTAGATTTATTAAATAAAGTTGGAGGAATAATTAGCATGGGCGGAGATCACACAATTGCTTTTCCGTTGTTAAAAGCAGTAAATAAAATTAATAAAGGTCCAGTTGCATTAGTTCATTTTGATGCACACTTAGATACTTGGGATACATATTTTGGAGCACCCTATACTCATGGCACTCCATTTAGGCGAGCAAGAGAAGAAAATTTATTTTTAGACGATGCTTCAATGCACGTAGGTATAAGAGGACCATTATATAGCAGAGATGATCTCAAAAATGACGAAAGTTTTGGTTTTAAAATTATACACTGCGATGAATTTCAGTCACAAGGAATTGACAAGATAGTTGAAAGAATAAGAAAGAGAGTAGGCGACAATCCATTATATTTATCCATCGATATTGATGTTTTAGATCCAGCTTTTGCTCCAGGCACAGGCACACCAGAGATAGCAGGCATGACAACTAGAGAATTGGTTAATGTTATAAGAGGTTTGGCAGGTCTGAACTTAATTTCAGCTGATGTGGTAGAGGTTTCTCC
>CAJXEB010000105.1 GCA_913052585.1 uncultured Flavobacteriaceae bacterium | reverse complement strand
ATAATTCTAAAACATCAGAAATCTTTTCTCTAATCGTAATGGTTTCATTAGTGGTAATCACCTTTGTATAATTTCCAGCGGCTTCAATATATTGAATGGTATCAATTGTTACTTGAATGTATTTATTATTACTTCGAAGAAAAATACTTTTTGAAACTGCCTCTTTTTCACCTACAATAGATTGCGTTGTTTTATTGGTTGTCCCTACTGTTTTGTTAATCGCTTTTAAAAATCGTTCGAAACCGAATGGTTTCAATAAATAATCTGAAATATTAAGTTCGTACCCTTCAAGTGCAAATTATTTATAAGCTGTAGTTACAATTACTTTTGGTGGTGAAGACAGTGTTTTTAAAAATTCAAAGCCTTTTAGTTTGGGCATATTTAAATCTAAAAAAATTAAATCAACGCTGTTGCTATTCATATATTCAAGGGCTTCTAAAGCATCGTAACAGTTTTTCATTAACTGCATATTTGGCAATAAATCACAATACCCTTTTATAATATCATGTGCTATATATTCATCATCAATAATTAAATATTTAATCATAACTCCAGTGTTAATTGAGCTTTGTATACATCCCCTTTTGTTGAAAAGGATAAGCTATGTTTTTTTGGATACACCAATTCTAATCTTCGTTTTAAATTTTTCAATCCAATTCCCTTATCTTCTTTTGGGAGTGTTTGGTCAAAATTATTTTCTGTTTCAAAAAACACTTTATTCTCCTTTGCTTTTATATTAATATAAACAAAAGCATCTTTACTTAAGTTCTCTACACCATGTTTAAAAGCATTTTCTAATAGAATAATAAAGAGTAAAGGCATCACTTTGTAATCCTCTTTAATTTCAGTTTCAAACTTAACATCAATTTCCTTGTGATATCTCATTTTATGAAGCTCAATATAATTATTTAAATAATCAACTTCTTCTTTAAGTGTTACTACCTCTTTTTCTCCTTCATAAATACTATACCGCATCATATCAGAAAGCTTAAGAATTAATTCTTGCGCTTTTTTTGTATCTGACCCTACCAAACCATATAAATTATTAAGTGTATTAAAAAAGAAGTGCGGGTTTACTTGACTTTTTAAATGAAGTAATTCTGTTTTAGCGTTTTCATTTTTTAAACTTAAAAAGGAGATGACTTGTTTTATAAACCAAAAAAGGGCTAAAACAATTAATAGAGCATAGTACAAGAGAACAAGTACACCTATTGAGGTTGGATAATCCGCTAAAAAAACAACAGATTCTTTGTCTGTAGTAATTACTTCAAAAACTGTTATTAGTATTGGAATTATTGCTGTTATTATCGCAATACTAATAATTACGAACCATTTCTTTCTACTTATTTTAAATCTCATAGTGCTAAATTAAGAGGATAAAACTTCATCACAAAAGAAGTTGATATACAACCTAATAAACGTATTCAAATTATCTTATAGTGGGATGAAAGCACTTTAGATACACCCATTGTTTATGTGCCCCTTATGTAGGTGTGTTGGTCACTTTTACTTTTATAAGGTTTTAATTGAATTTAGTTTTGCTTCAAATCAATTAAAAAACTCAAAAGAAATGAAAAAAAGAATAGCAAGATACTTAGTACATATTGGAGTAACCATTTTTATACTTGGAACTTCGGGTATTTTATTTGGATTATATCATGGAGCAAGTTTACATTATAGTGATCATCCTTTAATGTATAAAATAGGTAATGAAGGTCCTTATTTTTTTTACAAAAATGATAGTACACTGCAAGTAAATCAGATTAGAGGAAGTAGAAAAGAGGGGTTTAATGTAGAGAACAAGGAATATTCAACTACTTCTAAAATCACAACAAATTGTTATTTTCAAATTGATTCCACCAGTTTTGATTTTACAATTAATACAGATATTAAAACTCCTAAAACAATTTATAACGATGATTACCCTATTATGGCCATTTCAGATATTGAAGGTGGTTATAAAACATTTCGAGATTTTTTGATAACCAATAAGGTTATTGATGAAAATTTAAATTGGATTTTTGGAAAAGGCCATTTAGCATTGGTAGGTGATTTTGTTGATAGAGGTTGGTCAGTATCGCAAGTAATATGGTTTGTTTACAAATTAGAGCAAGATGCCACAAAACAAG
The DNA here is from genome assembly GCA_913052585.1 of uncultured Flavobacteriaceae bacterium. GTDB lineage: Bacteria > Bacteroidota > Bacteroidia > Flavobacteriales > Flavobacteriaceae > Marifrigoribacter. The sequence goes on along the minus strand of CAJXEB010000105.1, from coordinate 2,851 downwards.
GTGGCTCTGTGCATTTTATTATAGGTAATCACGAACTAAAAAATATGCAAGGAGATTATGGAGCTTCAGCAGAAAAGTATCTTGCTGTGGCTAATATTTTAGGAAAAGTACAAAACGAATTGTATAATTCTAATTCATTTTTAGGTAAATGGTTATCAAGTAAGAATGCAATAGAACTCATCAACGGTAATCTTTTTGCGCACGGAGGAATACACCCTGATGTTGCAGATTCGGAATTAAATTTAGATGAAATTAATGCCATTATCCGAGCGAATTATTATACACCCTACTATCCAAAAAAAGAGAAAACTATTGAGCAGTTATTAACCTCTACAAATACAGGGATTTGTTGGTATAGAGGTTACTTTAAGGCTGACTTAACACAAGAACAAGTAGATCGTGGACTTAATAAATTTAAAGCAAAATCTATTATAGTTGGTCATACACTACAATCAAAAGTGAATAAAACATATAATGGGAAAGTTATAGGAATTGACGTTTTTCACCCAAAAGATTATCATAAAAACTGGCCAAGTGGAAAATCTGAAGGATTGCTAATTGTAAACAATAAATATTATCGTGTGTTTGCAGATGGAGAAATGTTAGAATTATAACCAAATTCACAAGAAAAATGAAAACTAAAATCTACAGTTATTTAAACAAGCCCTATGCAGTGGTTTTAATAATGCTCATTGCTCCAATATTTGGGTTTATTGATCGCAACTTTGTCTTTTTCTTTGGACTGGGTGTAACTTTCATAATTTTAAAAGGAAGTAAATTTGTTTGGGCAAGATTTGGAATAGGCCGGAAAATTACTGGAAAAACCGTTTTAAAGAGTTTAATAATCACCTTAGTCCTTTTTTTTGTATTTAGCATCTTTATAGACCCTATGCTACAGGAATGGTTAGGTGAATATGATTTATCATCTATAGATGATATTAGAGGTAATTTAGTTGGTTATATTATTTTAATGATCATCATGTGGGTATTTGCAGCATTTGGAGAAGAGCTCCTGTTTCGTGGTTATTATATGAAAGCATTAGCTGAGTTATTAGGTAATAACAATAAGGCATGGATACTCTCAGCAATTATTACGTCACTCTACTTTAGAATATCCCATGCATATCAAGGTCTCATTGGAGTAGTATCTGTGTTTTTATGGTCTTTCACTATTTCATATATCTTTAATAAAAACAGAAATAATTTACTCCTACTTGTATTGATTCATGGGTTTTATGATTCAGTAGGAATAACTCTTATATTTTTGAATAAGGATCTTGTATTTTCAGAATGGCTACAGCAATTTCTTTAAAAAGCATTATTATTTCGATAATGGGAATTATGATTGAAAAGGATGAAATATAACGGTTGCTAACAATATGTATAAGTAATCTTTTTTATTCACTCACCTACCCTTTACTTCGAAGCTTTTGCTCCCGCCAAACGTTCTCAGCATAAACTCGCTCAGGATGGCAAACTCAAAAACATGCTTTTCAGGGCTTAATAATTGGCTTTATATTTCTCTATTCAATATTATTAATTCAGCATTATTTCCATTAACTTTGCGGTTCTAAAAAAAATAGTTAAAATGATAAAAATAACATTGCCAGATGGCGCAGTTAAAGAACTTGAACAAGGTTCTACTGCAATGGACGTAGCAAAAAGTATTAGCGAAGGATTCGCTAGAAACGTAATTTCAGCAAAAGTTAATGGGGAAACCGTTGAAGTAACTACACCTATTACCACTGATGCAGATGTAACTTTATATACTTTTAATGATGAAGATGGAAAGAAAGCTTTTTGGCATTCTTCTGCGCATATTATGGCGCAAGCTTTAGAAAAATTATACCCTGGTATAAAATTAACGATTGGGCCAGCTATTGAAAATGGTTTTTATTACGATGTAGATTGTGGTGAAGAGACAATACATGAAGCTGACTTTAAAAAGATTGAAGACAAGTTTTTAGAATTGGCTCGTGAAAAAGTTGACTTTAAATTACGTCCTATTTCTAAAGCTGATGCTTTAGCAAAATATACGGAAGAAGGAAACGAATATAAAGTTGAATTAATTGAAAATTTAACTGACGGAGAAATCACTTTCTGTGATCATTCAGATTTTACTGATTTATGTAGAGGTGGACACATTCCAAATACTGGAATTGTTAAAGCCTTTAAAGTAATGAGTGTTGCTGGTGCTTACTGGCGTGCTGATCAAACAAAAAATCAATTGGTGCGTGTTTACGGAATTAGTTTTCCTAAGCAAAAACTGTTAACTGAATATTTACAGTTATTAGAAGAAGCAAAACAACGTGATCACCGTAAGTTAGGTAAAGAATTAGAGTTGTTTACTTTCTCTCAACGTGTTGGTCAAGGTTTACCTTTATGGCTACCTGCCGGGGCAATGCTAAGAGAGCGTTTAGAAAACTTCTTAAAAGCAGCTCAAATGAAAGCAGGTTATTTACCTGTAATTACACCACATATCGGAAGTAAAGAATTATACGAGTGTTCTGGTCATTATGAAAAATATGGTGAAGATTCTTTTCAACCAATTTTAACTCCACATGATGGTGAAGAGTTTTTATTAAAACCAATGAATTGTCCTCACCATTGTGAGATTTATAAATCATCACCAAAATCTTACAAAGATTTACCAGTGAGATATGCTGAGTTTGGAACTGTTTACCGTTACGAGCAAAGTGGAGAATTACATGGTTTAACACGTGTTAGAGGATTTACTCAAGATGATGCTCACCTATTTTGTAGACCAGATCAGGTTGAAGACGAGTTTATGAAAGTAATTGACTTAGTACTTTATGTATTTAAAGCACTAGGTTTTGAAGAGTTTACGGCT
>CAJXEB010000104.1 GCA_913052585.1 uncultured Flavobacteriaceae bacterium | reverse complement strand
CCGGTTTTGTAAAACAAAACTCCTTTGCTTTATCAAAGTTTTTAGAACCTTGACCTTGCACACAATAACATAGGATCGTCCAAGGAGAACCTGCAAAACCTATTAAGGGAACTTCGTTGTTTAATAATTCCTTGGTAGCTTTTATGGCTTGCATTACATAATCCAACTCAACAGTAACATCGGGAACGATTACATTGTCTACATCTTTTTGAGTACGTATAGGATTGGGTAACCAAGGTCCAAAATTAGGTTTCATTTCCACTTCAATATTCATTGCTTGTGGAATCACTAAAATATCTGAAAATAATATAGCAGCATCCATACCAAATCTACGAATGGGTTGTACCGTAATTTCTGAAGCTAATTCTGGAGTTCTACAACGTGTAAAGAAATCGTATTTTTCTCTAATCTTGATAAACTCTGGCAAATATCGTCCCGCTTGACGCATCATCCAAACAGGTGGACGCTCTACCGTTTCCCCTTTTAAAGCTCTTAAATATAAATCGTTTTTGTACATTTTGTGTTTGAGTTCTAAGTTTTAAGCATTCATCTAACAATAATTTGCTTTTTGATTATAGCTCATTTTCATTATGTTTATTAGCAACTGCCTTCATAGAAGCTTCTATTGCTTTTTCTATGTTCTTTAAATCTTTTTCTGAAAGTACCGTTGATAAAAACCAAGATTCAAATTGTGAAGGAGGTAAGAAGATTCCATTCTCAATCATGTTCCAGAAAAATATTTTAAATTTTTCGGTATCGGAAGTTTGAGCCGATTTAAAATCAACCACTTGTTCACTCGTGAAAAAAGGATTCATCATTGATCCAAAACGATTTACTTGTAAGTCAATGTTATTTTCCTTGGCAGCCTGCAATAATGACGTTTCTATTCGTTCTGCAATTTTATTGAACTTATCAAAAGGATCTTGTCTTTTTAATTCCTTTAAGGTAGCTATACCACAAGCCATAGCAATAGGATTACCTGATAAGGTTCCTGCTTGGTACATATCGCCTAAAGGAGAAACCATTTCCATAATTTCATTTCTAGCTCCATAAGCACCTACTGGGAAACCACCTCCAATTACTTTTCCTAAACACGTAATATCTGCATCGAATTCTAATAATTCTTGAGCACCTCCATATTTAGATCGGAATCCAGTCATTACTTCATCTAAAATTAATAAGATTCCTTTTTCTTTGGTTATTTTTCTTAATTCTGAAATAAACTCTTGATTAGGTACAACGACTCCCATATTACCAGCGATAGGCTCTATGATTACGGCAGCAATGTCTTCGTGCTTATTTATTTGCTCTTTTACACTTTCGATATTGTTGTATTCGGCAATTAATGTGTTTTTTACAGCATCGTCTGGAACTCCTTTGGATCCTGGAATACTCAGTGTTGCTAATCCAGAACCAGCAGCTACCAATAAGGCATCTGAATGGCCATGGTAACAACCCGCGAATTTAATAATTTTGTCTTTACTGGTATACGCTCTGGCCAAACGAAGTGCGCTTAAAACAGCTTCGGTACCTGAGTTTACAAATCGCACTTTATCCATTCCTGGAAAAGCGTCGCAAACCATTTTTGCTAATTTGATTTCACCCTTAGAGGTAGCACCAAATGTATATCCATTTTTTAAAGCTCTTAATATTGATTTTTCTACTCGTTTGTCTCTATGGCCTAAAATCATAGGACCGTAAGACAATACTAAGTCTACATATCTATTGCGATCTACATCGATGATTTTACTTCCTTTTGCTTTTTTTATAAACAATGGAACACCACCAACCGATTTATAAGCTCTTACTGGAGAATTTACAGCTCCTACAAGGTTTTTTTGACCTTTTGTAAATAATTCTAATGATTTTTCTAATTTCATTTTAATCTCTTTTTAAAATTTTCGCAACTTCTTTTGCAAAATAAGTAATAATGATATCTGCACCAGCTCGTTTCATAGAAAGTAAGCTTTCCATCATTACCCGTTCTTCATCGATCCAACCTTTTTCTCCTGCGGCTTTAATCATTGCGTATTCTCCACTAACATTATAGCAGGCAATTGGTCGATCGAAATTATTTTTTAAATCTCTTATAATATCTAAATAGGAGAGTGCAGGTTTTACCATTAATATATCTGCTCCTTCAACATCATCAAAAGTTGCTTCACGCATACCTTCGTCTCTGTTGGCAGGATCCATTTGATAGGTCTTGCGGTCTCCAAATGTTGGAGCTGAATCTGCAGCATCTCTAAAAGGACCATAAAAAGCAGAAGAATATTTAACCGAATAACCCATAATAGGAAGATCGTAATATCCTGTATTATCTAAAGCTTCTCTCATCGTGATAATTGTGCCGTCCATCATCCCAGATGGCGCTACCATATCTGCTCCAGCTTTTGCATGCGATATAGTTTGCTTAGCTAGATTAACTAGTGTAGCATCGTTGTCTACATCGTTATTATGTATTACACCACAATGACCGTGACTCGTGTATTCACAAAAACAAACGTCTGTAATCACATATAGTTTTGGATAATTCTTTTTTATAAACCGAATTGCTTTTTGTACAATACCATCATCATTCCAAGTTTCGGTACCGGTGTCATCTTTTTTAGAAGGAATACCAAAAAGCAATACTGCTGGTATATCTAATGCGGTAACTTCGTCTAATTCAGTTGAAATTTTATCTAATGAGAAACGTTTAATTCCCGGCATTGATTTAATTTCCGTTTCTATATTTTCTCCTTCTTCAATAAATAAAGGATAAATTAAATCATCGATTGTTAGCTTGTTTTCTCTAACTAATCGACGAATATTTTCAGTTTTACGAAGACGCCTTGTTCTGTTAATCATGGTGTTTCATTTTATTTATTGAAATATCCATTCACCGAATCGATAACTCCATCTACTGTTGCTACTTTAGAAACGACTACTGTTTCGAAATAAATTCGAGCTTCAGTTGCGGTTGTTTCTCCAATGCAAAAAGCAATGCGATTGTCAGTGCTGTTATTTTTCATAAAACTTTCTACTCCAGAAGGGCTGTAAAAAAGAATACCCGAATATTTAGAATCAATTTTTTCTGAAGTCAATACCGTTTGATACGTTTCTATTTCGTTAACAGTAATATCGTTTTTAGATAATATTTCAGGAAGTTCTTCTCTTCGTTTATTTCCGCAGAAAAAAGTTACTTGTTTTACTTTTAAGTTTTCAGAAAGATAATTAGCTAAATTTTCAGCAGAGTTTTCTATATGAGCTACGATGCCAAATTTATTTTTAATTAATCGTTTGGTTCTTCTTCCAACACAATAGATGTTTTCGAAATTTAAATCTTCAGAAGTGTAATTATACAATAATGCTTCTACCGCGTTTTTGCTTGTGAAGATTACATCCTTTAATGGTTCTTTTAAAACTTGAGGTTTTACCCTATTATATTTAATAGCTATAAAGTCGTTCATAGCGACTCCTATATCAGACTGTAAGTTTAAGGTTTGCTCTTTGGATAAATATTTAGTTGAAAAAACGTGGGTATTCTTTTCGATACTTATCGTTTCTCTCATTAATTTTTTACCACCTTTATTTAATATAAAGTTGGCAGCAAACTCACCTAAGTCACCAATTTCATCTTTTAAGACTACTTTGCTAAACTCAAGTTTCCTTTTTCCATCTGGGCTAAATAATACTCCTTTGAATTTTACCTCTTCCTCTTTGATAGTTGCTAGTGCTCCAATTGGCGCAGTACAGCCACCTTCTAGAACTCTTAAGAATTCTCGCTCAATTGCCACGCAAATAGCAGTTTCTTCATCATTTAACTCTTTACAGGCATCGACTGCATTGTTGTTTTTTTCTAAAGCAGCAATCATTATAGCTCCTTGAGCAGGAGCAGGGACCATCCAATCTAATTTAATGTGTTTGTCCTTATTTGGTAAGAGTTTTGTTCTTGACAAACCAGCTACAGCGAAAATTGCTCCATCCCAAGGGTTGTCTTTTAGTTTTTGCATACGGGTGTTTACATTTCCACGAAGTCCTGTTATGTTATGTTTGGGATAACGATGAAGCCATTGTGCTTTTCTTCGTATACTTCCAGTTGCTATGGTAGCAATTTCGTTTTCGAAAAAATTCTCATCTTCTTTTAAAATTAATACATCGTTATAATTCCCTCTCCTTAAAACAGCCGCTTGTATAACACCTTCGGGTAATTTTGTGGGTACATCCTTAAGTGAATGTACTGCAATATCGATGTCTCCATTAATTAATGCAATGTCTAAACTTTTGGTAAATATACCGGTGACGCCTAATTCATATAAAGGCTTATCAAGAATTTGATCTCCAAGAGAGTCAATTTTAATGATTTTTGTGGTATGTCCTAAATTTTCTAGTTGACTCGCTACAGTATTTGCTTGCCAAAGAGCTAATTCGCTAGATCTGGTTCCTATTTTAATCATTGTCATTTAAGCTTAACTCTTTCAAATTAAATATTTTACTAATTACCTCGATGCTTTGATCTACTGCTGTTTCTTCATCTTTTAGATGCTTTACAAATTGAGTAGTTATTTTTTGAATCATATGCGAGGTAATTATTTCGGCATGTTCTTCATTAAAGTTATTAATTTTCTTTCTGTGAAAATCTATCTCATGACCTTGAATGGTTTGTAAAGACTCTTTAAGAGCATTTACAGCAGGGACAAATTTTCTATATGAAATCCAATCGTTGAATTCGCTTTTGTATTGTTCGATAATTCCTTCAGCAATTGGGATTTCTTGCTTTCTTGTTTCTATGGTTTTATCAGTAATTTTTGATAATTCATCAACGTTAACAATTGTTATTCCTTTTAAATTCTTTAAAGAAACATCTACATTCTCGGGCATTGATAAATCTAAGATCAATAATTCTTTACCTTTTTTGATGTGTTTTTGAGTAATAGTATGAAAATTAGCACCTGTAGAAACAATTAAAATATCGGCATCATCAATTTCTTCGGTTAATTCTGAAATATTTTTAACCTTAATTTCTGGATGTACATTCTTAAAATTTAAGGCTTTATCCTCGGTTCTATTAATAAGAGTTACACTTTTATTATTGGTATATTCTAAAATATTTTTACAAGTATTTTTACCAATATCACCCAATCCAAAATTTAGAATATTCTTATTGTTGTAATTTGGAATGTTATCAATAATGTATTGAATAGCTGCATATGAAACAGATGTAGTACCTGAGCTTAGCTTGGTATTGTTTTTTACATCTTTACTCGCTTGAAGTACCAAATTCATTAAACGTTCTAAATAGGCATTCATCGTACCCATTTTCTTAGCTTGAATAAAAGAATTTTTTAATTGGCCTACAATTTCATAATCACCTAAAATCTGACTTTCTAAACCTACTCCTA
>CAJXEB010000103.1 GCA_913052585.1 uncultured Flavobacteriaceae bacterium | reverse complement strand
ATCGATATGCACATGAAGCTATTAGATGAAGAAACTATTTTAGTAAGTAGGTATCCAGACGGTGTTGCAGATGGTCCACAAATTGAAGAAAATATAGACTATGTTTTAAGTAATTTTCAATCACCATTTGGTACTCCATACGAAATAAAATGGATCGATTCTCCTCCAAGTACTTCTGGTAGTTATCCAGACACGGGTGGTTATTACCGTACTTTTAGTAATGCAGTTTTTATTAATAAAACGATTTTGGTTCCTACCTACCGACCAGAGGTAGATGAGCCAGCTTTAGCATATATTCAAGAATTATTACCAGGCTATAATGTAATTGGAATTGATGTAGACAACCCAGATGAAAATTTAATAGCAAGTTTAGGAGCCATACATTGTATCACGCATACGATCGGTGTTGATGATCCTCTTTGGATTGTTCATCAACCTTTAGACGATGCCAATGCAAATTCAACAGTTGCTATAGATGCCATGATTAAGCATATTTCTGGAGTAAGTACGGCTACTGTTTTTTGGAGAGAAGAAGGGACTACAGATTTTAATCAAGCTGCTATGAGTTTAGTGAGTGCAGATGATTGGACTGCAGATTTATTAATTCCATCTTCATCTGCTAACATCGAATATTATATAGAAGCCGAATCAAATTCTGGAAAAACACTGGCGAGACCTATTGTTGCTCCTGAAGGTTTTTGGACCATATTAGTTGAAAGTCTTTCAAATGAAGATTGGGCGAGTAACAATATTTCAACTCCGTATCCAAACCCTACAAGAGGGAATGTATCATTTAATTTAAATCAAATTGAAGGCAAAATAAACGTATCTATCTTTAATGTATTGGGTCAGAAATTAAATACAACCACTCTTGAAAATGGAAATGGGGTATTAACTTTAGAATTAAATAACCAATGGAAAGGCGCTTTATTTGTAACTTTTGAAGGAGAATTTGGAAAAGTAACTAAGAAAGTAATTAAACTTTAATAACCTAAACTTCTTGGTATCTAAAACAACCTTCTGCATGGTCATTCACCATGCCAGTGGCTTGCATATATGCATAAATAACAGTGCTCCCTACAAATTTAAAACCTCGTTTTTTTAGGTCTTTACTTATTGTATCACTCAAAGGAGTATTCGCAGGGTTGTTAGCTAGTGTTTTGTAGTTATTTTTAATAGGTTTTCCATTCACAAAACCCCAAATATACTTACTGAAACTACCAAATTCCTTTTGAATTTCCATGAAAAAATGTGCATTGGTTACAGCAGAATTTACTTTTAGTTTATTTCTAATAATCCCAGCATCTTGAAGTAATGAAGCTATTTTTTCATCGGAATAAGTAGCTATTTTTTTATAGTCGAAATTATCAAATGCCTTTCTAAAGTTTTCTCTTTTACGTAGAATGGTAATCCAACTTAAACCCGCTTGAAAGGTTTCTAAAATTAAAAATTCAAACAACGTTTGATCATCATAAACGGGAGCTCCCCATTCTTCATCGTGATAAGCAACATATAAAGGGTCATCTCCACACCAAGAACATCTTATTTTCCCCATAAAATTATATTGAAATTTAAAAGTAGTAAGTTTTTGTCAATAACTACGTCTTAGTTGCTATGGAAATAATAAATACAATAAATACAGATACAAATACCTTAGTTAAGGAAAGTTTAAAGAAAGCAATAAGCTATCAAGAATATAGAGCGCAAGTAGCAATTCATAAAGGAAATGGAACGAGTTCTGGGCCAAATCAATCAGAAGCTTTATCAAGTTATACGTTACTAAATAATTCACGGATGAAACGTTTAGATAAGACCTTGAAGATTGATGAAACCGTTTCAGAAAAATTTCAAGAATACCATAAAAATGTTTCTTGGTTGGTATTGACTGAAAGTTGGTGTGGAGATGCTGCACATTCGATGCCTGTTATGAATAAGTTAGTTACACAAGCAAAGAATATAGATTTTAAAGTGTTGTATCGTGATGAAAATGAAGAATTGATGAATCTTTTTTTAACCAATGGTTCCATGTCTATTCCTAAACTAATTGCTTTTGATAACGAAACTCAAGAAGTGATTAACGATTGGGGGCCTTCACCTTCAACAATAATTAATAAAACAAAAGAGTTTAAAATAGCTCATGGTACCTTAACTCCCGAATTTAAAAAAGAAATTCAAGTGTGGTACAATCAGAATAAAGGAAAATGTATAGCTAGTGATTTACTAAAGTTAATTGAATAACTATTCCTGACCCGGAAAAACATACGTGATACTTCCCATTTGAGAAGGCTTGTTTGCATCTTTTGTAAAACGAGCCTTTTTAGCATAGTCTATCGCGCTTTCTATTAAACACAAATTAGTGGTGGTAGAAGCATTTTTATTTAAAGAAGTCATTATTGCATAACCGTTCGCATTTACCTCAATATGCAACACCACTTTTCCAAAGCTGTCACAGGTATAAACAGGATTGGGAAACACAATCACTTTGCGGTTAATTAAACGATAACTATTCGTGCTCTTTGAGTTGTTGGTCATTGCTAAAGTGGATTCTAAATTAGTAGATTTAGCTTCTTTTTTAATATCGATTTTTTTTTCTGGAGGAATAGTAACTTGTTCCGATTTTGAATCTGAGATGGCATCATTAATTTCAGATAATTTATCTTCAATGGATTCTGAATTTTCTTTACGATCGGATTCTAATTCCTTAATAAACTCTTCAGCTTCGCTATAAACTTGATGGGTTTCAATTTTAATTTTTTCTTCAGAAACTTGGGCTATATCTTCTTCAAGGATTAATTCTTCTAGCGCATATTCAATTTCAAATTCATCTTCAGGAACCCTATAATTTGAAGGTAGTTTTGCAAAATAAAATAACAAATACAGATTCCCTAACAGGAGTATAGTGATCACAAATGCTTTATATGAATAATTAAAATTCATTAAACTAAATTACCTATTTAAAAACAAATGGATAGTTATAAGTGATTAAAGATTAGTTAATTTTCTTTAAAAGCTTCTTCGAATTCTAAAACACCTAAAGCATCTTCAACAGAGAATTCACCAATCTTAGTTCTGCGAAGCGCAGAAAGATGAGCGCCATTGTTAAGTGTTTTTCCAAAATCGTGAGCCAAGGACCGAATGTAAGTTCCTTTGCTGCAAACCGCTCTGAATTCTACATTTGGTAGGTCAATTTTGGTAATTTCAAACTCTGAAATGGTAATGGTTCTTTTTGGAATCTCCACTTTTTCTCCTTCACGAGCATATTCATACAAACGCTTTCCTTCTTTTTTTAAAGCAGAAAAAATAGGAGGTTGCTGTTGGATCTCACCGATAAAGTGTTTGGTATTATCCTGTATATCTTCTTCCGTAATTCCTGAAATATCGAACGTCTGATCCACTTCGGTTTCTAAATCATAACTCGGAGTGGTGGTTCCTAAGGTGATGGTTCCTGTATATTCTTTTACTTGTGCTTGGTAGGTTTCAATCTTTTTAGTGAATTTTCCAGTACAGAGAATTAATAATCCCGTTGCCAATGGATCTAAAGTTCCAGCGTGGCCTACTTTAATTTTTTTAATTCCAAATTGTTGTTTTATCAACCATCGAATTTTATTTACCACTTGAAACGAAGTCCAATTTAATGGCTTATCGATAAGTAAAACCTTGCCTTCTTGATATGCTTCTAAAGTTTCCATTTTTAAATATAAAAGCTAACAGCTATTGCAGTTAATCCCACAATAACACAGTAAATTGAAAAATAAGTTAGTTTGCTTTGGCGTACCAATTTAATCATCCAAGTACAGGCTATTAATCCACTAATAAAAGCGGCAATAAATCCTAAACCTAAAGAGGTGTAATTGATGGATTCCGAAAATAATTCACCACCAACCATATCTTTTGCAATCTTTCCAAATATCAATGGAACGACCATTAAAAATGAAAAACGAGCAGCTTTACTTTTATCATTTCCTAATAAAACCGATGTTGAGATCGTAGCACCACTTCTCGAAATTCCAGGAAGCATCGCAATGGCTTGAGAAATCCCAATTATAAAGGCATTGGAATTAGATACTTTTTTACCAGTTTTTTTAGAACGATCGGCTAACCAAAGTAACAGTGCAGTAACTAAAAGCATAGCTCCTACAAATGCAATACTACCACCAAAAAAAGCTTCTAGTTGCTCTTCAAATAACAGTCCAATAATTACTGCAGGAATCATTGAAATTATAATTTTAACTGAAAATTGAGTTTCCTCATTCCATTTAAACTTTAACAATCCGCTGATAAGCTCCCAAATATCTTTTCTAAAAACTACGATGGTACTTAATGCAGTCGCAAAATGAAGTACAACGGTAAATAATAAACTATCTTCAGGAATGGAGTTGTCACCTAAAATTGCTTTCCCTATTTCTAAATGACCACTGGATGATACGGGAAGAAATTCAGTAAAACCTTGAATAATCCCAAGGATAATAGCGTCTAAACTATCCATTTATGATTCCTTATTAGGATTCAATAATATAGCATACATTTCGATGGCAAACCCTATTAGGATAAGAGTTGGTGCTAATCGAATACGTCTCCAACTATAAATTTCAGGATTAAAAACTGCAGGATCGTCACTTCCACCTCCAGCCATTAAGATAAATCCTAATGTGATAAATGCAATACCAATAAGCATAAATTTATAATTCTTTCTATGGAAAATAAATTGTCCCTTTTCGTTGCTTTGCTCTTTTCTTTTCTGTTCTCCCATGTTCATTACCCGTGAAAACGGTTTTTTTAATAAATTCCTATTTAAACTCCGAATAAACAACGGTGTTATTCAAGCTTAATTGTGCAATATGTTTTGAGGTTCCAATCTCAATATTTTGGAAGGTGCAAGGTAACTTTTTTAATTCACCGATACTCAGTCCTTGTTCCTAAACCTATAATAATGTAAAATAATCGCTCCAGTATCTATTAAGAAAACACCTTTCTCATAGCATAGCTGTTTAATAGTACAATTCGTCTGTTTTTAAATTTAAGAAACGTTGGGTTGCAAAATAAGTGCTGATCCAAGAAATAAATATTCCCATAAAGAATATAAAACCGAATAAAATTACAAGCATCAACTTGCTTTCAATTAGTTGTAATTCAACAAAAGTTTGGTTGAGGTAATATAGAACAACGCCCATACCTATCATTGCTATAATGGCTCCAATAATTCCTAATCGAACGCTTCTCCATATAAAAGGACGTCGAATAAAGGATTTGGTCGCACCAACCATTTGCATGGTTTTTATAGTAAAACGTTTCGCGTATACAGAAAGGCGTATGGAACTGTTAATTAATAAAACCGCTATAAATAGGAATACACTACTAATAATTAATGCCCAAAAACTTATTTCTTTTACATTTTCAGAAAGCTTCGCAATTAATGGTTTGTCGTAAACGACATCATCAACAAATTTTTTGTTCTTTATTTCGGTATTTTGTCCCAATTGGGCAGTTTTACCC
>CAJXEB010000102.1 GCA_913052585.1 uncultured Flavobacteriaceae bacterium | reverse complement strand
TTTTTACTTTTTCACCCCATTTTATTGTTTAAGAAAAAAGTATGAGTTTGCCCTGGTTTGTACATGCACTAACCATATGAATTGCAGAAGTATTACCGTGTTCTTTAGCGCCTCGTATAGTTTTTCCTTCAATACTGATAACTTCGTTTTTTTTGGAGATAGACTTAACCCACTTTCTGAAAAAATTTTAAATTTATTAGGTTCTAAGGCAGTAAAATCCTATTAAAAGTATCATTTGATGGAATGTCATTTTATAGCTCTATAAATGTCTTAAACCATTCGTGTTTTCATTTCCCAAACATTTCGATTTGATTCCAGTTTTCATTCCCACAAATCACCGCAGACATTGTAATAATAATATCCGTCAATAAATGCTCTTTTCTTCTTTCGATTCTATGATCTTACATTTTTGAAAGAAGTCCAATACTATTTTTTGTAACTTATACATCTGATTGTCATATAAATATATAAAATAGATAAAAAAAAGTGAGCCTAACATTGTACAACTCAACTGTAAAAAAAAGAACCAAATACCCCCTACTCTAATACTTTGTATTTAGTACAAAAAGTGGTTTATAAAACAAGTTTTCTATTTTTATAAGGCCTATTAAAATTATAGAAGAGTATGTATGCCACTTGCTATAGCATAAACAACTAATCCTACCGTGTTTTTAGCACCAACTTTTTCGAGAATTTTTTGTCTATGGCTCTCTATCGTGCGTTTACTAAGAAATAATTTATCTGCAATCTCATAGTTTGTATACTCTAAACAAATTAATTTTAAAACTTCAATTTCTCTTGTAGATAAGCCTTTATTAGCATTTAATGATATTTTTTTAGAACTGCTATTCATATATTTCATTAGCATTTTTTGATCAGTTTGTGTAAAATATACACCAGATTTATTAACTGATTCAATAGCGGTAACGAGTAGTTCTTTATTAGCGTTTTTAGGAATAAAAGCAGATACACCTAACTTAATCATATGACCTAAAACATTGCTTTTGTAATGGGAAGATAAAATAATGATTTTTAAAGCAGGGTATTTATCTTTTAAAACTTCAACCAATGCAAACCCATCCATAGGTTTCATTTGAATATCGACTAAAGCAATGTCTGGAAAAATGGTTTCAGTATTCTCTTTAAGAAATTTAAGAAACTCTATACCACTATTGGCAGTTTTACAAACAGTGATGTGTTTTACATTTAAAAATAATAGAGAGAGTCCTTCAGTAAATAAGTCTTCATCATCTACTAGTGCAATATTTATAATCGTTCTCATTCTGTTGGAAGTTTAATAATTAACCGTGAACCTTTGTCTTTTTTACTTTTCCATTTACTACGTGCGTTAA
The DNA here is from genome assembly GCA_913052585.1 of uncultured Flavobacteriaceae bacterium. GTDB lineage: Bacteria > Bacteroidota > Bacteroidia > Flavobacteriales > Flavobacteriaceae > Marifrigoribacter. The sequence goes on along the minus strand of CAJXEB010000102.1, from coordinate 4,248 downwards.
TGGATTTAATTCTACTGTCTATGTTTTTAAGACCCATTCCTTTTTGAAGCTGATTTTGGTCAAAACCAACGCCATTATCAGACAGAACAATAGCAAGTAAGGTGTCCGAATCTCTAATATGAATAAGCATTTTAGTTGATTTGGAATGTTTAATTACATTACTTAAAAACTCTTGAATAATACGATAGAGTTGAATTTCAAAAGCGATAGGCCTTTTTTTATAGGTATGATTTAATACTAATTGAATTGGTAGTGATTCGTTAACATTAGAGATTAAAGCTTCAATAGTGAGTATTAAACCAAATTTTTCTAAATTGACTGGGTACAATGAATGAGAAATTGTTCTGGTAGCTTCAATTAATGCAGGTATTTGTTGGACAATTATTTCCTTTGACCGTTCATTGTTCCATGTATCTTCATTATTGATCCAAAGAGAGAGAATGTTTAATTTGTTACCCACATCATCATGTAAAATTTCTGCTATCCTTTTTCGTTCACTTTCCTGCACTCTGGTATATTGTATAGCAATTTCTTTTTGGTGTGCCAACTCTAGTTGATGTTGATGAGATTTTTCTCTAAGTATCTTTTTTAGAAATTCTCTGTATACTGTAAAAGAAGTTATTATGATTATCGATAGTACGATAATCATAATAACTACATATTGGATATTCACTACCATTTATTTAATTTATAAAAGGTGTAAATAGAACTACCATATAAAATAGAGGAAAGAATATTATTTATAATCCAAATACTAATGTTTATTTCTGTTAATTGGTTCATCAATAAAAATAAAAATAAGGAGACACCGTAATAGAGAAATAAAGTAGTGTAAATAATAGATAATGGATTATCCTTTTCAAGTTCTTTAAAATTTTTAATTAAAAAAATGGCTGCTAAACAAATAATGGTAAGATGTGAGATTATTTTAGCATATCCAGTAGTTGAATCATTATTCATAAACCATAGAGTGGTTGTTTCAATAAAAATGTAACAAGCAATTAATCGGGTTATTATTTGCCACTTTTTAGTCGCTTTTAATTCTATTAAAAATAAGCTAATTAATATAAAAAACTCACCAGTAACGTAAAAAGGATAAAGGAACTGAGTAGTCTCACTCTCCAAGATATAAATTGAGAATTTTGAAATAAATTCTATTCCTAAAATAAAACCCAAGTAGATAATATACCATTTAAAAATTTTGTTACTGCGTATTTGTTTGCTACTAATACCGTATACAAAGGCAGTAATCAACAAACAACTAGATAAAATTATTGAAGTTAAAATATAATTATTCATTAAAAAGAGTGAAGTCTTCTTTTTCTTTACACAAAGGTGGACAAGGTTGAGACCAATCTCTCGTATTTGTTTCAGATGATGCTTGATTGTTTTTTACACGAATAATTTCTGCAGCACCGGTATTATCAGGTATCGTAACAAAAACTAATATAGGTATCTGTGTTTGATAAATGGAAGAGTGTTTAAAGCCAAATAACGCAACTATTTCACCTTGCTTTTTATCTTCTCTTTCTAAATCAGCAAAAGGAACGGTAAAGGCTCTAAATGTATTTTGCCCTTCAGATTGCTTACATTCATAATAAAACCAATCTAAACATTCATTTTTCCATTTTTCTATGTCTTTTACAGAAGCTCTTTCTGTAATAGTAGGTTCGTTGAAAATTGGTAAATCAACCTCTTTCCAATATTTAGTGATTTCTAATTTTTTAGATAATGTTGTTTTTGAGACAGTGGTTACCACCTCTTTTTCAATTAATGTGATTTCATCTTTTAGATCAGTTAAATTTGTTGCTAGGTAGCTTTCTAGGTTAATTTCTTTTCCATTCTCATCTAAGGGTACTGTAATTAAAATAAATTTATCATCATGTACACCAGCATAGGCATGGAAGTTACTATTTTTGTTGTTTTCTTTTATCCAGTCACAATCCTCTTGTGTAAAATTAAATACATCAGTAGGATTAATTATGTTTTTGATTTCTGAGTAATTAGTTCTTGTTTCTTTCCAAGCATTAATTGCTTGGATGCATTTTTCTTTTGAAAGCATAGTTTTATATTTTAATTAGATTAATTGTTTTTAAATTGGGTGATTATATAATTTTTTCCATTGATTTATTCTTTAGTTGTAATTCTTTATAACCTTTATGCTATTATTAATAAAGGTTTTAACCGTTATATTTTTTTTGAGTTTGCACTGAACCCTATTTTTATATTTTTTTCAACTTACTCATCTTAAAAGCCAAATTAAAAACTTGCCTGTGTTTTAAATATATTGAACTTTGGCAAATCACTAAATACCCAATTTGATATATATAATGTTATATAACGTTTTTTTGTTTTTATGTCACTTAAATTAAACTTAGTCATTATAAACTCTTTGTAAAATCGATCATAATCTAATGCTATTTCAGCACTATCATTAAAATTTTTAAATACATCAAAAGCAAAATAAAATTTGTGTTTAAAAGAGTTACTATTATATAGAAACCAATTAGAGAATGTTTTAAAATTAGTATCTATTACTTTGATGCTTAGATATGTTTCAGGCGTTGCGTCAGAAAGCATCCGATAAGATGGAAAAGAAATAAGCGCTGTATGTGTTCTGCAAAATTCTATACAAGAGTATTGCATAAAGTCTAGTTGCATTTTAGAGTAACTAGTCCAAAGTCTTGAAACTGTTTTATAAATTTTTATTTCGAATATAGAATCCGTTGATATAAAGATTTCAGATTCACTATTTAGAACTTCTATATCTTCAGTTAAAGAAACAGAATCTTTAATGACATTATACGTATCAATTAGGTGTTCTTTTGTCTCATTCTGGTTAGAGCCTAACAAAAGAAAAAGAGCTAATATTGTTTTATCCATTAGTTATTAATTATTCATACTAATCCAGTATGTTTAGGTAATCAAAATATACGTACTATTTTAGTTAGTAAAACTAGCAAAAAGAATAGAACTTTTGGTTCTGAAAAGAAGGAATACTATAAGATTTTAAGCCTACATCCATGAGTAAAAAATACTAGAGAAAATGAAATTTATCTTATACAAGCACAATTAAACTAACAAAAAAGCACCAAATAGCCACTACTTTAAAACTGGTTATTTGGCACCCAAAGTTGGTGATAGATTAACAAATGAAAAACGTTTAGACTTTGGTTTTGTTTAGTTGAAACTAAAGATTTAGTAATCAACCAATATAATGAGATATAGAAATTGTTAGGCGTTTTTTATTCTATTTTATCACAGGGATACATCGTTTTTATGTAAAATATTCCGTCAAATACTTGTGTCCAGTTTCCCTTTTCAGAAATATGACGTAGACCTTTCATATTAAAGGAGTTAGTTATATTGGAGAGATTACGGAAATTTATAAATGCATAATCATACTTTTTTTGGCTTACCCAGTTTTCAAAACTCTCCCCTTTAGGCTTCTTGATATTAAAGGTCTTATTAATTCCGACCCTACCGAAATTACCTGAATAAGAATTAAATCCAAGGATATAAGCTTGATTACCAATTGCATTAAAAATTTCATTTCCTGTGGTAACAATATCTACATACGTTTTTTTTTTAGGTTCAATTTTATCAGTATTTTTAGTTATGTGAAAATTAGCCGCCCAAACAATTATTTTCTTGTCAGGATATTTCTCTTGAATTAACCATAGTAGATTGTTTCCCATTTGCTTGTCTCTGATGTTACTGCCTCTTTGTATTCGTCTGAAAGATTTTCCAATTAGCCAAGCTCTTTTTGAGCAACTCTTTAAACTGGAAACCTCTTGAGTCCAAAAACTTTTATCTGCAATTAAATTTTGGTTTAATTGGCTTTGAATAGAGTCTAAACAGTTTATGAAGAAATCTTGTTCATCTTTGGAAATTTCACTTCGATTCTCTTTGGCAATTACCTCGATAAGTATTTTTATAAATTTTTCGTAGACGGAAGAAGTCCTGAAAGCGATCTTATTCGAAGTTAAAAGATACTCAAAATCGGTAACATAATTTTTAAAAGAGTATTCTCCACTGTGCCTTAAGTCAAACCTCGTAACAATTAATGGACTATTTTTTGCTATTTGCTGTTAAATGTATTCAAATAGATGCTGATTTTGCGAGCATTTTGTCCAAATTGGATAAATATTTTGTTTCAGTTCATTAATGTTTTGATCGACTTGGTTTAAACTATAAAAAGCTATATAGAATAATGAAAGAAGCAGGCTTTTTAAAACTAGAAAAACG
>CAJXEB010000101.1 GCA_913052585.1 uncultured Flavobacteriaceae bacterium | reverse complement strand
ATGCTTTTTTATAATCTTCTTTAGCAGCAAATACATTTGCTAAATCCATGTAAGTTAATGCTGTAGCAGTATCGTTTTTTGCAAGCTTAGCATAATTTTCAGATTTTTTAAAACTATCCATTGCTAATATGGTATCGTTTAAATACAAATAATCGTATGCTAAATAACGATAACCTTGATGAATAAAATATGAATTTTTAAGCTTGAAAGCTTTATTTAAAATTTCAATATTAAGTTTTAGTGACTTGGTGTAATCTCCATTGTTATAAAAAGTACTGGAAGAATCTAAAAGTTTTTGAAATTCTTTTTTGTCTTCTTTAGAGATATCATCCAATCCATTAGTGGTATCAGTTCCTCTTTGAGCAAAAGACGAAAAGAACACAAAATAACAAGCTAAAAATAAAATAGATTTTTTCAAGGTTTCTTTTAATTTGGGAATTGTAAGGTACGTATTTTCTAAAAAACATAAAAAGGCAATATTTTTTTGTTTATAACAGTAGTAAAATTACTTTTATAGAATGATATCAAAACTTCCTAATGTTACCACTTCCATCTTTACTATTATGAGTAAAATGGCTGCCGATAATAAGGCTTTAAATCTCTCTCAGGGATTTCCAAATTTTAAAAGTGATCCATTTTTAATCGAACTAGTTCATAAAGCGATGAAAGATGGCTTTAATCAATATGCCCCTATGCCTGGTGATATTGGACTGAGAGAAATAATAGGTCACAAAACTAATTTGTTGCATTTAAAAAAGTATAATGTTGATTCCGAAATCACAATTACTGCAGGTGCAACTCAAGCCATTTTTACTGCAATTGCAGCAATAATTAATAAAGGTGATGAAGCTATTATATTTACTCCAGCCTATGATTGTTATGAGCCAGCGATTGAGTTATTTGGAGGAAAAACGATTCCAGTACAACTAAAAGCACCATTTTACATGCCAAATTGGGGAGAAGTAGAACAGAAAATTTCTACTAAAACAAAGCTTATCATTGTAAATTCCCCACACAATCCTAGTGGTATGATTTTTTCTGAAGATGATATGCTTCAATTACAGTTTCTAGCTGAAAAGCATAATTTAATAGTTATTAGCGATGAGGTTTATGAACATATTATTTTCGATGGCCTTACTCATTATAGTGCAGCAAGATTTCCAGAATTAGCTTCAAGGAGCTTTATAGTTGCTTCATTTGGAAAAACATTTCATAATACCGGATGGAAAATGGGCTATTGTTTGGCTCCAGAAAACTTGATGAATGAGTTTAAAAAGATCCATCAGTATAATGTATTTAGTGTCAATAGCCCAATTCAAAGAGCATTATCAGAATATTTACAAACACCTGAGCATTACTTAAGCCTTCCAAGGTTTTACCAACAGAAAAGAGATGTGTTTCTGGAATTGATAAAAGATTCAAGATTTAAAATTATTCCTTCAAAAGGCACTTATTTTCAAATGTTAGATTTTTCGGAAATCTCAAATGAAACTGATCTGCAATTTGCCGAAAGATTAACAAAGGATTATAAAATTGCGACTATACCAACTTCAGTTTTTAATGAAAGTAAAGAAGATTTTAAACAAATTAGAGTTTGTTTTGCAAAAACAGAAGAAACACTTCAGAAAGCAGCAACTATTTTAAATACCATTTAAATTGAAGAAAATCTTAAAAATCACGACTATTCAATCAGATTTATTTTGGGAAAATCCAGATGCAAATCGTTTCATGTTTTCTGAAAAAATAAAGCAAATTTCAGAGCAAACAGATCTTATTATACTTCCTGAAATGTTTACAACGGGTTTTACCATGAACGCTGCACCACTTGCCGAATTAGAAAATGGAAAAACACTTAATTGGATGAAGAATCAGGCCGTAAAAATGAATTGCGCAGTTACTGGAAGTGTTATAATATCTGAAAATAAAACTTTTTATAATAGATTGTTTTTTGTTTTTCCTAATGGCGATTATAAAACTTATGATAAGCGACATTCCTTTACGTTAGCAGGAGAACATCATACGTTTGCTTCAGGAAATAAACGATTGATTGTGGATTTATTGGGATGGAAAATTTGTCCTTTAATTTGTTATGATTTACGTTTTCCGGTTTGGGCTCGAAATACCGAAAATTATGATGTACTGCTTTATGTCGCAAACTGGCCAGAAAGAAGAATCGCCGCTTGGGATGCTTTATTAAAAGCACGTTCTATTGAGAATATGGCTTATTGTGTTGGTGTTAACAGAACTGGAAAAGATGGAAATGAACATCAATATATAGGACATTCTACAGTTTATAATGTATTGGGAGAACAGGTTTCTATGCCTAATTTTGAAGGAAATTTTATAGAAACGATAGCACTTAAAAAATCACATATTGAAACTAATAGAAAACACCTTCAGTTTTTAAATGATCGCGATGAATTTACTCTAAATTAAAGGTTTCTACTAAACTCCAATTAGGACGGATTTCCATTTTTTCGGGATAATATATGACAGTTTCAGGTTGTATTTTTTTAAGATAATTTCCTGTATCCCAAAGTTTATTTTTGTTTTCATCGTAGATAATACGGATGTAATATTCTCCTGGATTTATATATTCAAATAAAATGAGCTCCTTTTCTGTAAAGTATCTTTCTTGAATAACCTTAAACTTAGTATTTACTAATTGAACAATTACAGGTACTATTTTAGGCTCTTTTAATATCAAACTTAGCGATCCATAATCTGAATTTTCTTTAGTCCTAACTCTTACGTTAATGGTATCGTTTGTCTGTTCAAAAAAATCGGTAAATGCTCCAGGTAATAATTGAATCACATAGGATTCTGTAACTTTTATATCAAAATTTAAAACCGCTGTGTTAAATCCGTTGTCAATTCTACCTTTAAAAGGGACTGCGACAGAATCTTGATTAATTACGGTTACTTTTTCAGAATCAAATAAAGTTAAAGGAGTGGTAGAGGTAAATTTAAGAGTATCCATTGGAGTTAAAACTCCTGCATTGATAGGTTTTATCACTAAAGTATCTGCATGCAAATCGCGCATTCTAGTGACTAAAGTATCTAAATAAGTTTTATTTGTTGCAGTAAAAACTAACGAATCATTTTCTACGAAAGGTTTAAACCAATAATGTAACGTATCGGATTTAGGGTCTTTGTAGGTTGTGTATTCAAAGTCTTTAGGGACTATTGATTTTAAATCAACTTTTAAATCTTCAGCATCTCCATTATAACCAAATATAATATGGTTTTTACCTTCGTGTTTAGGTTTTCCGATCGTATAATCTTCTGTTTCTTTAAAGATGTTAATTGTAAAAGTGCTATCAGACGGTATGGTAATCAATTCCTCTAAAAAACCTATTTTATCATATTGTGGTTGAAAAATATAATCATTCGTCTTATCTTTTAAAGCGACCAACAAATAGGTTCCTTCTTTTAAATTTGTAAGTTCAAACTCTTGAGATTCCTCTTTTGTAGTGGTGATGTAAGTTGGTTTTTCAGAATAAATTATGGAATCATTAAAAGATTTATTTACTTCATACAGCATGACTGTTGTTGCTCCTTCAGGATTTAATAGTAGGGCATCTTTAACGGTTCCTTTCAATTTTAAGCTATCAATAAAACTACCTGTGGAAAAGATATATTTAAAGTATTTAAAAGCATTTTCTTCAGTATTGTCAACAATACTTTTTCCAAAATTAAACGAGTAAGTAGTATTTTCTTTTAGGGTGTCTTTAATCTTTATTTTAATAAACTTTCCAGTACTTAAGGGGGTAATTTCTGGTTGATATTTTAAAGGGGGAGAAATAATTAACTCTTTATTAATCTCTGTTAGCTTAATGTATTCATCAAAATAGATTTTAATTTCATCATCAGTAAAGTTGATGCTATAATTTTCTGGGTTGTATTTTACAATAATTGGTGGAATTGAATCTTTTAATCCGCCAGAAGGATTTCCTCTTTTTGCACAATTAACAAATGTTAGTGTAACAAAAAATAAGATTGCAAAATAAAGTATACGACGCATCATACTCGCAAAAATAGACAAAATATTTAAGCGATTGCTATGGTTGCAATACTAAGTTTTACTTGATTGCTTTTAAATATTTGGAGCGCACAATTTTCTAGCGTAGCACCAGTTGTTACAATATCATCAACTAATAAAATGTGTTTACCGTTTATTAAATGGGGTTGTTTGATTTTAAAAATTTCTTCCGTTTGAAATCGTGTAAAACGTTGTTTAAATACTTGTGATTTCGTTTTAGATTCTTTCGTTAATATAGTGTCCACATATGCTACTTGTAGTGCTTTAGCTATTTCAACTCCAAAACCCTCTACTTGATTATATCCTCTTTTTTTTAATTTTTGTTTATGTAAAGGGACTGGAATTACCATTTCAATTTTTTGGTAATCTGGGTTATCTGCTAATTGCTCTCCAAGCCATTTTCCAAAAAACGAACTTATATGTTGCTGCCCTCGATATTTTAAATTGTGAAGTAGTTCTTGGGTAATTCCTCTTTTCTGAAATTTAATAATTGCCGTTGCATTTTCGATTAAAAATTTGCCATAAAAAAGTTTCTTCATAGCGTCATTATCAGTATTATGATGACTTATAATAGGTAGACTGTGTCTGCATTGTGTGCAGATAACCTCTTCAGTTTTTAATAAAATGGTTTTACACCCATTGCAAACTTTTGGAAATAAAAGATTTAACATAAAACATATTTATATTTATTTTTTAACGTTATATAAATTAACATAGTAAATTTGCTGATAATTAACACTAAAAATAAAAACCATGAATACAGAGGAGAACAACAACAAGTTTAAAATAATAGTGGGGATACTAACTCTATTATTAATTGTATTAGCTGTTTATACAGTAACATTATATAATGATAATAAAGATACAGTAACTATTTTAGAAGACCAAAAATCTGATATTGAATTAGAACTTCAAGAATTAATTGCAAATTATGATGAAGTAATTCAGGATAATGAAATTAAAGACAAAGACCTTCTAGAAGCAAGAGAACGTATAGAGGATTTACTTGCTTCTGTTAAAGATTCAAAAGCAAATATTACATTGATACGTCGTTATAAATCTGAAATTGGAAAATTAAAAGACGAAAGAACGTTATTGTTTAAAAAAGCAGATAGTTTAATTGCTGTTAATAAATTGATTGTTGCTGAAAGAGATAATGCATTCTTAGAGTTAGATGAAACCATTAAAGTAGTAGATTCAGTTAAGGAAGAAAACAAAACAATGGCAGAGAAAATTAAAGCGGGTTCTGTGGTTCGTGCAATAGATTTAGTTGGAGCCGGTGTTATTGTTAGAAGTAGCGGTAAAATTATAGATACTCAACGATCTAAAAGAGCAGATAAAATTAGAGCATGTTTTGCACTTATTCCAAATGCTATTGCTGAAAAAGGAGACCGCATACTTTATATTCAAGTAATCAATCCTAAAAATAATTTATTAGGAGAAAAAGGTATTTTACAGTTTGAAAATGGAACTTTAAATTATAGCGCTTCAACAAAAGTTTTTTATGAAAATGAAGAGTTAGATGTATGTTCTATGGTAGATGCAAATGAAGAAGATCTAATAAAAGGTATTTACACAATTAATGTTTTTGATGGAGCAAAATTAATTGCAACTTCAACAATGACATTGAAATAAAATTTTATTATTAAATAATTGAAACCGTTACGAGCTAATCGTAACGGTTTTTTTATTTTTGCGCTATGGCAAATGAAGATTTATTTAAAAAAGTAATATCACACGCAAAAGAATATGGTTACATATTCCAATCAAGTGAAATTTATGACGGCCTTAGTGCTGTTTACGACTACGCCCAAAACGGAGTAGAACTAAAAAAGAACA
>CAJXEB010000100.1 GCA_913052585.1 uncultured Flavobacteriaceae bacterium | reverse complement strand
CAGATCGTTTTGATAATATTTTACCACAATTAATGGATAAAACAGAGATTGATATGTGGTTGCTTATTTCTAGAGAATACAATGAAGATCCAGTTATGAGAACGATGCTTCCTGCTACTTGGCTAAACGCTCGTAGGAGAACAATTATCGTTTTTTATAGAAATAAAGAAACCCATACTTTTGAAAAATTAGCAGTTGCAAGGTATGATATTGGTAAAAACATAACTTCAGCTTGGAATAAGGAAGAACAACCTGATCAATGGAAAAGACTTGTTGATATCATAAAAAACAGGAATCCAAATAAAATAGGAATTAATATCTCTGAAAACTTTGGTATTGCTGACGGTTTGGTGCAAACGGATTATTCTGAATTTAAAAAAGCCTTGCCTATTCAATTTCATAACAAATTGGTATCTGCTGAAAAGTTATCAATAGCTTGGATCGAAACAAGATCAAAAAAAGAAATGGAACTGTATCCCACATTAGTGAAAATCACTCATGATATTATTGATGAAGCTTTTTCAAGTAAAGTAATTACTCCAGGCGAAACTACCACAGACGATGTAGTTTGGTGGATGCGACAAAAAGTAACCGATTTAGGATTAGAAACATGGTTTCATCCAACGGTTGATATCCAACGAAATAATGAAGAATTAAAAAGTCATATTTATTCATTCTCAAAAGGAGCGAAGGAAAAATTAATCATTCCTGGTGATTTATTGCATTGTGATTTTGGGATCACCTATATTGGTTTAAATACCGATTGCCAACAACATGCCTATGTTTTAAAAGAAGAGGAGACAAAGGTTCCTGAATTTCTTTCAGAAGCTTTTAAAAAAGGAAATCGAGTACAGGATATATTTACTTCAAATTTTGTTGAAGGGCAAACAGGTAATCAGATTCTATTACAATCTTTAAAGGGAGCCAAAGAAGAAGGTTTAAAGCCTTCCATTTATACACATCCATTAGGAGTTTATGGACATAGTGCTGGACCCACTATTGGTATGTGGGATTCTCAAGGAGGAGTGCCTGGTTCAGGAGATTATCCTTTGTATTACAATACGGTTTATGCTATTGAATTAAATACCACAGTTGAAATTAAAGAATGGAAAAAAGACATCCGAATCATGTTAGAAGAGGATGGCATCTATGGTGAAAAAGGATTCCGTTATATCAATAGACGACAAGAAAAAATTAAAATTGTAAATCCTAGTTCTAAATAAAGAGACATTAGTTACAGGTTTTAATTTTTAATCCCAGGTTTAAGAAGTTTAAAATTTTCTTTGACTTTAGCTTCATCTATCATTGTTTTTACATCTTTTAATAATTGTTTACCATCGAAAATAATTCCATCCTTAATGGTATATTTTCACCATCAACGCGGACTACTTCATTTTCTTCAGCAAGTTTAATTGCGCCAGTACCGAATTATACTTGAACCACTCCCAAATTAAATTTCTTTTCAATAGGAGCGTGGTTGGCAGCCTCGATTCCCATAGAAATCCAAGTTCTGGTATCTAGTGGGTTAATGACTGCATCTGTCCATATTCTTGAAGCTGCATAATAAGGTGAAACTTGTTCATCGTAGCGAGCTTTAATTTTATCGTACAACTCTTTTTCAACTTCTGGAGTAATTTCTTTTCCTTGTTTTTTTAAGGATGCTGCTTCAATTTGCAATAACACTTTTGCAGCACTATTTCCGCTCATTACTGCTAGTTCTGCACTTGGCCAAGCTACTATTAACCTTGGGTCATAAGCTTTTCCACACATTGCATAATTTCCAGCACCATAAGAGTTTCCTATAATAATTGTAAATTTTGGAACTACACTATTACTAACAGCATTTACCATTTTGGCACCATCTTTAATAATCCCTCCATGTTCGCTTTTGCTTCCAACCATAAAGCCAGTAACATCTTGAAGAAAAACTAATGGTATTTTTTTCTGATTGCAATTGGCTATAAACCGAGTTGCTTTATCGGCACTATCACTATAAATAACACCTCCAAATTGCATTTCTCCACTTTTCGTTTTTACCAAAGTTCGTTGGTTAGCTACAATTCCAACTGCCCAACCATCGATTCTTGCATAACCTGTTAGGATTGTTTTACCATACTCTTTTTTATACTCTTCAAATAAAGAATCGTCAACAATACGTTTTATAATTTCACGCATATCGTATTTTTCGGCACGTGACTTTGGAAGGATACCAAATAGTTCTTTGGGGTCTTCTTTTGGTTTTAAAGGTTCTTCTCTGTTATAACCGGCTTTGTCATAATCTCCAATTTTTGAGAATATATTTTTTATAGTATCTAAAGCATCTTTATCGTCTTTAGATTTATAATCGGTTACACCACTAATTTCACAATGAGTTGAAGCTCCACCTAGCGTTTCATTATCTATAGATTCACCAATAGCAGCTTTTACAAGATAACTTCCTGCTAAAAATATACTTCCAGTTTTATCTACAATTAACGCTTCGTCACTCATAATTGGTAAATAAGCACCACCTGCAACACAGCTACCCATAACAGCAGATATTTGAGTAATTCCCATACTACTCATTACGGCATTGTTTCTGAAAATTCTTCCAAAATGTTCTTTGTCTGGAAATATTTCATCTTGCATAGGAAGATAAACACCCGCACTATCCACTAAATATATAATTGGTAATCTATTTTCTATTGAAATTTCTTGGGCACGTAAATTCTTTTTTCCTGTAATTGGAAACCAAGCGCCGGCTTTAACAGTAGCATCATTTGCAACAACAATACATTGTTTACCACTAACATATCCAATTTTTATTACCACACCACCACTAGGGCATCCTCCGTGCTCTTCATACATTTTGTCACCTGCAAAAGCGCCAATTTCAATGCTTTTAGTTTTTGTATCAAGTAAATAATCAATGCGTTCTCGAGCTGTCATTTTTCCTTTAGCATGATGTTTTTCAATCCTGCTTTTTCCGCCACCAAGCATTACTTTTACAAGTTTTTGCCTTAATGCAGAGCTTAATAATTTATTGTGATCTTCGTTTTTATTGAAGTTTAAATCCATATAAAAATAACTTTTTGCTAAAATACAAAATGCCTTTTAATCCATATTGTTTTTCAATTTAATATATGCTCGATAAAGTATTTAGTTTTTCGCTTTAGGAAAAATTTTATTACGATATTTGTAGTTAGGCTTAATTTTAACGGAATTATTTAATGTAATCGTTTTCTATAAAATCTTCAGAAAACAATAAAGGGAATTAAATTATGGGAATGAATAAAAATACAGTGTTGGCTTGGGCAACATTTATAATGATATTAATGGGATTAATTTTAATTGGCCTTGGAGCATTTAGATATGATGATGTTGCCGGATGGGGATTTGCTTCTGTAGGTATCGGTTTTTTTGCAAATGCTTGGGTTTTCAATGCCTTAAAAGGGAGAGTATAATTTAATAGACAGTTCTTATTTAGCAGTATCTAGAAATAAAATAAAAATAACAATTTAACAGCATATTATGTCAGATGACAAAAAGGTGATTTTCTCCATGTCTGGAGTTACCAAAGCATATCAAAATTCACAAACTCCAGTTCTTAAAAATATATATTTAAGTTTTTTCTATGGAGCAAAAATTGGAATATTAGGTTTAAATGGAAGTGGTAAATCAACACTTTTAAAAATTATTGCAGGAGTTGATACTAATTTTAGAGGAGATGTTGTTTTTGCTGATGGATATTCTGTAGGCTATTTAGAACAAGAACCTAAACTAGATGAATCTAAAACTGTTATAGAAATTGTAAAAGAAGGAGTACAAGATGTAGTAGATATTCTAGATGAATATAATAAAATAAACGATATGTTTGGCTTGCCAGAGGTTTATGAAAATCCAGATAAAATGGATGATTTGATGGCGAAACAGGCTTTATTACAGGATAAAATTGATGCTACAAATGCCTGGGAATTAGATACTAAGTTAGAGATTGCAATGGATGCTCTTAGAACTCCACCTGGAGATTCGCCCATAAATGTTTTATCAGGAGGTGAACGTAGAAGAGTTGCCTTATGTAGATTACTATTACAAGAACCAGATGTATTATTATTAGATGAACCTACCAATCACTTGGATGCAGAAAGTGTTCATTGGTTAGAGCATCACTTATCACAATATAAGGGGACAGTAATAGCAGTAACTCACGATAGATATTTTCTTGATAATGTGGCGGGTTGGATTTTAGAATTAGATAGAGGAGAAGGAATTCCTTGGAAGGGTAACTATTCTTCTTGGTTAGATCAAAAATCTAAACGAATGGCACAGGAAAGTAAAACCGCTTCTAAGCGTCAGAAAACTTTAGAACGTGAGTTGGATTGGGTTCGTCAAGGAGCCAAGGGAAGACAGACAAAACAAAAAGCAAGACTTAATAACTATGACAAGTTAATGAGTCAAGATCAGAAACAATTAGATGAGAAATTAGAAATTTATATACCTAATGGACCACGTTTGGGAACAAACGTTATAGAAGCCAAAGGCGTTTCAAAAGCATTTGGAGATAAATTATTATATGAAGATTTAAATTTTAATTTACCTCAAGCAGGAATAGTTGGTATTATTGGTCCTAACGGAGCTGGAAAGACCACTATTTTTAAAATGATTATGGATCAGGAAACACCGGATGCTGGTGATTTTACTGTTGGTGAAACAGCTCAAATTGCTTATGTGGATCAAGCACATTCGAATATTAATGTAGATAAGTCAATTTGGGAAAATTTCTGTGATGGTCAAGAATTGATTATGATGGGAGGTAGACAGGTTAATTCTAGAGCATACTTAAGTCGCTTTAATTTTGGAGGAAGCGAACAAAATAAAAAGGTTTCTACACTTTCTGGTGGAGAACGAAACCGTTTACATCTTGCAATGACCTTGCGGGAAGAAGGGAACGTATTATTATTAGATGAACCAACTAATGACTTAGATGTTAATACACTTAGAGCCTTGGAAGAAGGTTTGGAGAGTTTTGCAGGCTGTGCAGTAGTGATTTCTCACGACAGGTGGTTTTTAGATCGTGTTTGTACACACATTTTAGCGTTTGAAGGAGATAGTCAAGTTTATTTCTTTGAAGGTGGATTTAGTGATTATGAAGAAAATAAAAAGAAACGCTTGGGTGGTGACTTATTACCGAAAAGGATCAAATACAAAAAACTAATTAGATAATTTCATAATGTTTAGTACCATAAAAGTTATTGCTTTTGATGCCGATGATACCTTATGGGTAAACGAGCCCTATTTCAGAGATGCAGAAAAAGATTTTTGTGAGCTTTTAAAAGAGTATGTTTCTGAAGAAGAATGCAACGCGCTTTTATATAAAATTGAAATGCAAAATTTACCTTTGTATGGTTATGGTATTAAACCTTTTGCATTATCTCTAATTGAAGCTGCCATCACTATTTCAAATAATCAAATTCCTTTAGAAACCGTTTCAAAACTTATCGAAATTGCAAAAAGAATGTTACTGATGCCTGTTGAAATAATTGATAGAATTGAAGCAACTTTAGCGCAGCTTTCAAAAAAGTATCGTTTGGTTGTGGCTACCAAAGGAGATTTATTAGATCAAGAACGAAAACTGATGCGATCTGGTTTGGAAAAATATTTTCATCATATAGAAGTGATGAGTGATAAAAAGCCTAAAAATTATCAAAAATTAATAACCCATTTAGATATTGCTCCTGAGCAATTTTTAATGATAGGTAACTCATTAAAATCTGATATTCTTCCAGTTTTAGAAATCGGTTCTTTTGCTATTCATATACCATTTCATATTACTTGGCAACATGAAAAAGTAACAGAAGAAGTTGTACATACTAATTTTAAGACCTTGGAGTTGGCTTCAGAATTGATCGATTTATTATAATACGTTTTAATAGATCATTTGAGTCTTAAACTTCTGACCACCGACTGAAGCTTCATACATTAGTCCTCCAATAGCTTGTGTTATTACTAAAATCCCATCACTATATTCAGCATTTAATGATACACCACTTTTAAGAGCTATTGCAGATACTTGTGCAGTAAATTCAAATTTGTTAGCAGTAAATCTTTCAAAAGCTTCTTTATTTTCAAAGAAGATAACTTCTTGATATGATTGGCCACCAGCCTGAAAACCAATAGTTAATTGAGTTAATTTACAATTACCTAAAACATATCCATCTTTATAGATAGTTCCATTTCCGGCTGCCCCACCAATACCTAAACCTCCTTTACCAACAGCAGGGAAAACAGCATATCCATAAGCGGTGTTAAAATATTGATTAATGTCATTGTTTGTTTTTTTAAAATTTACGATGGCTTTTGAAGACTTTGACGAAACATCTTTTTGTCCAAATGAATTATATGATAATAAGAGGCAAACAATTGCTAATACTGTAAATTTTGTTTTCATAGTTGATACTTTTTAATAGTTATATTTAATAAATCGTTGCGTGCAATAAATATAGTCTTTAATAAATAAATAAATCAAATCATGAATCGATGTTGATGATTAACTAGAAAAGCAACTTTGTTTCAAAAATTTACTCATTCGAACATACTTAAAAAA
>CAJXEB010000099.1 GCA_913052585.1 uncultured Flavobacteriaceae bacterium | reverse complement strand
ATAGTATTTTAATTTTAAAAGCCTCCTTTTCTTAATTGAAAAGGAGGCTTTTTTATTTGTTGTATTTTTAAAAAAAATAAAAACATATGTTTCCTTGGCATCAATACCTACTTGCAATTTTATTTATACTTGGTGGAGTTAATCATTTTAGAAAACCAAAATTATACGAAAAAATAATGCCCTCATACATTCCCGCCCATAAGAGCTTGGTATTGATAAGTGGTATTATTGAAATGATTTTTGGGTTTATGCTTATTACACAAGAAAGTCAGGAAATAGGTGCAATTGGTATCCTATTATTATTAATACTCTTTATACCGATACATGTTTATATGCTAACGAATAAAGAGGCTTCCTTAAAGCTCCCTAAATGGGTGCTAATCTTAAGAATTTCTCTTCAATTAATTTTGATGTATTGGGCTTATTTATATATTTAATTAGCTAAAAATATCATTAAGGATTGTAGCCAATCTAATTCCACCTTTTTGTAATTGCAAACGAACTGTATCCATATAGTCATAAGAGTATCTATATCTAAGATTCTCACCAACTTCAGCACTTGTATAAACCTCTTCACATAGCTTTCTACTATCGTTCATCCAATCAACAGGGGTTCCGTTTTGTATAAATTCTAATTGCTGCTTGGACAGTTTTTGCGCACTAATTGCTAATTCTGTATAAGACATCCCATAACCATCAATCATTTTGGAATCCCAAACGGCATGTAGATTTGTATCCTTGTAAAACCATTGCACTTTAATGTCATTTCCTCCCCTATCTCCTGCCTTACCAATATGTAATGGTTGGTGCAAATCTCCTATAAAATGTACTAACATCTTAAGGTGGAAGGCTTTATCTTTATTAGAGGAATTTTTATCTTTTAAAAACTTAATACAGGTGTTAATTCCCTCTATTAAATCTCCTTTTTCATTTTTAGAGTGAGACTCATAGGTACTACCAATTGGAAAGTTTACATAATGCCAAGTATAATATTTTTTATAGGCATTATCACTCTTTATATCATCCGCATAAGTAGATACAAATGCTAAAGAATAACCGTTTAATAATTTATCTATCTCTTTCTTGGCTTTTTTTGTTAAATACTTTTCAGCGATTTCTCCAGTTGCTCTATGACCAGTTTTCCCCCAATCATCTGATGAATAAGAAATGTATGTGTTCAAAAAAACAAATAATAATAAGAATGATATTTTTTTCATAATAAATCAATTTAAAACAAAGATACTATTCCTATTTATTAATGACATATTATAAAAAACATTTGAATGTTAAAATTGAAAAAAGTTATATATTGAAATCTTTAAATAAATTATTATTAATGAATATAAATTGGGTTTTGTTATTTCTATTTTTCTTCGGAATTAATCATGCTCAAATTCCAACTTCTAACTCAGTTGATTTAAGCATTAATCCTCTAATAAACGGCACATTATTAGTTCCTACTAAAAACAAAAAAACACCATTAGCAATTATCATACAAGGTTCTGGACCTACAGACAGGGATGGAAATCAGCAAGATTTAAAAAATAATTCATTAAAATATTTAGCAGAAGGACTTTATAAAAAAAAGATTGCAACTTTTAGATATGACAAGCGATTAGTCAAGCAATTAGTAGATGGTATTTTTAAAGAAAGTGAAGTAGATTTTAACGATTTCATCAAGGATGCCCTAAATGTTATTCAATATTTTAAAGATGACCAACGTTTCTCTCAAATTATAATTATTGGTCATAGTCAAGGGTCTTTAGTGGGTATGATTGCATCACAAGAAGAGTCTATTTCTAAATTCATATCATTAGCTGGTGCTGGCCAAGAAATTGACGATGTGATCGTAGATCAATTAGAAAAGCAAGCTCCTGCATTAGTAGAAAACGCTCGTCAATCTTTTGATGATTTACGTGTAAATGGAGTTGCACAAAATTATAGTCCCTTACTAGCTTCCATTTTTAGACCTTCTTTACAGCCTTTTATGTTTAGTTGGATGGAATACAACCCTCAAACTGAAATTTCTAAACTAACCATACCCGTATTAATCATCAATGGTGATAATGACTTTCAAGTTCAAGTTTCTGAAGCTGAAAAATTAAAAGCTGCAAAACAGGAAGCAGAATTAATTATCATTCCAAATATGAATCATATTTTTAAAGAAATCAAAGGTGATTTATTAGAAAATCAAGCATCTTACAACAAGGAAGAAATTCCTATTTCAAAAAAGCTTATTAAAACAATTTACTCATTTATTTTAAAATAATATAATGCAAGAAACAGCCGAAATATTAAAAGACACCACTCCATTATTTACCAATGACACTATTGTTTTTGGTTTATTAATGGTTTGTTTAGGAGTTATTTTTTATACATCCCATTTAAAAACAGGTTTTTGGAATAAGTTTTATAAAATAGTTCCAGCACTATTTATGGCTTACATCGTTCCTGCTTTTCTAACAACCACAGGGCTTATTTCTCCTGAGTGGACTACAATAACTGAATCTGGTGAAGCCGTTTCTGGAAGTTCCAAATTATATTATATGTCCAGTAGGTATTTACTTCCTGCAGCGCTTGTTTTAATGACATTAAGTATCGATTTAAAAGGCGTTTTTAATTTAGGCCCCAAGGCTTTAATTATGTTTTTAACAGGTACAGTCGGTATTATTTTAGGAGGTCCTATTGCTATTTTAATAATAGGAACCATCTCTCCCGAAACCTTATCAACCCCAATATTTCCAACTCCAGCAGTTGGAGAATTTAACGATGTTTGGAGAGGATTATCTACACTTTCCGGAAGTTGGATTGGTGGTGGAGCGAACCAAACCGCTATGTTAGAAATTTATGATTATAACCAAAAATTATATGGAGGGATGGTATTTGTAGATATTGTTGTTGCCAACGTTTGGATGGCAATTATTTTAATTGGAATAGGAAAATCTACAAAAATTGACAAATGGTTAAAAGCAGATACTTCAGCTATTGAAAGTTTAAAAAATAAAGTTTCAGATTACGCAAAGAAAGTAGATCGAAATCCAACACTAACCGATTTAATGATATTAGCGGCCATCGCTTTTGGTACTGTAAGCTTTGCTCATTTAGGAGCAGGATATTTAAGCTCATTTTTTGAAGATTTTGTGAATAGTTTAGAAGCTGGAATCACTAGAAACATATTTACTTTTTTAAGTTCTAGTTTCTTTTGGATGATTACCCTCACTACTATTATTGGTATTTTACTTTCGTTTACAAAAGCTAGAAGTTATGAAGGAGCAGGTGCAAGTAAATTTGGTAGTGTATTTATATATATTCTGGTGGCTAGTATTGGAATGAAAATGGATTTAATGTTGATTTTTGACAACCTAGGATTAATTGCAATTGGTTTTGTTTGGATGATCATACATGCTGGTTTATTAATATTGGTTGCTAAACTAATTAAAGCACCTTATTTCTTTTTAGCAGTTGGTAGTCAAGCAAATGTTGGTGGTGCAGCCTCTGCTCCTATTGTTGCTTCTGCTTTTCATCCCTCCTTAGCTACTGTTGGAGTTTTACTAGCAGTTTTCGGATATGCTGTTGGAACTATTGGAGCCATTTTATGTACAGTTTTAATGCAATTGGCATCCATTTCATAATTGATTTATTAAAAAATAATGCATCTTTGCTACGCTAAAAAAAGTATCTAAAATGAATAAATATTTAACATTATTATCTGTGTTAATTCTATTGATTAGTTGTGAAACTAATGAAAATAAAATGACCCTTACTGGGAACGTTAAGGGACTTAAAAAAGGCACCTTATTTCTTCAGAAAATAGAGGGATCTTTACTTATTACTATTGATTCTGTTTCTGTAAATGGCAGTTCTTCATTTAGTTTTTCTGAAACAGTTTTAGAACCAGAAATCTATTACCTATACGTTCGTTTAGAAAATGGGTTTTTAAATGATGATCGCATTGCATTTTTTGCTGAAGCTAACCCTATAAACATCAATACTACCTTGACAAATTTTGCAGTAGATGCTAAAATTACTGGATCAAATAATCAAGAGAAATATAAAATTTATAATAAAATTATTGATAGATACTCTGATAGAAATTTAGAGTTAATTGAGCAAAGCTTTCAAGCGAGAAAACAAGGGAATGATTCTTTAGCGAATCAATTAAGTATTTCTCAAAATTCAATACTTGCTAAAAAATATTTAGCAACCATAAGTTTTGCTTTATCGAATAAGGACTTTGAAATAGCACCTTATTTAATGGTTAGTCTTGTAAATGATACTAAAATTTATTATTTAGACTCTGTATATAACAATCTTAGTCCAAAAATAAAAGACTCTAAATACGGTAAGGATTTAGAGTCTTTAATACAATCTAGAAAAAAATTAGATAATTAACTTAAGGCGTTAATTTTATCAATTAATTTTCTTCCTTTTTCTTCTAATTCTTGATTAATTGCTTTAAAGTGTTGTTTACTACTCTCAACATTTTTAAGATTAATTTTAGCAATTAATTCGTCAAAAACATTAATTGCTTCATCAATAATTGCTTCAGATTTTTTTGTTTCTTGTTTTGGATTTGTAAGCTCCCATAAATAAACAGCTTCAATGATATCTCCTAATACGTAGTTGATGTCTTTTTTTAAATCGCGTATATTTGCCATAGTGGTTTTTAATTTTTGCAAAAATACTAAATTTTCAACCCATTAGGGGATATAAACTTCTAAAAATATTGCAGATTGCGTTTTAATATTAATATTTTTTATAATAGCAGGTATAAGTAGTGTATCTCCTTTTGTGAAAATCTCAGAATAATTATTTGCAATTATTTCTCCATCCCCCTCTAAACACATATAAACAACAAAGGAATCGATTAAACTTAAATCGCGTTTTATCAGATTTGATATAGATAACTTGTTTGTATGAAAATATTTTGATTTACATAAATTTACAGGAATATTAATTTCATCTTTATATTCTAGTTTTTCTTTTTTGCTTTCAAAATTTATTGCATTAATTGCTAAATCCGTATGAAGTTCTCTTAACTCCCCATCTAATCCGGGTCTATTATAATCGTAAATTCTATAGGTAATATCTGAAGTTTGCTGAATTTCCGCCAAAACTACTCCAGCTCCAATCGCATGTACGGTTCCTGTTTCTATAAAAAAAGAATCTCCTTTTTTAACTTTTTTATACTGTAAAATTTCAGAAAGTGTATTTTCAAAAAGATGCTTTTGATAAACATTTTGATCAATTAATGTATTGAACCCTAAAATTAGTTTTGCATCTTCATCGGTATCTAATATATACCACATCTCTGTCTTTCCAAAAGAGTTATGACGCTCTTTTGCAAGTTGATCGTTAGGATGTAATTGAACTGATAAGTCTTCTTTAGCGTCAATAAATTTAAATAATAATGGAAAATTATTTCCAAAGGTTTTATAAACACTAGCACCAATAAAATCCTCTTTAAAAAAAATTATTAGTTGTGTTAAAGACTTTCCTTTTAACAAACCACTATCAACAATAGAAATATTGGAGTCTACATCAGAAATTTCCCAACTTTCTCCAATATTATTTTTTGCAGATTTATTAAATAATAAATTAAGTTTATTTCCTCCCCAAATTTTTTCTTTTAAAATGGGAGTGAATTTTATTGGATATTTTAACTGATCTTTATTCAAATAGTTTAATTAATTACCGGTATATATTACAAAGTTTCTTGGAGTCTCATATAAAGTTACAGACACCTTAAATCTTCCTAACGAACTAGCATTCAATTTATCCCAAATTAACACAGCAATGTTCTCCATGGTAGGATTTAATTCTTTAAATTCAGGAATGTCTAAATTTAGATTTTTATGATCCAAATAATCTTCAACTTCTTCTTTAATAATATTTTTTAATTCAATAATGTCGATTAAAAAACCTGTCTCTTGATCAATATCACCAGTCACACCAACTTCAAGTTCATAATTATGACCATGAAAATTTGGGTTATTACATTTTCCGAAGACTGCGTTGTTTTTATCATCATCCCAATCGGGTCGATACAATCGGTGTGCTGCGTTGAAGTGAGATTTTCTATATACCGTTAAACTCATAGGGCTAAATATTTATAAAATTTATCAAAAATAATCTTGAACCAAGCTGTGTAATTATTTGGATTAGTTGCTATATCTTTTTTAACATCACCTAATAACATCCATTTCCAAGATGCAACTTCTTCTAGGTTTATGATAGGTCCATTATTAAATTTTCCAACTAAAATGTGGTCGTATTCATATTCTGTAAGTCCGTTATCAAAGGGAGCTTTATAAATAAACGACGTGGTTTCTGAAAGCTGAGTGACAAAACCCATTTCTTCTTCCAATCTACGTACACCAGCATCTATATTGCTTTCTCCATTACGTTGGTGGCTGCAACAAGTATTGGTCCATAAACCTGGAGAATGATATTTATCTAATGCTCTTTGTTGGAGCATCAACTCATTTTTATCATTAAATACAAAAACTGAAAATGCTCTGTGAAGAATTGCTTTTTCATGAGCTTCTTGTTTTGGCATTAGCCCAATTTGTTCATCTTTTTCATTTACAAGTATCACTTGTTCTTCAATCATCATAGCATACTTATTTTCTTCAAAAATACGA
>CAJXEB010000098.1 GCA_913052585.1 uncultured Flavobacteriaceae bacterium | reverse complement strand
CAATTGCTTGTCCTACTTGAACAACATCACCTTCATTAAATAATTTTTTAATTAAAACTCCTTCAGCAGTAGAAGGAACTTCAGAATCTACTTTGTCGGTTGCAATTTCTACTACAGACTCATCTGCATCAATCGTATCTCCAACTTCTTTTAACCAACTTGTAATTGTTGCTTCAGCAACACTTTCACCCATCTTAGGCATTATCAATTCAACTTGCGCCATATCGTTTATTTCCTTTTAAAATTTATTTTTTTGACAAGTCACAAATATAATCTAAAAAAACCTATTTTTCTAACGATTAATACCTATAATTTATAGGCTCTATAACTGTTTGATAATGAGGGCTAAGCTAGTACTGTTTTACTGTTTTTTTGTAGTGTTTTTTAGTGTTTATGCTCAGGAATCTAATTTAAATAAATTTAGACAACTAAGTGGACCAGAAAAGTGTTGGGTTGTTTTTCATCCTTTTGTCGCGAAAAAAGCATTGAAAGTTTCTGTTAATACAAGAGAAATCACTAAAAAGGTGCAGCAAAAAAAAGTGTTAAAAGGAAACGGAAATGGAGGTCAGATTGATGCTTTTAGACATACTTTTTGGATGGCAAGTTTAACACAAGAAATTGGTGCAAGAAGAGCACGAAGTTTGGGTATAAAACATGAGAAAGGAAATTACAAAGACTATAAAAAAAGAAGATTAGAAGATGGTGTTGTTCCTGATGAGATTAGCTCAGAAATGGATCTTTTTAATAACGAGATTGGGATTAAAATTGGAGCAAATGAAAATGGTTTAGATATTCAAAATCAGATTGTTGAAGCTGTTTTGAGAGGCGCTTGTAAAATTATAAAAAAAGACGCTTATGAAAACTTTTTAGATTGTGATGGGATAATTATTCCCAAAGAAAATTTAAAAGGAAAATGGGAGAATAAGAAGTGTTTGGTATGGAGTAGTGAGTAGGTTTGCTTAATGGCTTCGGGCATGAGTAGTTGCGTGGGTTAGCACATAGCTTTGCAAGTACGCACCAAGCTAAAAATTCTGTAGAAAATTTCAGGAGAAGAGAAAAAAACAATTACTTATAGCCATTGTTGGCGGTAGTTTTTTAAGTGCTAAAGTGCTCATTGTTTTGATACTATATATTTTCTTAAATCAGAAGTGAGAATATCATTTAATTCTTTTTTATTATTAGAAGAACTTTCAGTAAAAACAAACCCAAATACAGGATATTTGTTGATATCTAATTTTCTTATTAATACAGGGTTTTCAAAATCATTTGCAAGATCTGAATACTTAAATCTTAAAATATCCGAAGGGAGTATGCCAGAATTATTATCCAAAATAATTACACTAAATACTTTATTTTCTTTGCCTTTAAATATGGTGTCCCAGTCTGGTTTTTTGTTTTCGTAAAAGCATTTATATTCATTAAATGCTAAAGTCACTCCTAAAAGATCAGCTGTTGTACAAAACCCACCAAATCTTAAAGGGTTTATTTCAATCGGAATTATTTTTCCATTTTCATCTATTCTTACTTCTGCATGAGCCGGAAAATTCTTTAGATTTAACTCTTTACCAATTCTACTTAAAAAACTTTCAAGTTCAATTTTATACCTGTTAATGATTTCTTTGGATGTTGAATAGACCCTATCACTTGTGTCTGTTCCGGATGAGAAAATGTGGTGTAAAACGTTTAATAAAATAGCATTTCCATTATTGTCATAATAATAATCGATTGCATATTCTTCTCCACGAATAAATTCCTCGATAATAAAATTGTTTGTATTTAATACATTTTCAGGAAATATACTTTTAAGTTTTTCTGGGTGTAATTCACTTTTGGCTTTTATCCAGTCTTTTTCATTTTTCACGATATGAACTCCTATACTAAAGAAACCAATAGCAGGTTTAATTACGAATGGGAAACGGATTTCATTAATAGATAATCGGTGGATTTCGTCAATACTTATTTGTTTGAAATAAAAGTCGGGAAACAACACCTTTATAAGTTCTCTAAACTTTACTTTATTTTTTAATATTTTCAATTGACTTGATAATTCACCTTCTCCATAGTTTTGATCGATCCAAGCCAATACGTTCTCTGAATTGCTATAAATAGAAATTTGTGAATCCTTTTTTAATAAAGAAATTGCTTCCCCTTCCTCTATCCATAATAACGAATCATCTTTTATTAATTCTTTAGCTGCTTTGGTTGCAATTATTTTAAAATTATTATTTCTTATTGTATCAATAAGAAAATCTGAAACAAATGGTTCGTCTATTAAAAACATAATATTTAGTGATTCTTTTTTTAATTACCGTCAATGTACTTTTTTGGACTGTTAAAATGCGACTTAAATTGTGTTAAACCAAATTATCATTTTTTTTACGAGAAAGTTAAGCTTTACTACAAGCAAACAGAATGGGTTTATCATTCAAATCAGTAGTTGCAAAAAGGTAAGTTTCTCCTCCATCTTTCAGCTTTAATTTTTGTTTTACTTGAGCTACATTGTTTTTAAAATTACGGCAACTCACATTAGCTTTATCCAGTTTTAATTTTCTGAATTCCTTTAAGTTGTAATTGATAACATGTTCAATTTTAAAACATCTACCAGGGAAATTTTCAACTAAACTTTCGGAAGTGTAAAGATGAGAGTGTTGTGCTATTTTTTTTACATTATACTCTTCGCAAATACTATTAAAAGCTCCAGCTTTTAAGATAGCTGAATTAGCTTCGTATAAATAATTTTCAGGTGCAGATAATTCAACTCCAGCTTCATTTTCTTGCAAGTAGTTAAAGCTAAATTCTTGATTTGTTTTACTAAGATTTATGGTGTTGATTTCTGGTTCAGAAGTAAAACCTTTCTCCAATAAATACAAGACTTCTTTACAATCGTTATTTACCGAAATAACCCAAATTTTAGTAACATTTTTTAAATCCTTTAGGGTTTGTTTAATGTCTAAAAGAGGAGCTGTTTTTACGAGTATCTTATCAGAAAATTGAAATAATTCTGGCGCTAATTCAATAATGTTTGGAGTGCATTCGTCTAGCTTAAAAACACGTTCGTTTTGGTTTCTTCTGCTTGGGTCAATATAAACTACATCAAACTTTTGAGTATTGTTTTCTATAAATTTATCGGCAGTAGAATTGACTAGATTAATGTTAGTTGCGTGTAATAATCCAAAGTTGTGTTTTACTGTATTGTATAGCTCTGTGTTTTGTTCAATGTAAGTAACTTGCTCATATTCTTTAGCAAAATAGAAACTGTCAACTCCAAAACCACCCGTTAAATCCACTAAGGTTTTTCCGCTAATTAACTGGCTTTTATAAGAACCAGTTTTTTCAGAAGAACATTGTTCTAACGAAAGCTTTGTAGGATAAATAATGTTGGGCGTGTCGTAAAATTCTTGAATCTTACTTTTGGCTTTTTGGATGCCATTAATTTGAGCTAATATAAATTCTTTGTCAAACGTTGTCTGTTTGCTCAACAATAAAGCAACATCAATGAGTGAATCATTTTTGTGTGCTTCAATAAATTCTATGTCTGCTGAATGTTTCAAATTTGATGACAAAAATATTATTTTATCTTGTTAAATAAAGGTAAAGTTTTAATTGGATATGATTACTTTTAATTTCTTAATTATCAAGCGCAGTTGATGGGGAACCATTTTTTAGATACCAAAATAGAATTTCTTAAAGGAGTAGGGCCTAAGCGCGCAGAAATGCTGCGGAAAGAGCTTGGTATATCAACTTACAGGCAGTTGTTGTTACACTATCCTTTTCGTTATATTGATAAGTCTCAAGTTTTTAAAATAGCCGATATTAATTCTGAAGAAATTCATATTCAGCTAAGAGGAAAAGTGGTTGAATTAAAAACTATGGGAGAAAAACGTGGGAAGCGTTTAGTGGCCACTTTAAAAGATGAAACTGGAGAAATTGAATTGGTTTGGTTTAAAGGAATAAAATGGTTGGCTTCTTCTATAACTATTGGTAAAGAATATGTGGTTTACGGAAAACCATCAGCATATAATCATCGATACAATATTGCACATCCTGATATTGATTTATTGGATAATGCATTAATTGCGAATCAAGTTACTTTGGAGGCAGTTTATGCGACTACAGAAATTTTGACAAGAATGAGTTTGAATGCAAAAGGTATTCATAAAATTCTAAAAAATTTAGTGCTACAATTGACTAATAAAATTCAGGAAACTTTACCCATTTACATTATTGAAGAATTAAAATTGGTGGATAAAGAGCGTGCAATGATTAATGTGCATGCTCCTGAAAATGAATATCTACTGCAGAAATCGAGATATCGGTTAAAATTTGAAGAGTTATTCTATTTGCAATTGAATATGCTCAGACAAAAAGGCATCAAAAAAGAAGTCATAAAAGGGGCAGTTTTTAATAGGGTTGGACCAAACTTTAATCAGTTTTATAGTGAGAAATTACCCTTTGATTTAACGGGCGCTCAAAAACGAGTGCTGAAAGAAATTAGAGATGATGTTGGGTATGGCGATCATATGAATAGACTGTTGCAAGGAGATGTAGGAAGTGGTAAAACCATAGTTGCATTAATGAGTATTTTAATTGCTATTGATAATGGTTATCAAGCCTGTTTAATGGCTCCAACAGAAATATTGGCGAACCAGCATTTTGAAGGGATTACAGAGCTAATTGAAGGAATGGGCTTAAATGTTCAGTTGTTAACTGGTTCTGTAAAAACGAAGAAGAGAAGAGAAATTCATGAACAATTAGAAAATGGAGAACTCCATATTTTAATTGGGACACATGCCTTAATTGAAGATAAAGTAAAATTTAAAAATTTAGGATTTGTTGTTATTGATGAGCAACATCGTTTTGGTGTGCAGCAGCGATCAAAATTATGGCGTAAAGGAACGCTTGGAGCAAACGGTAAGCTGATTCCACCTCACATTTTGGTAATGACAGCGACTCCAATTCCAAGAACCTTGGCCATGACTTTTTATGGTGATTTAGATGTTTCGGTTATAGATGAATTGCCTCCTGGAAGAAAGGAGATCAAAACGATACATCGTTTTGATTCTGCTCGGATAAAGATATTTGCATTTATTGAAGAAGAAATTAAAAAAGGAAGACAGGTTTATGTTGTTTATCCATTGATACAAGAATCAGAAAAGTTAGATTATAAAGATTTGATGGATGGGTATGAGAGTATTGAAAGACGTTTTCCAAAACCTAATTATCAGATTAGTATTGTGCATGGACAAATGAAAGCTGCTGATAAAGAATTTGAGATGCAACGATTTGTAAAAGGGGAGACCCAAATTATGGTAGCAACTACAGTAATAGAAGTGGGGGTTAACATTCCTAATGCGAGTGTAATGGTTATAGAGAGTGCTGAGCGTTTTGGCTTGTCGCAATTACATCAATTACGAGGTAGAGTTGGAAGGGGGGCAGAACAATCTTTTTGTGTGTTGATGACGGGTAATAAGTTGAGTGCTGATAGTAAGTTGCGTATGAAAACGATGGTGAGAACGAACGATGGTTTTGAATTGAGTGAAGTTGATTTAAAATTACGTGGACCAGGAGATATTCAGGGAACACAACAGAGTGGTTTGTTAGATTTAAAAATAGCAGATTTAGTTCGTGATGCACAAATTGTACAATATGCCAGAGATATGGCAATTAAGGTATTAAAAGAAGACCCGAATTTAGAGTTGGATAAACATCATCGTTTAGTCTCAACACTAAAACAATTGTTCGGTAGTAAAATTAATTGGAGTAGGATTTCTTAGAGTTTTCAACTGCCATTAATTAAAATATACCGTCAATATTTCAGTTATTGATGTATGGCACAACTCTTGAAAATAGTAGGGAGAACAACTATTCTTTAGATATTTAAAGAATGGCTGTCATTTTGGCTTGGATATATTGCCAATGTTAATTTAAAGAGCAAAGAAGATGAAAGATAGTTTTGATATGGATAGTGTATTAATTAGCAATGTGTTGGATGAAGATGCGGAATTTATTCCATTGTTATCACCAGATGATGAAGAGCAAATTAATGCAGAAGAAACGCCAGATGAATTACCAATTTTACCTTTAAGAAATACAGTGTTATTTCCAGGGGTGGTAATTCCAATTACTGTTGGTAGAGATAAATCAATAAAATTAATTCAGGAAGCGAATAAAGGAGATAAAACGTTAGGGGTAGTTTCTCAAAAGAATGATGAAATTGAAGATCCTACAGCAGACGATTTAAACTCTATTGGTACTATAGCGCATATTTTAAAATTGCTAAAGATGCCTGATGGTAACATTACTGTTATTATTCAGGGTAAAAAGCGTTTTAAGGTAAAGGAGATAACACAAGAAGATCCTTATTTAAAGGCTAAAATTGAAGCTTTTGATCAGGTTAAAAAACCAAAAGGAAAAAGCTTTGAGGCGTTGGTTTCTTCAATTAAGGATTTAGCTTCTCAAATTATTGAGCAGTCACCAACAATCCCTTCAGAAGCTACATTTGCAATAAAAAACATTGAGAGTCCAACTTTCTTAATCAACTTTATTGCTTCAAACATGAAGGCTGATGTTATTACGAAGCAGAGCTTATTGGAAATTCCGGAGGTAAAGGAAAGAGCGAATGCATTGTTAGTTCATTTAACGAAAGAATTACAACTGTTAGAATTGAAAAATGACATTCAATCTAAAGTTAGAACAGATTTAGATCAA
>CAJXEB010000097.1 GCA_913052585.1 uncultured Flavobacteriaceae bacterium | reverse complement strand
AACGTTGGCATTTCTAATGGAAAATCATCAATAAAACGTGTGGTGACATCTGGAAAATACAATGAAAGGTCTATAACTTCAAAACTTGATGTTGTTTCTGAAGAATAATAAGAAGCATTTCCAGCTTGTAAAGCTTTAATCTCAACGATCCCAGGGCTGCCTGTTAGTGTTACAGTAGTTCCGCTAATAGATGCTGGACCTGAAACAATCTCGAATGTAAGATCTAAGCCTGTACTTGCACTTGCTATAATATCGAATGGATCGTCTTCTGTTCCTTTATCAAATATTTCTTCAAAAGAAATTAACTGATTATTTTGACCAGTAGGTGAACAAACTAAATCTTGATAAACTTCTAATTCTGCAATCCCCATATTTTCATCACTATAACCTGTAAGTCCAACTAACTTAACATACCTAGCATCAATGGATTGAAATGTTGATTGTTTTAGTCCAATATCATTATTATCGATAAAACTAAACACTCCTCCTCCTTCGATTTCCCAAGTAACTCCATCAGTACTTAAATATATCTCATGTTGTTCAGCTTTAGCATTTGTGGGACTTTGTCTAGGTAGCATACCTATCCCAGAAACAGGATACACAGCTCCTAAATCTATTTGAATCTCATGAGGATAAGCTAGACCTTGTCCTGAATGCCAAAGTGTTGCAGTATCATTATCAATTGCTAAATCTCCCGAATAATCTGGAGACCATTCACTATCTGTATAAGTTACAGACCATGAACTGTTATCTATTAATGTAAGGTCACACTGAGCAGATATATGTAAACTCATAAAAAATACAAATAATAAGTAGATTTTTTTCATTAAAATATTTTTTTAAGGTTTGTAAAAAATTGTAGTTTGCAAATTACAAATTAATAAAGACTAAATTATATTTTACCCTGTGAAAACAAACTTATTTCAAACACCTATAGATTATTTAAAAGGGGTTGGTCCAAATAGGGCCGATTTACTTAAAAAGGAGTTAGGAATATATACTTTTCAAGATTTAGCAAACCTATTTCCTAATAGGTATTTAGATAGGACTCAGTTTTACAAAATTGACCAACTCCAACGTACTAGTTCAGATGTACAGATTATCGGAAGAATAACGCATATTAAAACGGTAGAACAAAAACGAGGAAAACGCTTAGTTGCAAACTTTCAAGATGATTCTGGAAAAATGGAATTAGTGTGGTTTAAAGGACATAAGTGGATTAGAGAAAATTTAAAATTAAATGTCTCTTATGTTGTTTTTGGAAAAACAAACTGGTTCAATGGTGTTTTTTCGATGCCACATCCAGAAATGGAATTATTAACGGAATATGAAAAAAGTTTACGTCCCGTTATGCAACCCGTTTATCCTTCTACGGAAAAATTAGTAGCTAGAGGAATATCAAATCGAGTCGTAAATTCGATGATGCAAAATTTGTTTTTAGAAACTAAAAATAGCATCGTTGAAACGTTACCAAATAACATCCTAGAATCTTTAAAATTGTTACCCAAAAATGAGGCGCTTTTAAACGTACATTTTCCGCAAAACCAACACCTACTTTCAAGGGCACAATACCGATTAAAATTTGAAGAATTATTCTATATTCAATTGCAATTAATTCGTAAAAACTTACTTCATAAAGCTAAAATAAAAGGCTATCCTTTTACAGAAATTGGAGATCATTTTAATACTTTTTTCAAAGACCATTTACCCTTCGAATTAACGCAAGCACAAAAGCGAGTAATCAAGGAAATTAGAACCGATTTAGGAAGCAATGCTCAAATGAATCGATTATTACAAGGAGATGTAGGTTCTGGTAAAACAATTGTAGCACTAATGTCAATATTAATAGCGCTTGATAACGATTTTCAAGCTTGTTTAATGGCTCCTACTGAAATTTTGTCAGTCCAACACTATAATGGCTTATTGGAATTATGTAAAGATATGAATATCAGTATTTATCTTTTAACTGGATCAACTAAAACTTCAAGTAGAAAAATTATACATGAAAAACTAGAAAATGGAGAAATTGATCTCTTAATTGGTACTCATGCATTGCTAGAAGATAAGGTGAAATTTAAAAATTTAGGGCTTGCGATTATTGATGAACAACACCGATTTGGAGTTGCCCAAAGAAGTAAGCTTTGGCATAAAAACACCCTCCCTCCTCATGTCTTGGTGATGACCGCAACACCCATTCCAAGAACCCTCGCAATGAGCGTTTATGGAGACCTAGATATTTCGATAATTGACGAACTTCCGCCAGGCAGAAAAACCATTCAAACAGTACATCGTTTTGACTCAAATAGACTTCGTGTTTTTAAGTTTATAAAAGATGAAATTTCGAAAGGAGGACAGGTCTATATTGTGTATCCTTTAATACAAGAAAGTGAAGTTTTAGATTATAAAGATTTGATGGATGGCTACGAAAGTATTTCCAGAGAATTTCAAAAACCCGATTATCAAATATCCATAGTTCATGGAAAAATGAAATCGCAAGACAAAGAATTTGAAATGAATCGCTTTATAAAAGGTGAAACTCAAATTATGGTCGCTACTACTGTAATTGAGGTTGGTGTAAATGTCCCTAATGCTAGTGTAATGATTATTGAAAGTGCTGAACGTTTTGGCTTATCCCAATTACATCAGCTACGAGGCCGTGTAGGTAGAGGTGCCGACCAAAGTTATTGCATACTAATGACTAGCCACAAACTGTCTGAAAACGCTAGAACACGACTAAAAACTATGGTTAAAACTAGTGATGGCTTTGAAATTGCAGAAGTAGATTTAAAACTTAGAGGCCCTGGAGATATTATGGGCACACAACAAAGTGGGGTTTTAAATTTAAGGATAGCAGATATTATAAAAGACCATGAAATATTGAAGATTGCAAGAAGTTATGCTTTTGAAACATTAAAAAATGATCCTTCCTTATCATTACCCGAAAATTTTCCAGTAAAGAGCACTTATATTCAGCTAACTAAGTATAAAAACATTTGGAATTATATTTCTTAATTAAAACATTATTTCTTAAACGCAAAATTCCTTCATATAAAAGGTGTGAAGTATTATATTTGCAGATTGTAACAAAATTTAAGCATGAAGATTTCATATAACTGGTTAAAACAATTTATTAAAGTTGATTGGGATGCCGAAAAAACAGGGAATTTATTAACCGACTTAGGACTAGAAATTGAAGGGATTGAAGCTTTCGAATCGGTAACAGGAGGATTAAAAGGAATTGTAGTTGGGCACATTTTAGAATGCGACCAACATCCAAATGCCGATCGCTTAAAGATCACAAAAGTAGATCTAGGGAACGGAGAAGTTGTACAAATTGTTTGTGGCGCTCCAAATGTAGCTAAAGGGCAAAAAGTACCAGTAGCAACTATAGGAACTACACTATACGATGATGATGGAAATCCTTTTAAAATAAAAAAAGGTAAAATTCGTGGTGAAGAAAGTCACGGAATGATCTGTGCTGAAGATGAGTTAGGACTAGGAAAAGGTCATGATGGTATCATGGTTCTTGACAAAGATGTTGTTCCGGGAACTCTTGGTTCCAATATTTTTGAAATTGAAAACGATCAAGTTTTTGAAATAGGTTTAACACCTAATAGAGCAGACGCCATGAGTCATTGGGGTGTTGCTCGAGATTTAAAAGCTGGTTTACTAAGAAATGAAGTTTTATTAGAATTAATTACCCCTTCAAACAGTAGTTTTAGAGTTGAAAACAGAACTCATAAAATTGATGTTCAGGTTGAAGATAATACTTTAGCTCCGAGATATTGTGGAGTTACTATTAGTGGTATTAAAGTCAAAGAATCTCCACAATGGATTCAAAATAGATTAAAAGCCATTGGATTATCTCCAATAAATAATATTGTTGATGCTACAAACTACGTTTTACACGAATTAGGACAGCCTTTGCATGCTTTTGATAGCGGTAAAATTACTGGTGATAAAATAATAGTTAAAACCGTTGCAAAGGGCACAAAATTCATCACATTAGATGGAGTAGAAAGAGAACTTCACGAAGATGATTTGATGATTTGTGATGCAAAAAAACCAATGTGTATAGCTGGTGTTTTTGGAGGAATAAATAGTGGAGTTACAGAAAGTACTGAGAATATATTTTTAGAAAGCGCTTATTTTAATCCTATTAGCATTCGTAAAACAGCAAAGCGTCACGCCTTAAATACAGATGCTTCTTTTCGTTTTGAAAGAGGCATTGACCCAAATATAACAGAATACGCACTAATGCGTGCAGCGTTGCTTATAAAAGAATTTGCTGGAGGTGAGATTACAAGTGATTTGGTGGATATTTATCCTAAGAAAATTGAAGACCATCAAGTTTTTCTGAATTTCAATAATACTACCAGTCTTATTGGAGAAGAAATTCCGAAAGAAATTATAAAAGAAATTTTAACTTCTTTAGATATAAAAATTCGTAACGTTACAGAAGCTGGAATAGGAATGACCATTCCTGCATACCGAAACGATGTAACTCGTGAAGCTGATGTTATTGAAGAGATCTTAAGAGTATACGGTTATAATAATATTAAATTTACTGAAAAGTTAAACGCTTCTATTTCTGCAAATGAATTAATTGAAGATTATCAAATTCAGAATAAAATTGGAAACCAACTTACAGCTTTAGGATTTCATGAGATGATGGGCAACTCTCTTACATCTCCAAAATACATTGATTTAAGTAAAACATTAAAACAGGAACATAATGTAGAGATGCTAAATCCGTTAAGCAATGACTTATCGGTAATGCGACAATCAATGTTATTTAACGCTTTAGAAGCACTATCCTTTAATTCCAACCGAAAAATAAGTGACCTTAAGTTATTTGAATTCGGAAAAACGTACCATCAATATGAGTCTGGTCGTAAAGAACCAAAGCATTTATCATTATTAGTTTCAGGCTTAAAAACTGATGAAAATTGGGCATTAGCTTCTTCAAAAAGCACCTTCTTTTATTTTAAAGGATTTGTTAAGACTGTATTAGATAGATTAGGGATTACAAAATATTCAGAAGAGGAAACAAAGGAAGAAAATTTCTCTGAAGGTTTATCGTTTTCAAACAAGGGTAAATTATTGGTAGACTTTGGTATCATTAATAAAAGCATCACTACTGCTTTTGGAATTGAAGCAGAAACTTTTTATGCCGATTTTAAATGGGATGAAGTATTAGAAGAAATAGCTACTGATAACTTTAAACTAAAAGCGATTCCGAAATTTCCAAAAGTAAAACGTGATCTAGCTTTGTTGATTGATGAAAGCGTAACATTTAATTCTTTAAAAGAAACTGCTCAAAAAACAGAAAAACAATTACTTAAAAACATTACTTTATTTGATGTTTATACAGGAAGTAAATTGCCAGAAGGTAAAAAATCGTATGCATTAAGTTTCACATTACAAGACGATAAAAAAACACTTACAGACAAACAAATCGATAAGATTATGAAAAAGCTACAGCAAAATTTCGAAAGTGAATTTGGTGCTAGCTTACGATAATTTTTTTAAGAGAAATTATTAATTTTTATCGTTTTTTATTGTTTCAAAGCTGGAAGCACAAATCCTTCTACTATATGGAAAAATCCGTTTTTATGGTAAAAATCTGTTGCCGAAATCATAGAAGTATTTCCAAGTGAATCAACTAAATACAATTGACCACTTTCTTCTCTTACACCTATATTAACTCCTTGTAAGGTAGAGAAATAAGCAATTCCTCCATTACGTTGAACTGCCTTTTTAATTGAATAACTATCAACTCGTCCAGGTATAATATGGTATTTTATGACTGCAGCTCTATTAGCTGCAACTGTAATATCAAAAATAGAATCTTTTACTCCTTTTAGTTTTTCATAACCATTATTAGTCATCGCAAATATGGTAATCATTTCCTCATCTTCAATTGCTTTTACAATTGACCCCAGTTCAAAACTTTTTTTCAGCATCGAAAAATCTATAACCTCAGCGATATTTTCAACAAAGGACTTAGAAGAGTAGAAAGTAGTTTCGTTCCATTTTCTTATTACTTCAGAATTATCCGTCTTTGTATATTTTTGAGCAAAACCGATGGTGCTTATTAATAATGTAAAAAATAATACTTTATAGTTTGTTGCTTTCGTCATAATAGTTAATTTTAAATTCTACCCGCGATTCTATCTTTAGCAAGTTGTAAAATAATATGAAATTGATCTTCTTGATTTGTTTCAGAATTATCTATTTCTATTGCATCATTTGCTATAATTAACGGAGAGTCTTTTCGCGTGGAATCCATTAAATCCCTTTTTTGAACATTATTCAAGATCTCACCGTAAGTAATTGTTTCGTCTTTTTCTTTTAATTCGTTAAATCGTCTCATTGCTCTAACCTCAGCATCAGCAGTCATAAATATTTTTAATTCTGCCTCAGGAAAAACAACGGTACCAATATCACGACCGTCCATTACGATACCTTTTTCAACACCCATTTGATGCTGGATTGAAACTAATTTCTTTCTCACTTCTGAAAGAGTTGCTACTGGACTTACAAAATCGGAAACATACATCGTTCTAATTTCTTTCTCCACATTTACGCCATTCAGAAGCATATTTGCCTTGGAGTTAGTATTTTCTTTTTTGAAATCTAATTGTATTTCTGAGAGTGATTTAATCAAAGATTCTTCATTTTATTTTATGGATGGGCGTAATGGAACGGTTAGGCAAGTCGAAGTTCCAGATGTAGTTGTTGAAAATAAGGAAGAATTATCTTTAGTTTTACCATTGCACATGTCGCCTTCAGAGTTAAAAGATAGATTGCAGTCACTTGGGTACATGTAAAGCAACGGGACTGCCACTGGCTGGCACCCCGAAAGATGGTGGAATCCTTAATTCGCGGCGACGGGCGGGCTACCCCAGACACGTTCTATTACAACAAGGGGAGTCAGGCTCTAATCAATACGATTACCGCAATCAGCATGCGGGTGTCCAGTCGGGGGTGGGGGTATTTGGCGTCAAACAACGATTACCCACTAACAACCGACTGGCTACCTACTAACAACCGGAACAAAAGTGACGCCAGAATGACGCCCGGATACCACCGAATCGCCATCGTATTCGTTTGGGTTTGACTGTCGATGATCATGTCGAAATTAGTCCAAACTTCCGAAACCGTCATCTCTATCTCGTTCATCGTTATGAATCTGGAGAAGATCCTCTCCATTTTGCTCTCTTTTTTGGCCTATCATTACCAAACATACTGCCAGGCCCAACAGGGCAAC
>CAJXEB010000096.1 GCA_913052585.1 uncultured Flavobacteriaceae bacterium | reverse complement strand
TCGTATAGCTGAGCTGTTTTAAAACGAATTTCATCTACCCCTAATTCATCAGCCAATTTTTTTGCATCCTCAATTTGATGCTCATTTGGCTTTACCACTAAGAACTGAAAAATGATGTATGGCGTTTTAGATTTCAACACCTTTTTCCACTTAATTACATTTCTTGTTCCTTCAATTACTTTATCTAAAGAGCCATTTTTTCGGTAACTCTCATACGTTTCTTGGGTTGTTCCATCAATAGAAATGGTCAGTCTGCTTAAACCACTTTCTATTGTTTTCTTTGCATTTTTATCATTTAAAAAGTGTGCGTTAGTAGATGTTGCGGTGTACATTTTTTTAGAATTGGCATAACTCACCATTTCTAAAAAGTTACGATTAATAAAAGGCTCTCCCTGAAAGTAAAAATTGAGATAATAAGATTTCTTGTAAGTTTGATCGATTACTTTTTTATAGAAATCTTGTTTTAAATTCCCTTCTGGTCTGGTAAATTTTTTGAGTCCACTTGGGCATTCCGGACAACCTAAATTGCAAGCCGTAGTTGGCTCAATTGTTATACTTATTGGTTGAGCTTTTAAAACTGGCTTTTTAACCAACTTAGAATAATGAAAACTCCATTTAACCCGCATAGCATTTACTACTCTCTGAGCAGAAAGTTTAGAAAGTAAATTAATATGATCGCTATTTATACCAAACATGGTTTTCAAATGTACTAATTCAATTTTGTTGTTTATAAGGGCGAAGGACTTAATCTTTTGATTTTATTTAAAAATGAGTAAGGAATTAACGTATCTTACTTCACTAAATTTGTTGTAAAAATCACGAAGCTGAATAATTATATTTTAAATATTAAATCGAAGTTAAACCGAAATGTAAGCGGCTCTACGTTAGGTGTTTTTCGCATTGTTTTTGGGCTGGTGATGTTAAGAGAGTTTTTGCACTTTCATACTCTTTTTAGAGACTCTTTAATGACTTCTAAATGCTTAATCCAGTATGATGGTTTTATGTGGCTTGAATTACCATCAGTAGAGTGGCTTTCTGTTTTTTTTTACGGGATGGCTTTTTGTTCTGTTTTATTTGTTTTGGGGATTCACACCAAGCTTAATAGTATTATATTATTCCTTGGCTTTTCTTATGTATTTTTATTAGATAGAGGGTATTATAACAATCACTTTTATTTTTATTGCTTATTGCTTTTTTTATTTGTTTTTGTAGATGCAAGATGGTGTAGTGTTGAGAAAAAAATGAAATCAATTAGTGTCCCGTATTGGCAAGTTTTCATTTTTAAACTCCAAATTTTTGTTGTTTACTTTTTTGGTGGAATTGCAAAAATAGATTACGATTGGTTAAACGGATTCCCTCTTCGTTATTGGCTATGGCATTCATCTGAAAATTTACCAACATGGTTACAAGCCTATTATAGAACCTATGAAGCGGCAATGTTGTATAGTTATACAGGAATGGCATTTGATTTGGTGGTAGGCTTCGCACTTTTTTCTAAAAGGTTTAAGCGAGTAGCTTTAATTTTCATCTTTATGTTTCATGTGCAAAATATTTTTTATTTTGATATTGGGACTTTCCCATACGCAATGTTAGGCTGCACTTTAATGTTTGCAAATCCTAGTTATGGTGAAAAAATTGCATCGGCTATCCAGTTTGGGTTGTATAAGAAAATATTACACTTTTTTAATCGAAAACCAATTAAAACAGCATTTAAATGGTTCTTTATAAAAAGTCCAGAGTTGGAAGTAATACCGGCAACTACAACTAAGGTTAAATATGGATTTCTTAAAAATACCGCTAAAGGGGTTTTAGTTGTTTGGTTAATGCTACAGTTTATTTTCCCATTAAGACTATATGTTTATGAAGGCTGTGCTTCATGGACTGGAGAAGGACACTTGTTTGCTTGGCGAATGATGTTGGTAGATACTGTAAATGGAGTCCGTTATTGGGTTGAAGATGAGGATACCGGAGAACGATTTCCGATAGCGATAGATCAGTACTTAACTTTTCGCCAATTTTATAAGATGTCGAGGACACCAAAATCATTTCTTTTATTTGCTCATTTTTTGAGGGATGAGATAATTAAAGAAACAAATAGAAAACCCATCATTAGAATGGAAATATTGAAGTCTGTGAATGAAAGACAACCAACTGTTTTAAATGATGTAACTTTAAACTATGCAGAAGTAGAATATTCAGCAATTAAAAGAGCTAAGTGGATATTGGATTGGAATTTTCAACAAGAAGCAGTTAAGTTTGATAGGAACTCAATTGACAGATGGATAAAGGCTGTAGAGGAGTATAAAAATTAAGGTAAATTATAGAGAACTAGTTTTCCATCGTTTACTCCTAAAATCAAGACATCATTCTTTTCTATTTTCAAAATTACACTGGCTTTTACGTTTTCCATACAGTTAAGACCTGATTTTTTAGTTGAAACAGGAATAAATGCTCCTTTTTCACTCCCTATTAAATAACTACCAGGGTTAGCATCATAGCGGACCGTTTCTATTTCTGTTTCGTATAAATTACCCGTTAGAATTAAATCCATAATACCATCCTTATTAATATCTTTTGAAACGATAGATTGTATTGGAGAAAACTGAGCGGCTAAGGGTAAGGGTTCTATTGAGAAATCACCTTTCCCATCATTAATGAAAACAGAGGAATAAAGTGTTCTTACAGATAGGTGTAAAGCGGAGTTTAAGGCATCCCCATAAATATCTTCCATTGATGAATGAGCAAAAGCGCTATAAGAAGGAAATTTTTCGCCAATAAAAGGCATCTGCTCTGTTGAACACTCTTTACCTCTTATTGGGTAATGAATAGAGTTTTGATAGGTACTTAAAACGATATCATTAGTGCTATTGCCATCTAAATCACCACCATAAAGGTTTAAAGGACTTTTGGTTGAGGCTTTGTATTTGGTGTTTTTACCTAGATTACCAGCAACAAAGTCCATGTCACCATCATTATCTACATCTAAAGGCAGAATGCTATACCAAATCCCTTCACTTTCAAGCTTAGGTTTTAATAAATTAAATTTTCTCCCTTTATTTATAAAAATTGTTAAAGGCATCCATTCTCCAACTATAACTAAGTCCAACTTTTCATCACCGTTAACATCTTCAAAAGAAGCTCCGGTAATCATTCCAATTTCTCTAAGTTTTGAATTGTATTTATCCGTTACATCTGTAAATATTCCATTATCATTTTGTAACAAATAACTAGAGGGACTCTTTGGGAATTGACCAGGACTAATACGACCCCCAACAAATAAATCTAAGTCACCATCATTATCAAAATCAGCACTTTCAATAACTTTTGTACTGCTTAACATGTTTGGCAATGCAGTTATTGATTTATTAAAGTCTCCTTTTCCATCATTTATATATAGACGATCTTGAAGTAATGAGTCGTTGTTTTGAACTTCGTTTCCACCACTAGCAACATATAGATCCATATCCCCATCATTGTCTGCATCAAAGAATAATGAACCTACATCTTCATATAAAGAGTCTTTTATTAAATCTGAATTATAGTGTTCTGAAAATTTTCCTTTTTTGGATTGAAGAAAAAGACCAGGTTTTTGATTTTTTGCCCCACCAATAAAAAGATCATCAGTTTTAGAATTATCAATATCTGCACAACTAATAGTTGGTCCTAGCTGTGAGTACTTGTTCGGTAGAAGTGTTTCTTTTTCAAAATCATTGTACTCATTTTCTGCATGTTTATAGTCAACAATAGAAGGGGCTGTATTAAATAGAGTAGGATTTCCTTGTGGAGTAGTAGTTGGTTTTGAAAGAGTTTTGTTGAAGTCAATTTTCAAAAATTGATTTACAGCTATGTTTTCAAGTGTTGATATTTTTAAGTTAGGCCACCGAATTTCTACCTTATCAATTACAGTATCTTTTCCTAATCCAAAATGTAATCTATAATCAACTGAAGATAGAAAACCTCTAATAGGATAGAGTTCTT
This sequence comes from uncultured Flavobacteriaceae bacterium, assembly GCA_913052585.1. Classification (GTDB taxonomy): domain Bacteria; phylum Bacteroidota; class Bacteroidia; order Flavobacteriales; family Flavobacteriaceae; genus Marifrigoribacter. The sequence continues at coordinate 3,604 of CAJXEB010000096.1, read as the reverse complement.
GTATTTGCTTACCTGATTTAGTGTGTATAACAACCCTTGCACCAATTGCATTAACGTTTTCTTTCTCGCCCTTTAATTCTATGGATAAAAAATTATTGGTTGTAGTTGTGTTTTCATAAATGGAGGCAATTTTATTGTAGTTGTTAATTACTAAATCTAAATCGCCATCATTGTCTAAATCTGTATATGCAACACCACTAGAGTTGTATGTTTGGTCAAAACCCCAATCTTCAGATACATCTGTAAACGTTAAATCTTTATTGTTTTTAAAGAGTTTATTTCTAGCACTATCTTTTGGAAATAAATTAATATATCCCTCAGCTTCCGAATCGAGATCTATCAGAAGTGCATCTCTAAATCTTATTTTTCGATCAATTCCATTGGTGATAACAATATCTTTCCAACCATCATTATCGAAATCTGCAAAAAGTACTCCCCAGCTCCAATCTGTTTTTGAAATACCTGCAAGTTGAGCAATTTCACTAAATGAACTGTTTCCATTATTTAATTGTAAGGTGTTTTGCATATATTGATGATGCTGCCCATGTTCAGTCACATTTGAGAAGTATTCTTTTGACATAGACTCCATATTCTCTTTTGATTTTATATGATCACTATAACCCATATCTAATGTTAGAATATCTAATTCTCCATCGTTATTAAAGTCTGCGATATCAGTTCCCATGCTAAAAAATGAAGTATGATTAGTATTCTTTAATATTTTTTCGGAGAAGCTTAACCCTTTATTATTCATGTACATGAAGTCTCTTACTGCAAAATCATTGGAAACATAGCAGTCTGGGTATCCATCATTGTTAATGTCAGTAATGTTAATTGCTAAACCAAGAGCTTGGCTTGTCATTCCTACAGATGAAGTAGTGTTAGAGAACTTTCCATTATTGTTTTGATAGAAAAAATCGGATTGAATGTCATCTTTTTTAAAAAAAGATTCATTTTGCTGTTCTTCTATTTTTTCTTCTCCAATAATAGAGTTTAGCATGTAGGCATCTAAATCTCCATCTAAATCATAATCAAAAAAAGCCATTTGAAAAGTTTCGGAAGAGGAGCTTAAACCATATTCGTAAATTCTTTCTGAGAAGGTGCTGTCTTTATTATTAATGTACAGAAGGTTAGTTGTTCCTTCTTCTTCAATTAGCCTTTTACAAATATAAATGTCAAGAAAACCGTCAGCATTTATATCAACCATAGAAACCGCTGTGTGATACCCTTTACTGGTGTCAGTTTTAAAAGCATTAGCAGTAATGTCTTCAAAAATCATATTCCCTTTATTGAGATAGAGCTTATCTGGAGCTGAATGACCAACTAAGTAAATATCCTGTAACCCGTCATTATTGATGTCACCAATACCAACACCACCACCAGCATACATATATTCTTCTACCTTAAGATTATTGATTTCAGTGTTTTTAAAATATACATTTGTTTTTGTCGGAGGAAGTTCTTTAAAAATTGGTTGAGCAGACAAGTAGGTTATCCAGAAATTAACTATAATGAAAAATAATAATTTAATATTCAATGTGTTAATTTTAATTTGTTGGATTTGGAATGATTTCAAATTGTTGGATAACGTTATTATTTTCTGGAACCCTTCTTGCGAGTAGAATTTCCTTGTTTTTTTCTTCATAAATAATTGCCCAATTACCAGAACTTAGCTGCATTCCTAAAAAAAGCAATGCTTCTTGTGGTTGGTTTTCTAATGTAAAATAGATAAATGCAACATTGTTTTCGTTAACATAATTTGCCCATTTATTTGGATTTTTAATAAGTTTGTTAAATAATTGTTGGCGTTTTTCTTTTCGAGTCTTTTCAAAATTTTTAAAAAAGGGATGTCCTTTTTTAAAGAATAATTCAGCTTGTTGCTCTGCTTCTATATTATTAAAGATGCTCCCAGAGAGTTTTGTTTTAGATGAAAATTTAAACAATTTTTTTTCGCTTTCATTTAACCCTAATTTGAAGCTATCATGATCGTAATTTATATGATACAAACCAGATAAACTTAAGGGAACAAGAACATAAACAGAGAATGTTAAAAGATTTTTTTTTGCTTTAGCAAGTGGGCTAGATTCATTTTTAATTAATAAAATAATAATGATTAAGCCCAATACAGATAGAATTGAAGCATTAGGAATAAGTACAGTGTAAGTTAAGAGAAGAAGTAACGAGCTTATTGCAATGCGTTTATTTTCGCTTTTGAAAAAAGCTGCAAAAATGATTGACAACAACAATAAAAGGACATGATACCAGGCCATAACGTTGTTGTTTAAAAGTGAATCCATTAAAGCAGAAAGGTCAATGTTTAAAGAGAATATATTTTCTCCAAAAAATAAAGAGATAATAAGAAAAGGAAGAAATGATAGTTCTATTATTTTGTCTTTTAAAACCTCTTGCTGAAGGCCTATAAATAAAACAGGAATTATAAATAGAAGAGAATAATTAGCTGAAAATATTAGCCATAAAAAGCCTGAGGCTATATAGATAAATCTTGTTTTTTTTATGCTCCATTTGTTTTTAAGTAAAAGACGAACAATTATTACTAATGCAAAAAATAAATCAAAAATTTGATTATTAATAACTCCATTAAAAAGTATGGCAGGTAAAAGAGCTGCTACAATAGCAGCAGAATAGAATAAATTAAGAGAGCTGTTTATTATATTAAAGAGGATAAGTATAAAACTACACCAAATGAGTATAAAAAAAACATGGAGAAATTCAATAGTTAATAAAGGCTGTAATAGATGGTTTATCACGGTATAGCCACTCTGATGAAGATAGCTCGTAATTGTACGGTTAACATCTTGCGACTGATATAAAAAGAACAGACAAAAGAGGAGTAAAAGTAATTGGACAATATTTTTTTGAGTGTATATCTTCATTAAAAAAATCCCGCATTGAATAGACAATGCGGGACTTAAAATTATTAAAAATTTATAGCAAAATTATTCTTTTACTATTTTTATTATTTGAATTGTTTCATCTTTGTTAATAACGCTAATGAAATAAGTCCCTTTTGCTAATTTTTCCAATGAGACAGTCTCTTTATTATTCCCTTTCCCAATAATAACTTCACTACCATAAATAGATTTAATAATGTAGTTGTACACCCCTTCATTTTCAATTGTTATGTAATCAGATGTTGGGTTAGGATAAATCTTGATTGATTTATTACCAGAAAAAAGCTCTATACCAACACCAACAATAGCAACACAAATAGATGTGTCTGAACAGCTATTAGCCGTTATTATTACAGCATATTCTCCATTTGATGTGGCAATGTAACTTTGATTGTTTTCTCCAGAAATAATTGCGTTACCATTGATACAGTCAATCCATTGATAGGAAGCGCCAGTTAAGTTTGCTGATATAGTTACACCACCATTAGAAAGTGTTGTTGTTACGTCAATAGTATTTATTGTCAAGTCAAGTGTAATAACAGAGTCACAACCTGCTGCGTTGGTTAATGTATCAAGAGCAGTATTGTTAGAAGCAGTATAAGTGATACCATTCCAAACCAAAGAGTCACATGCTGTTTGTGCATCTATTCCTGTATTATTATTAATTGTTAAATCAAGAGTTACTAATGAAT
>CAJXEB010000095.1 GCA_913052585.1 uncultured Flavobacteriaceae bacterium | reverse complement strand
AAATTAAAACCTCATTACCTTTATTTATGTTGAGCTTTAGTTAGAAAATTTCAATTCAATAATATTACATTCAAAAGACTATTGTAAAACATTTAAACTCGTAGTATCTTTGCGTCTTAAAATTAACACCTATGATAGCAATTACTTTACCAGATGGTAGTGTAAAGCAATTTGATGCCGGCATAACTCCAATGGGAGTTGCAATTAGTATAAGTGAAGGATTTGCAAGGAATGTAATTTCTGCATCTTTCAACGATATTACTATAGAATCTTCTACTCCACTTATAGAGGACGGAAATCTTACAATGTATAGCTGGAGAGATAAGAAAGGTAAGCAAGCCTTTTGGCATTCGTCTGCCCATATTATGGCCCAAGCCTTAGAACAAATGTTCCCAGGAATAAAACTTACTATAGGTCCTGCTATTGAAAACGGGTTTTATTACGATATAGATCTTGTAGATAATACTATTTCTGAAAAAGATTTAAAATCTATAGAAGATAAAATGCTAGAGATAGCTAGAGGTAAACATAAATTTACTTTAAGAGAATTATCAAAAGCTGATGCCCTCGAATATTATAAAAAACAAGGAAACCAATATAAAGTAGAGCTTATAGAAAACCTTGAGGATGGCACCATTACTTTCTGTGATCACGATACTTTTACAGATTTATGTAGAGGTGGACATATCCCAAATACTGGAATCGTAAAGGCAATTAAGCTTATGAGCATTGCTGGAGCATATTGGAGAGGCGATGAAAAAAACAAACAGCTTACTCGTATTTATGGTATTAGTTTTCCAAAGCAAAAAGAATTAAAAGAATATTTAGCTTTATTAGAAGAAGCCAAAAAGAGAGATCACAGAAAACTAGGAAAGGAATTAGAGCTATTCACTTTCTCACAAAAGGTAGGACAAGGACTTCCTCTATGGTTACCGAAAGGAGCAGCATTAAGAGAGAGATTAGAAAATTTCTTGAAAAAAGCACAGAAAAAAGCTGGCTATGAAATGGTGATATCCCCTCATATTGGAAATAAAGAACTTTATGTAACTTCTGGTCATTACGAAAAATATGGAGCCGATAGCTTTCAAGCAATTAAAACACCAAATGAAGGTGAAGAGTTTTTGTTAAAACCGATGAATTGTCCACATCATTGTGAAATCTATAACTCAAAACCATGGTCGTATAAAGACCTACCTAAACGATTTGCAGAATTTGGTACCGTATATCGTTATGAACAAAGTGGAGAACTTCATGGATTAACTCGTGTTAGAGGATTTACCCAAGATGATGCTCACATCTTCTGTATGCCAGATCAGTTAGACGAAGAATTTAAGAAAGTTATTGATTTAGTTTTATACGTTTTTGGATCTTTAGGCTTTGAAAACTTCACTGCTCAAGTTTCCTTAAGAGACCCAAATAATCCTGAAAAGTATATTGGAAGTGATGAAAATTGGGAAAAAGCTGAAAAGGCTATTTTAAACGCAACTATTGAAAAAGGATTGGATTACGTTGTAGAAACTGGTGAAGCTGCGTTTTATGGACCTAAACTAGATTTTATGGTTAAGGATGCACTTGGAAGAAGCTGGCAGCTAGGTACCATTCAAGTTGATTACAATCTTCCTGAACGTTTTGAACTAGAATATAAAGGAAGTGATAACGAAATGCATCGTCCAGTGATGATACACCGTGCTCCTTTTGGAAGTATGGAGCGTTTTATCGCTATTTTATTAGAGCATACAGGGGGTAACTTCCCATTATGGCTTATGCCGGAACAAGTTAGTATACTATCTTTGAGCGAAAAATATGAGAAATACGCTCAAAAAGTTTTTAATGTCCTCGAAAATAACGAAATTCGCGCCCTTGTTGACAATAGAAATGAAACTATTGGAAAGAAAATTCGGGAAGCAGAAATGAATAAAATCCCGTATATGTTGATTATAGGGGAGCAAGAAGAAAATGAAAATTCAGTTTCAGTAAGAAAGCATAGTGAAGGGGATTTAGGTTCCATGACAGCTGAAGCGTTATCTAAGTTGATAAACGATGAAATTGATAAGAATAAAAAAGAGTTTATTGTTTAATTTTTAAATTATATAGTCATAGCAATACGTAGAAAAAGAAGTAGAGGACCTGCAAGGGTAATTAAAGAAGATAAGCACAGAATAAATGGCAAAATTCGCGCTCAAGAAGTACGTCTTGTGGGTGAAAATGTTGAAGTAGGTGTTTATACTTTAAGCAAAGCATTAGAAATCGCTAAGGAACAAGAAGTAGATCTAGTTGAAATTTCACCTAATGCTACACCTCCTGTATGTAAAGCAATGGACTATAAAAAGTTTGTTTACGAACAAAAGAAACGGGAGAAGTCTTTAAAATCAAAAGCGACAAAAGTTATTATTAAAGAGATTCGTTTTGGTCCAAATACGGATGATCATGATTATCAATTTAAAAAGAAGCACGCTGAGAAATTTTTAAATGAAGGAGCTAAATTAAAAGCATTTGTGTTTTTTAAAGGGCGATCCATCATATATAAAGATAAAGGAGAAATTTTATTATTACGTCTTGCTCAAGATTTGGAAGACTATGGTAAAGTAGAGCAAATGCCAAAATTAGAAGGGAAACGTATGACTATGTTCATTGCCCCTAAAAAGGTTAAGTAAAAGAATAATTACCTTTAACAGGGTTTTATATAAGTGAAATAAATAGATAAAAACTAGGAAAAATGCCTAAACAAAAGACAAAATCTAGTGCCAAAAAAAGATTTAGAGTTACTGGTACTGGTAAAATTAAAAGAAAGCATGCGTTTAAGAGTCATATCTTAACAAAGAAATCTAAAAAACGTAAGCTGGCTTTAACACACGATACAGTTGTGCATAAAGCAGATGAAAGTAATGTTAAGCAAATGCTTCGATTGAAGTAATCCTTAACCGGTTAACAAAAATTATAAACCCTGGAGTTAGGCAATAAAGAATTCTAATAAATGAATCGCCTACTACAAAAAAACAAAAAATTATGCCAAGATCAGTAAATTCAGTTGCAAAAAGAGCCCGAAGAAAAAAGGTGATGAAGCAGGCCAAAGGTTACTTTGGAAGACGTAAAAATGTATGGACTGTTGCTAAAAACGCAGTTGATAAAGCGATGCAATACTCATATAGAGACCGTCGTGCAAAAAAGAGAACTTTCCGTGCTTTATGGATTACCCGTATTAATGCAGGTGCCAGACAACACGGTATGTCTTATTCTCAGTTTATGGGGAAAGTAAAGTCTAATAATATCGAACTTAATCGTAAGGTATTAGCAGATTTAGCAATGAACCATCCCGATGCTTTTGAAGCTATCGTAAATAAAGTAAAATAAGACATTAATAACATATTTATTTCACTTAAAATCCCACTCTAACGAGTGGGATTTTTTTTTATCATATATATAAATATCACATTAAAATAAGATTGTGTACTTTAGTTAAAAAGAAGGTCATGCGATTTTTATTTTTCTATTGGATACTTATACTTTCTACTATTGTAAATGATCTCTATTCTCAAAGTGAAAATGTGTATAAAATAAACCGTCATGAGTCTGTTTATATACCACTTGGTGAAATTTCATTTGCAGATAGTATTGTAGCGTTTAATATAGGAAACCCTGTTCCCTACAAAAAATATAGCGATAGCTCACAAGCCTTAAACGCACCTAATTATATATCCTATGACATCCCTAATTATCTATCTCTTGGTTGCAAGGGAGACCTAACAGTTGCTTTTACAAATAATGGTTTTATGAATCTAAGGGGAAATGATTTGTATGTTTTTGAAGTTGGACCTTCAAAAGAAGCCGCAAAAATAGAAATATCTGAAAATGGAGATGATTGGATTTTTGCAGGAAATATCACTGGTGGAAAATCTATTATAGACTTAGAAGATCAAAATATTTCTTCAGAAAAAATTTTTTATTTTGTTAGAATTACAGACCAAAAAAAAGTCTGTAATAGCAAAACTGCTGGTGCAGATATTGATGCTGTTGGTGCTATTAATTGTGTTATCAAAATAACATTTAATACTGAATTTCTTTTTGATTTTGATAAACATGAACTTAAACCATCTTCAGATTATATATTACAAAACCTTTCAGAAACTATTCAAAAAGTTAAAAATGCAACTATTTTAATTGAAGGTCATACTGACAGTGATGGAAAAGGAGAATATAATTTGGCTTTGTCTCAAAAAAGATGTTTATCAGTTGAAAAAGAATTGAAATTCTTGTTAGGAGAGAAAGCAACCTATGATTATAAATTAACATCTTATGGTGAAAACAAACCTAAAGCCTTAAATAATACAGAAGAAAACAAACAATTAAATAGAAGGGTTGAAATTACCATACTTCCACCACAAAGTTATTATGAGTCTTTAGAGAATTAAGTCTTTTGTTTTTTCTTTTTTGCAGCAGGAAATAATACATTATTTAATATTAGGCGATATCCAGGAGAACTAGGGTGTAGTTCTAATTCTGTTTTAGCATCCCCTACTCTATGCTGATAATCCTCAGGATCGTGACCTCCATAAAAAGTAAAGAATCCTTTTCCTTTTATACCATGAATATATCGAGCCTCCCCATTTGTTTTTTGTTCACCCATAATTAAAACATTTGCTTTAACCTGCTCCCTTGAATACGATGTCGTTTGTCCCATAAAACCTTTTACTAATGAAGTATGATTCTGTACTAACATTGTGGGAATAGGATCCCATTTGGCTGAATAATCCATCAATGTAAAGTAATCTGTTTCTTTATTAATTTTTCTTTTTGAAGTCATATCAATTGATGAAAACTCATAAACCATAGGGCTTCTTTCCAATATAAAATCTTTAAATGCAAACGTATTATTATAATCAATTTTACTTTGGTATCCAGGTTCACTTGGATCTCCATCAAACATAGCTTCACAAATATCGACACCTTCTACAGCTAATGCAATATCAAAACTATCGGTAGCACTACACATTGCAAACATAAAGCCTCCGCCAACAACATAATCTCTTATTTTTAAAGACACATCTAACTTAAGATGAGAAACTTTACTATATCCTAATTTTGTTGCCATTGCTTCAGCCTCCTTTTTATTTTTTATATACCATGGCGCTGCTCTATATGCTCTATAAAATTTTCCGTATTGCCCCGTAAAATCTTCATGATGTAAATGCAACCAATCAAACAATAATAATTGATCAGTCAATACTTCCTCATCGTAGATTACAGTATATGGAATTTCGGCATAAGTAAGCACCATAGTTACAGCATCGTCCCAAGGTTGATTTCCTTTTGGAGAATAAACAGCAATTCTAGGAGCTTTTTCTAGGACAACTGATTCCATATTTTGAGAAGGACTACTTATTAAGTTTAGTATTTCTTCAGTTTTTGAATTCGATAATACTTCAAAAGATATACCTCTAATTTGACATTCTTTTTTAATTTCCTCTGTATCGGGTAATAAAAAAGAACCTCCTCTATAGTTTAATAACCATTTAACCTTTAGTTGCTTTTCAAGAGTCCAATAAGTTATCCCATACGCTTTAAGATGTTCCGTCTGACTTTCAGCATCCATAGGTATAAGTATGTAGGATGCAGAAACTGGTAAACTAAATAAAAATATAAATAATAAAATATAAAAATGCCTCATAAAGCTAAGATACAGACAAAATTTAAGTCGAAATAGTAACTAGGGACTTAAAAGCAACTATTTAACAAAATATTTGTAAAGAATAATTATTGTGCTGAAGAAAGATTAAAATGGAACATCATCATCATTGCCAGATGGTAAATCGTTATTCATAGAGCTACCAAAAGCTTCATCTGGTGATGCAGAAGGATTTGCCTTAAAAGTATCATCGTTTGCAGCAGCATTCATTCTAGAATGAAATTCGTTAGAAAAATTAAAATCATCTAAATCTTCAAATTTACCTAGATGTCCTAAGAATTTTAATCTAATTTCATCCAAACCACCATTACGATGTTTTGCAACTATAAATTCTCCTTGACCTTCAGTAGGACTGTGTTCATCATCATCCCATTCGTCAATTTTATAATATTCAGGTCTGTAAATAAATGAAACAATATCTGCATCTTGTTCAATCGCTCCAGATTCCCTTAAATCTGATAATAATGGACGTTTTGTTCCTCCCCTAGTTTCAACTGCACGAGAAAGTTGTGATAACGCTATTACTGGAATATTTAATTCTTTAGCTAAAGCTTTTAGGTTTCTTGAAATAGTAGAGATTTCTTGCTCCCGATTTCCACCTTTTTGCCCACCTCCAGCAGTCATTAACTGAAGATAATCTACCATTATCATTTTGATTTTATGCTGTGAAGCTAATCTTCTAGCTTTTGCCCTTAAATCAAAAATTGAAAGTGATGGTGTATCATCAATAAATAATGGTGCTTTTTCAAGGCTTTTAACTTTAACATTTAATTGTTCCCATTCGTGTTTTTCAAGATTTCCAGTTCTTAATTTTTCTGAACTCAATCCTGTTTCTGAAGAAATTAAACGAGTAATTAATTGAATTGATGACATCTCTAAAGAAAAGAAAGCCACCGGAATATTATGTAACACCGAAATATTACGAGCCATAGATAATGAAAAAGCCGTTTTACCCATACCAGGACGAGCCGCAATAATAATTAAATCACTAGGTTGCCATCCAGAAGTTAAATTATCTAATTTTGTAAATCCAGATGGAACACCAGATAAACCTTCCTTATTAGCAATTTCTTCAATTTTTTTCTTTGCCTCGATTACAAGGTCTTGTGCACTTATAGTTGATTTTTTAATATTTCCTTGAGTGATTTCATATAACTTAGATTCTGCTGTATCAAGTAAGTCGAAAACATCGGTACTTTCATTGTAAGAATCTTCAATAATTTCATTAGAAATTTTAATCAAGCTTCGCTGAATATATTTTTGAATAATAATCCTTGCATGAAACTCAATATGAGCTGAAGAAGATACTTTTTGAGTTAACTGAATTAGGTAAAAATCACCACCAATTAAATCAAGGCTTTTTAAACTTTTTAATTTTGCCGAAACAGTTAATAAGTCAATCGGAAGCCCTTCTTTGAACAATGTAAAAATGGCTTCGAAAATTTTTTGATTAGCAGAGTTATAAAAAACTTCAGGATGTAAAATATCTATTACCTCATCTACTCCTCGCTTATCAATCATCATTGCTCCCAGCACAACCTCTTCTAAATCAGTTGCTTGAGGAGGTATTTTCCCTTTCTCTAACGAAATAACCTGAGTTTGTTTATTAGAGTAAGAAGTTTGAGGTTTAAGTTTTTCCATTAAGCTAATGTAAATAAAATTGTAGGGTTCGGTTGTATAAAATCATTAATCTAAGTTAACCATTCATTAACAATTTATCTGTTGAAAACTCTAATAAATTGTTAATAAGCATAAAAAAATCCGAAAAGTATTTTCCGGATTTCTTTAAAGGTTTGCTATTGTTGAAGCTAAGAATTAAAGACACCCATTTCTGAATATTTTTTCATCCTTGTTTTAACTAATTCTTTTGGGGATAAGTTCTTTAATTCTTTATATTCTTTTGTAATTGCATTTGCAACAATTTCAAGTGAATTGACTGTTCCCTTTAATTGTTTATT
>CAJXEB010000094.1 GCA_913052585.1 uncultured Flavobacteriaceae bacterium | reverse complement strand
CTCCATGAACCATAGATTCGCAAACCTCAACACCTGTTGGAACTCCGTTAAAAATAATGCGTCCGACTCTGTTTTTTAAGGCGTCAATTACTTCTGAATAATTAGCAACTTCATTCTCATCAGAAATTACAGTTCCTGTTAATTGACCTTCTAAATTAACAATTACCAGCTCTAATTCTGCTTCATTTTCACATTGTACAATCATAGAAAATGGCCCAAACACTTCTAAATGTAAGGTTGGATTTTCTAAAAATGATTTTCCTGCTACGCTAACAATCGTTTGTTCTGCATAATTATTTTTTACTTCGGATGAAAAGTTAGCTGTAACAGCAACATTTTCTTGAGAAACTACTTTTTCTTTATTATTTATATATCCTTTTTTGATGTTAGGATGCAACATACATGAAGGATTTATCTCCATAATTTCTTGAGATAAATTATGAACGAAACTGTTTAAAGCCTCACTTCTAATTCCTATTATTAAACCTGGATTCGTGCAAAACTGTCCTGATCCTAAAGTGATAGAACCTGCATACGTTTTTGCAATTTCTGCTTGTCTATTTTCCAACGCTTTTGGTAAAATAATAACAGGATTAATACTACCCATTTCTGCAAAAACCGGAATTGGTTCTTCTCTTTTTGCTGCTAAATCTAACAAAGCTCTACCTCCACGAATACTTCCTGTAAAACCAACTGCTTTTACTTTTGGATGCGAAACTAATTGTTGTCCAACTTCTATTCCGCTTGAATTTAAATTGGAAAAAACACCATTTGGCATTCCTGTTTTTTGTGCCGCTTTTACAATTGCTGATGCAACTAATGCGCCTGTTCCAGCATGCATTGGATGGGATTTTACAATTACTGGGCAACCTGATGCTAAAGCAGCGGCTGTATCCCCACCTGCTGTTGAATATGCTAAAGGAAAATTACTTGCGCCAAAAACCACAACGGGTCCTAAAGGAATTAGCATTTTTCTGATATCCGATTTTGGCATCGGTTCTCTATTTGGCTGTGCTTCATCAATTGTTGCTTCTAGCCAAGAACCTTCTGCAACTAAATTTGCAAAACTTCTTAATTGCCCAATGGTTCTGCCTCTTTCTCCTTTTGCTCTTCCCTCTGGCAAACCGGTTTCTGAACAATACATTTTTACCAACGCATCATCTAACGCTAGAATTTCATCTGCAATTGCATTTAAAAATTCAGCTTTTTTTACGCCAGAAATAGTTCTAAATTCTTTAAAAGCTGTGGATGCTAAATTAACTGCTTCCTCAATTTCATTAGACGATGCTTCTGTAAAAACAGTTTCGTTGTCTTTGTCTAATTCTGGATTATACGTTTTAAATGTTTTGTTTCCTTTGTCTGATTGTGAATTGCCTATGTAATTTTTTACTGTCATAATTTAGTTTGTACTAACGTTGTTTCTGTTAGGGATTTAAGCATTTGTTTGAGCTCTTTTTTGCTTTTCGCAAAAAAAGCGAGTGTGTAAAGCCCAACCTTTAGAGAACACCCAAAATATTTTATAAATTTTTATAATCTGGCAATGTTGGTCTTATTGCCAAAGCATCTGTAATTACTTTTTCTATTCTTGATCTTTCGCCACCTTCTAAAACAAGTCTTGGAGCTCTAACATATTCATTTCCAATACCTGTATGTACAGATGCCATTTTAATATATTGTACTAACTTCGGGTGAATATCTAATTCTAAAAGTGGCATAAACCATCTGTAAATTGTAATTGCTTCTTGCACTTTACCTGCTTTCACTAACTTATAAATAGCTACCGTTTCTGCTGGAAAAGCGTCTACCAAACCAGCTACCCAACCATCTGCTCCTAAAACTAAACTTTCTAAGGCCAAGGTATCTACCCCTGTCATTATTGCTAACCTGTTTCCGAATCTATTTTTAATTCTTGTAATATTAGTGGTATCTCTTGTAGATTCTTTTACTGCTTGAATATTTGGACAAGCCTCTAAAAGCTCTTGAAACATGTCTAAAGTTACCACTAATTTATAATCTACCGGATTATTATAAATCATAATTGGCAATGACGTACTATTTGCAACTGACTTAAAATAGTGTACAATTTCTGCATCACTTGCCTTGTAGCGCATCGGAGGCAGCATCATTAAACCACTCGCACCATCTTCTTTTGCAGATTTTGCCAAGGCAATTGCTGCTTTGGTAGTTTGTTCTGCAATATTCATTAAAACAGGTATTTTTCCTGCTACAATAGCAACCGTTTCTCTTGTTAACTTTCTGCCTTCGTCTTCTGTTAATGTGCTTGCTTCTCCTAAAGTCCCTCCTAAAACAATACCGTTAACCCCTGCCGCTAGTTGTGCTTGAATATTAACTTTAAACATGTCTAAATCTAATTCATCATTAGAATTAAATTGTGTTGTGACTGCTGGCATTACGCCTTCCCAATTAAATTTCATCTTATTTATGCTTTTTTGATAGCTTAAAATTATAGAATCTTACCTTTTTATAATGGGATTAAATTATTCACTTTTAATACTATACTATCCAAAATAAGCAATAATTCTATATTTTTTGAATACTTTTGTATTAAATTAATAAAAACAGAACAAGGTTAGCACAAATAAGTTCAGTAGAAATGAAAATTTATCCTTTTAAAATTCCGAAACCCGAAAACAATGCTTTGCTGTATCAAGAAGATATTGAGTTCGTTTTTTATGACAAATTGCACCAACATGACGAGATTCAGATAAGTTTTATTAAAAAAGGAACTGGCACTTTATTAGTTGGCGATACCATTTCTAGTTTTACTGAAAATGATATTTTTATTTTAGGAAGCAATTTACCTCATGCTTTTAAGAGTGATAAAAATGGATCAGAAAAGTCTAAAATGTTAACTTTATTTTTTACTGAAACTTCTTTTGGAGAGTCTTTTTTTAAATTGAATGAACTTGCAGAAATTAATTATTTATTTTCAAAATCTCTACAAGGTTTAAATCTTAAATCGAATAGAACAGAAATTATTAAAAACTTTTTGAAACTAAAAAACGCTTCTAAACTAGAACGTTTTATTTTGTTTTTAGAAATTTTAAAAATGGTTTCAGAGGCTACATCTATTCCTCTTTCTACTTTCGTTGACACAAAAAAATATTCTGATACTGAAGGAAAAAGAATGCGAAATGTGTTCGATTTTACGATAGAAAATGCAAATCAAAAAATTTCTTTAGACCATATTTCTAACGTTGCAAATATGACAAAAAATGCTTTTTGTAAATATTTTAAAAAGCGAACAAACAAAACGTACATCAGTTTTTTAACCGAATTACGCATTGAAAATGCGTGTAAACTATTAAAGTCTGACCAAGATGTATCTATAAATGAAATTGCTTATAAAGTTGGATTTAATAATATCTCTAATTTTAATAGAAAGTTTAAAGAGGGTAAAAAAGTGACGCCAATATCTTATAGAAATTTATAATTCTTCTAATTCTTTTATCCTTTTTTTTGTCAGACCCTTTACAACTAAATCATAAGAATGATTGATGAGTTCTCTTGCTATATCATCCGAAACATCCGCAGAATTTATGCTTACGGTGTTCCAATGTTTTTTGTTCGCGTGCCAACCTGGATTGATGCCTTCATAGGCTCCTCGCAATTCCTCCGCTCTTTCAGGATCACATTTTAGATTGATTTTTTGCTCGCCTTTTTCCCAAGAGCTTAATCCTGTGAGCGCAAATATTTTATCCATCACTTTAAAAACGAGTGTAACATTATCAAAAGGAAAATGTTCTGTGACTCCTTTTTTAGTAATACAAAAATCTCTTAATTGTTCTATGTGCAAACCTATATTTTTTTACAAGTAAAGGAAAATAATACTTAACATGTATATTAAATTTAAAACAATAACTGTTTGATGTTCTCAATATTTAGTTTCGTAAATTGATAATAAATAAGAAAAGAGGTAATCAACATTAATCCAAACTATTGAAATCAGTGACATTATAATCGTAGAAACAAAAATTAAAGCAGAGTATATGTCGCTTCAATTCCTTTTATGATATAAAAACAGATTGTAAAAAGAATACAAGTAAGTAAAGTTAAATTTTAATCTTTTGATACCTAAATTAGTTATTTGATCATTTAAAAACCATCTTTATATGCCAAATTTACAAATATTTTCACAATATAAAATGAGTTTAATTGATAGCATATAAGTCCATCGCTTGAATAAAGTATTTCAAATACTTAAAATTTTATCTCCAATCATTTTTTCCGTTAACTTTTCTAGAAAAAATTTACGGAATGAATTTTGAAAATATTGATAAAATAAAGTTTATGTAGCTATTTTATTTTACTCGGAATTATGGTTTTGATTACCATCGTTTTTGTTTAATATTTTAAGTATAAAAAATAATTTTAAATTATTTTTAAGCAGTATACCTCCAAGAGTTATTTTGAAAGTTAATGATTATAATTCAAAAAAATTGTATGTTTAAATTTTTTAAACGAAAAAAAAGCTATTTATCAAACCATTAATTTAGACACAAAAGTAATATACGAGTAACTGCAACTAATAATTTACCAAATATATTAGATAAATCTAGGTATATCTAAGAAAGAATAAATAGTTGATTTTAACATATTTTTCTCTAAAAAATGAGGAAAACACGCCTATAATGAAAGCTATTTTATCATCTGTTCTAGACTGATTGTATTTATAAAATAGAGTGATGTAAAGGCACTCGTCTTCATCGTAAACTAAATATAAACCCTTAAAATATAACATGAAAAATTTATACCTAATCCTATTTTCAACTATCATTTATCTTGCGACTATTTCTAGTTTTGCTCAGAATAGTAGCTTACAGAAGAAACAAACTGTCATTAAATCTGTGGAAAAGCATCAACAGGAATTAATTGCGTTAAGTGATTCTATTTGGGGGTTTGCGGAAACCGCTTTAATGGAGCATAAATCATCAAAAATGTTGGCAGATTATGCAGAAAGGCAGGGCTTTCGGGTTACAAGAGGTGTTGCAGATTTACCTACAGCCTTCATTGCAACCTATGGTTCAGGAAAACCAATTATTGGTGTTATGGGAGAATATGATGCCTTACCAGGATTGTCCCAAAAAGTTCAAACAACCAAAGAAAGCCATACCCCTAATGCAGCGGGACACGGTTGCGGACATAATATGTTTGGCCCCGGTAGTTTAGGAGCTGCAATTGCTATTAAAGAGCTCATGGAAGCAGGTCAACTTTCTGGAACCATTCGATTCTATGGCACTCCAGCAGAAGAAGACCTCGCAGGAAAAGTATACATGGCAAGAGCGGGTTTATTTGATGACTTAGATGTTTGCTTAGACTGGCACCCTTCATACGAAAATGAAGCGAATACGCAAAGTTCACAAGCTATAACCGACTTTACCATAAACTTTAAAGGAAAAAGTGCGCATTCCGCACTTGATCCATGGAATGGCCGCAGCGCTTTGGATGCGGCAGAATTTTTTACTTCGGGTATCAATTCATTGCGAGAACATGTAAAACCAAGCGTTCGTATGCATTATGTATATAAAAATGCAGGGCAAGTGCCTAATGTAGTTCCTGCAGAAGCTAGTGTTTGGTTGTGGATCAGAGATTCTAAACGCAGTGGAGTGGCGGCTATCGCAGAACGGATGAAAAACATTGCAAAAGGGGCGGCATTAATGGCAGGCGTAGATTCTGAAGTAGTCATGAATAATGGTTTATATGAAATTTTAACCAATGAAATAGGCGCCAAAACATTGCAAAAAAACATTGAAATTGTGGGACCTATTATATATACAGAGGAGGAAATAAAGTTCGCCAATACGATTATGAAAGCATACGGAAGTGAATCCAAAGGTATTGACGGTAGCATTCATCCTATTAAGAAAAAAAGGAAAGATCCTGCTGGAGGTTCAACGGATGTGGGTGATGTGAGTTATATCGTTCCTGAAATTAGTTTATCTGCCACTACTGCGCCAGCTGGTGCACCATGGCATTCTTGGGTCGTTGTATCTTGTGGAGGCATGAGTATCGGGCATAAAGGAATGCTATTTGCGTCAAAATCACTTGGAGCAACTATGGTCGATTTGTTTGAAGATAAAAGCTTAATCATTAAAATTAGAGAAGAATTTATCCGCAAAAAAGGAAAAGAAGTTTGGAAAGCAATGTTACCCGATGGCCCTGCTCCAATACCGAATTCAAACTAACTTATAAAAATAAAAAATAATCAAAAATAGTTCCCCATTAGCTGATAATTATCAAAAAGCTCTAAGTGATTTTTAACGCCCTCATATAGTGTGGCAGAAATAGTATTTTACACTAAGCTTTTAGAAGTAGAATTAATTATCGAAAAAATCAAAAAAAGAACCTTATCAAGTTGAACCAATTTTTGCTATGTGAATATTAGAATGGGCAGAGTGGACTCGAAAAATAAGGTTGATTTAAAAAGAACCACGAAATCAGTATTAACCTCGAAATAATTATACTTTAAAGTTGAATTAAAATTTTATTCCTTTTTCTTTTCATAAATGGATACTGAAATAAATTCAGCATCGGCTTCAACAAAAATATAAATCTCCTATGATACGAATTTAAAATAAACAAATATCACATTTAAAAGAGCTTTAAAAACTAGCCTTCCATTAAATGTATTTTAATTTAGCCACACAAAAGTTCTGTTCACTTAAGTATAAATAAAATTCTTTTATTTGAGCCCTACTATAAACCTGAAGCTTTCTTTATAATAACTAAACACCAAATACTAATAAAAAACAATAACGCATGTATCATTGCAACCTTTAGACTGCGCTCTGAATAAAACTTCAATAGTAATCCTATGAATTTACGTGTTTAAAATCCAATTCTTCGACAATCCTCCCTACAAATAACACTAATTTCTCTTTAACATTTATCCATAATATATATTTTCTAATCCTTGAAATACACATTTAAAAAGGTTGGGATGACAAAAATAAGCTCATATCAAATAAAAGTCCATCGTTTTAAAACATAACTAATTTATTAGTAGATACTTATTCGAATGAAAGTCAAGCACAAAAATCATTCTTAAATTCAAATATCTAAAAGAACTAAATATTTTTTTTCAAAAATTAAGAGAAGGAAGCGGACTAAAATAGAAAGTTAGACTCTATTTGAGGGCAATAACGCATCCTTTAGCTAAAAGTACAACCAACTTTTTTTGAACCTCTATTTGATTAAAGT
Source organism: uncultured Flavobacteriaceae bacterium (assembly GCA_913052585.1). Taxonomy (GTDB): domain Bacteria; phylum Bacteroidota; class Bacteroidia; order Flavobacteriales; family Flavobacteriaceae; genus Marifrigoribacter. Next base: position 669 of record CAJXEB010000094.1, on the reverse strand, counting down.
TCAGAATTCAACTCAATATCAAACAATTGCAAACCAGAAGAAGGCGCTATATTTCGCAAAAATTTCCGATCATTATTCTCTTTTAAAGAAGCTTCGATAAATTGTAAGTCAAGATTTCTTTTTCCAAGTTCGAATAAAGTTGCCATCATTAATCTTATCTGATACCTCAAGAACCCTTTTCCTCGGACCTTTAATATGTATGACTTCTCAGGAAAGAAGCTTGCCGTCAATATATTATTTTCAACAATTTCACAAGAATTTATCGTTCTTTTAAAAATCGTATTTTCTGACGGTTTTGTACAATATTTATGGAAATGATGTTCACCTTCAAACAATTTTGCCGCTTTCATCATTTCATAAATATTTAAATCTTTTTTATAGAGATTCAATGCGTCATAGGCGTTTGTCTTAAAGATATCTTTATAAGGATAAATAGTTAAAATAGGAGCAAATAATTCTTTATGATATAATTCGTGTTGATGATCTTTACATATTAAAACTTTTGGTGAAATAAAAATGCTCACTAATAATTCAGAAAGGGGATTAGAGCAACTCATAAATAATATCAGCGCAACTAATAATATCTTCAACATATACCTAATTTACCAATCCGTAACAACTAATTACAATATTACACTTTTTTAGGTATCCTAACAGCAACTAAACTTT
>CAJXEB010000093.1 GCA_913052585.1 uncultured Flavobacteriaceae bacterium | reverse complement strand
AATCAATCCTTTCTCTTTTATTTAGAAATCCACCAACTTTTTGCACAAGATTGCTTTCAAACTTCAACTCTCTGAGGGCAGAAACAGCCTCCAGCGGGCAGAAAAAGCCTCCAGCAGCTCCGAAATTGCGCAAAAGACTCTTTGCTGATCCGGCAGTTCCTTCTCTTGGTGGTTCTGGGGCTGGGTTCCTGGTTGGTTTGGCTGTGGCGGGTTTGTCGCCCGGCGCATCGCAGTTTGTTCTTTTGGTTGGGGCGGAATCTTGCAAAAATCGCCTCGCCATGCCAACCGGGCATGCTCACGCTGAGTCCTTATGCGTATGAAACCCTTTCCTTTTCTTCTTTTTTCGGGGATAGCAATTTCTCTTCTTCCATTTAGATAATCGGAAGTAAGTGTTTTGTGATTTAAAATTTCTGATGGAGTACCTATGGAATCTATGTTTCCTCCGTTTTTTCCTGCAGCGGGTCCTATATCAATTACATAATCTGCGGCTTCTATCATTTCTTTATCGTGTTCTACCACAATAACAGAATTTCCTAAATCTCTTAGTTTTACTAACGAATCAATTAATTTTTCATTATCACGTTGATGCAAACCAATACTTGGTTCGTCTAATATATAAAGCACACCTACTAATTGAGATCCAATTTGAGTTGCTAATCTAATACGTTGAGCTTCTCCACCAGAAAGCGATTTAGAACTTCTATCCAACGATAAATAGGTTAGGCCCACATCTATTAAAAATTGCAATCGAGTTTTTACTTCTTTTATAATTTCCTCCGCTATTTTAAGTTGAGTTTTAGAAAGATCTTTTTCTAAATTTTCAAACCAATCTGCAATATCTACAATATCCATGTGAGCTAGATCAGCAATGCTTTTTCCACTCACTTTAAAGTATAATGATTCTTTTCTTAATCTAGCTCCATTGCACTCAGTACAATCTACATGGTCCATAAAATCTTTTGCCCAACGTGTTAAAGATCTAGATTCGTTGTCTTCAAAAGTGTTTTTTATAAAGGTAACAATTCCTTCAAATTCTATTCGATAGTTTCTAGTAATACCTAAAGTTTTGGATGCTACTTCAAACTTTTCGTCAGTACCATAAAAAATTACATCGATAGCTTCTTGAGGTATTTTATTGAATGGATCGGTTAATTTGAAATTATAGCGTTGTGCTATTAATTCTAATTGTTTAAAAATCCAGTTTTGTTTTTGAGCGCCTTGAGGAGCAAGTGCTCCTTGATTAATTGAAACACTCTTATTTGGTACTATTTTTTCCAGATTAACTTCATATAATTTACCAAGCCCTTTACATCTTGGACACATCCCCTTAGGAGAGTTAAATGAAAAATTATTTGGTTCCGGGTTAGGGTAGGAGATACCACTACTTGGACACATTAAAGAACGACTGAAATATCTAGTTTTATTGGTTTCATTATCTAAAACCATGATCACATCTTCTCCGTGATACATTGCTGTTACAATAGATTCACTAACACGTTTATCTAAAACAGATTCTTTATTTATTTTTAAACGATCAATAACTATTTCAATGTCATGATTTTTGTACCGGTCCAATTTCATACCGCTAACTATATCTTTGACTTCCCCGTCCACACGAACTTTTAAAAATCCTTGCTTTGCTATTTGCTGAAATAATTCTCGATAATGACCTTTTCGAGAACGAATCACAGGAGCTAAAATAGAAACTTTTCTATCTTCAAAATCTTTAAGTATTAGCTCTTGAATTTGCTCATCGGTATAACTCACCATTTTTTCCCCAGTGTTATAACTATAAGCATCACTAGCACGCGCAAATAATAATCGTAAAAAATCGTAAATTTCGGTGATGGTACCTACTGTAGAACGTGGACTTTTACTAGTCGTTTTTTGTTCGATAGCAATTACAGGGGAAAGACCTTCAATTTTATCGACGTCTGGACGTTCCAAGCCACCTAAAAACTGACGCGCATAAGCAGAAAAAGTTTCTATATACCGACGTTGTCCTTCTGCATAAATAGTATCGAAAGCTAAGGAAGATTTACCACTACCTGAAAGCCCAGTAATAACTACTAGTTGCTCTCGAGGAATGCTAACATCAATGTTCTTTAAATTATGAACTCTTGCTCCATAAACTTCAATAAACCCTTCGTTTTTTGCCATAGTTTGCAAAGATAATTAAATGAAAAGATATTTTATTTGAAAGTATAGTCTAATTAACATCAAGGTGATGGGTTTTATTAGTTATTCTGACTTTTGTTCCTTTTCGAGTTCGAATTGCAACGTTCTTTTTATTTGTTCTTCTAGGTTCCAATCAAAGTCAAATCTTTGTTTTAAGAATTTTGCTATTGGATCTAAACCAATTTCAGATCTTCTTTTGTCAATATTTACAGGGTCATAGACAGGCCATAAATTGAAGGATTTTGTTTCTGGGTAGTATTTCATCTGTCCACCATATAGTTGTAAGTCTCCCCTTTCGGTAGCGATTCTGTCTTCTGCTCTTACTAAAAACCGAGGGGCTAGTTTTTTATCTATTACTGCTTGCTTCATGATTGGAAGGAGTTTTATACGTATTTCATTATCTGCATGCTGAATAACATTACAGATCGTCCAGTTTCCTTGTTCTCCAGCTATTTCTTTTGTTGGCCAGCCATATTTATTTAGAATATTAGTTACTTTTTTTTCATTAATAATGTGGTTCTTTTCATAAACCTCTTGATATTTTTTATATTCTTTTGATTCTGCTCCATAAATATTCATCAATGAATCTCTTTTTCTTAATGGGGTTTGCTCTGTCTGCCATATAGTGTCCAAAACAGCTATTAAGTTTTCAGGTTTTTGAATGGTATTTATGGAATTTTGTGAGATACCGTTAGAAGTTATTAATATGGATAAGAGAATAAAAACAGGTGCTATTAAATGGGTCATTTGTTTTTTGATGATAAAGATTATTTCTTTTCTAAATCAATTTTTATACCATACAATAAAATAATAAAATAAATACTACTCTAAAATAATTCGTCATAAAAAAAGCACAAACTAAATAGCTTGTGCTTTGTGAACTATAATAGTTCTTCTAAATTTAATATTTTTTTTAAAACTCTAAATCAGCTACTAAATCAAATTCATCATAAATAGCTTTATCCTTAAGTCCATCAAAGAAACTTGAAGAACCATATTTAACATCAAATTTTGTTCTATCTACTTTTAATGATGCAGTTGCTTTGTTTCCGTTAACAGAAAGATCAAATGTAACCGTGTTTGTGATTCCTTTAATCGTTAAATCTCCAGTAATGCTATAAGAGTTTTTACCGGTAGCTTTAACCTTTGTAAATACTAATGAAGAGGTAGGATTTTTTTCAACTCCAAAGAAATCATCAGATTTTAAATGTCCTTCCAATTTTCCTTTATATTCACCTTCTAAATCGGTAGTAATTATCGAAGTCATATCGATAGTTAATTCACCTCCCGTTAAAATGTTTTCGTTGAAGTTTAAAGATCCAGATTTAATACCAATAGTACCTTCGTGAGAACCCGTAACTTTAAAGCCTTTCCAAACTATTTTACTATTTTCCTTTTTAATTTCTTTTTTCTCTCCATCAATGGTGTTGAAAGAGAATGTCATAAATGCAATTACAGTGATAATGGCTAAATTTTTAAGTGTATTTTTCATTTTTATTTATTTTAATTAATATAATACAAATTTATATAATAATAAGACATTATAAAATAAGGTAGATTAAGAATTGATGTTAATCTAGATTAACATTTATTGGTTTTGTATTAGTTGACTTTTAATTTTGCTTAAAAATTCTTTTGTAATACCAAGGTAAGAAGCAATCATATATTGCGGAATACGCTGTTCCATCTTCGGATAACTCTCTTTAAAAGCTAGGTAGCGTTCTTTTGCGTTTAGACTAAAACCTCCAATGATTCTTTTTTGAGAGGATACCAATGCACGTTCTAGAATCTTTCTGAAAAAGCGTTCAAGCTTTGGGATTTCTATATATAAATCTTCAATTATATCGTAATTAAACTGAATTAGTTCTGTGTTTTCTAGACATTGAATATTATAATCTGCTGGAGTTTGAGTTATAAAACTACCCATATCTGAAGTCCACCAATCCTCTATAGAAAACATAATAATATGTTCTTGGCCCTCTTCATCAGTATAAAATGTTTTTGTACATCCTGATAAAATAAAACAAGAGTTTTTGCATATATCTCCTTGTTGGACAACAAATTGATTTTTTAAATAACTTCTATGAGTCAATTTAGAAGCTAATATTGCTTCTTCTTCAGCGGTTAAGCTAACAATGTTATTTATATAGTCTAATAAAGGTTTGTTGTTCATTATTGTTAAAGTACAAGAGATTTTCCTGGAAGTTTGCAGGTTAAGCTACTAATTTAGTAAATATAATCGGAATTGAAGGTTTGGTTGATAGGTATGATTTTTACTTATTCTATTACTGAATTAATTAGCAAAGAAATAAGTTTATTAAAATTCAGCTTTTTTCTGAAATACCATTTTTTGTTTGGTGCTAGGATGTGTAAACTCTAATGTATCGGCATGTAAATACAAGCGATCAGATTTTTTACCATATAAATCATCACCAATAATGGGAATACTCAACCCTAAAGTATGAGAAGCATGAACTCGTAATTGATGGGTTCGCCCCGAAATAGGATAGAAATGAATTTTCGTTTTTCCATTTTTCTTTTCTATAACTTCCCAATTTGTTTCTGCGGATTTTCCGTGCTCATAACAAACCAATTGTCTGGGTCTATCATCTAAATCAACTCGAAGTGGTAAGTTAATCGTTCCCTTATTATCAGTTACAATTCCGTCTAACAAAGCCGTGTATCTTTTTTGTACTGTTTTATTGATAAATTGACTTTGTAAATCTTTATGTGCTTTTTTGTTTTTTGCTAACACCAATAATCCAGAAGTAGCCATATCCAACCGGTGAACTATAATTGGGCCAGAAATGTTTTTTACCTGTTGCTTAATTCTTGTATATACCGAATCTTGAATGTGAATTCCAGGAACCGATAAAAACTCTGAAGGTTTATAAACTACCATCAAATTTTCATCTTCAAAAATAGTTTCGAGTTCTTTGCCGATTGCAGGATTTTGTAGCAACGGATTTGTATCCAACTCAATTCCTGCTAACATATGCGTTAAAATAGGTTTGCACTTTCCTTGACAAGCTGGATAAAATTGCTGGTGTTTTCGTATTTCTTTATTTGGTGATTGTCCCCACCAAAACTCAGCCATCGCAATTGGTTTTAAATCGTGTGAAAACGCATATTGCAATAATTTTGGAGCGGCACATTCTCCAGAACCTGCTGGCAGATTTTGCTCAGAAGTTTCTGCAAACAATTGAGATAGGCTTTTGACTTCTTTATTTGAATTTAAAAATTGGTACTGTTCAAATAAATACTGTTGTAATGCAGCTGATTTTGTTTTACGCTGCTCTTTTAAAAGTTCTATTTGATTGGTAAAAACAGAAAGTTTTTCTTTAATAGCGCTTAAGGTATGTTCCCAAAAACGATTTACATTATTGAAAAAATATTTAGCCTCTAAACTTTCTGTACTCAAAGCTTTTTCAAAAGTAGTATAGGCTTCAAATGTTAATTCAAATTTTGCTTTTTTTCTTTGTAAATCTCTATCTTTTTTAGCCGCTTTTAAGGTTTCTTTTTTTTCTTGAACGTCCGCAGTTGCTTTTTTATTTTCTGAAAGGTATTGTGCTTGTAAGCTAATGTATTCAGCATTATTTTCTAAAACTTCTAAGGTAAGGTTGATGCTGTTTAAAACGTGTTCTTCTTGCAGGAAATGCGAATCTTTAGTAAGCATATCATAAACAGGAGGCACAAACTTTTTATGAATGTTTTTTCCTGCCAATTTCCCAGAAACAGCGGTAATATATCCTATTTCTTTTTGCTGATTTTGTACCACTAATACTCCAAACATTTTTCCAATAACTAGTCCTTTTTTAGAAGGATCTATTCCGAAATTATGTTCAAAATCGGTTTGCGTTTGCAAATAATTTTGCACTTCGTTTGTAGCTATCTCACATAAGGGATGCGGTTCATAATAAAACGGAAATGTAAACCTACTCGGAAGTGTAAAATTGTTTATTGAAGTCGTGAAGTATTGAAAATATAGTTGCACAAAAATTGGAGTAAAATTCTGTGTAAAGATACTTTTTTAGATAGGATATATAGACACAATAATAATGCGCGTTGTTACTCAATATATTTTTAAATAATTATCCTTTAAACGCTGTAATTGGAAGGAAGGATTACCTACCTTATCGAAAATGGAAACCAACCTATGATTACGGATATAAAAATAAATAAACCAGAACCTATTGCGACTAATAATAAAATAAAAACATTTAAAAGTAGTAATAAAGTTCGATCTGCCATTGAAGCTTTAGAAGCTGGAAAACCCATATTAATAACAGAGTTTTACAGTAATGGAATATCCCTTCTTCAGGATTTGCATAAACATTTAAAACTAAAATTACCAAATAAATCTTTCAAAGAGCAACGTGAATACCGTTCGGCATATCATAAACTTTCAAACCTTATTTTAATTGAAATTGTCGATCAAAAGTTGTTTGTGAAGAAATCCCCAACTATTGGCTGGTTAGAAGAATTTTATCCAGATAATAATAATTTTTTACTCACCTTTCCTCAAGTACAAGGATTAAATAGTTCTTGGCAATGGCATCAAAACGGAATTACTATTCCTGTTCTGCGTAATAAAGTACATCCTTATTATGGAACTTACTTTCCTACTCGTTTTGAACATTTAGAGGTTTTTGATAATTGGTTGAAACGATATAAAGGACCTAAAAAGTCAGCAATAGATGTTGGTGTTGGAAGTGGTGTACTTTCTTTTCAAATGATAAAACATGGTTTTCAGAAGGTTTTTGGAACCGATATCAATCCTAATGCGATTGTTGGATTAACAAAATTTATGGGAGATACAAAGTTGTCTCGAAAGATAGATTTAGATTTTGCTCCTCTTTTTGGAAAGTTTGAAAAGCAAACTGAATTAATTGTTTTTAATCCACCTTGGTTGCCAGAATCTTTTAATCCAGAAAATATTGATGGAGCTATTTATTATAATGAAAAGTTATTTTCTGATTTTTTTGCAGGAGCAAAGAAACGACTTTTACCAGAAGGTAAACTAGTACTCTTATTCTCGAATTTGGCACAAATAACAAATCTGACAAAAGAACATCCAATAGAAAAGGAATTAGCAGAAGGAGGACGTTTTCAATTGGAGAATACGTTTAAAAAAAGAGTAAAAAATGCTTCCAACAAAACGAATCGTGATTCGCATTGGCGTTCATCTGAAGAAGTTGAGCTTTGGGTATTGACTAATAAATAAGTTCCAAAAATTAAAAAAAGAATAAGATCGTATAGTATAGTTGAAGATTTTTAGGCTTATAATAAACCACACACAAGTTTGTGTGTGGTTTGGTTAAATCTTTTTTACCAAATTTTATATACCTCCCGGAGGGCAGTGTAGTTTTAAGTAATTGGTATACAAAGTAGATAAATGTCTAAAAGTCCCTTCTCCCTCTCTCATTCCGTGAGACCTGTTTGGATAGGGCATAATTTGAAATTGCTTGTTATATTTTACCAATTCATTTATTAAAAGTTCAGCATTTTGATAATGCACATTGTCATCTCCAGTACCGTGTATATATAATAAGTTCCCTTCCAGATTTTTTGCGTAAGTAATGGGAGAACCTTCAACAAAATCTTTCATATTTTCTTGCGGCAAGCCCATATATCGTTCTTGATAAATGTTATCGTAGGTTAATTGATTCGCGACTGCAGCTACTGAAATTCCCGTTTTATAAATCTCTGGATATCGAAACATTAAATTTAAGGTGGCAGATCCACCACCGCTCCAGCCCCAAACGGCTATACGATCAGCATCTACAAAATCCCATTTCAAAATTTCTTTGGCAGCCATTGCTTGATCGTTAATGTTTAACACCCCTATTTTTTTATAAATAGACTTTCTCCATACTCTACCTTTAGGCGCAGGAGTACCTCTGTTATCTAGTGAAATGTAGATATATCCGTCTTCGGTCA
>CAJXEB010000092.1 GCA_913052585.1 uncultured Flavobacteriaceae bacterium | reverse complement strand
TCCTATTACTTATTTTTTTCTTAGTAACTACTACTTTAGAAAAGGATAATGGGATCGCTAGACAATTGCCACCTATAGATAAATCTGAAATTCCACCTCCAAAAATTAAAAAGAAAAATCTTTTTATAGTATTGGTAAATAAAAATGACCAATTGTTGGTCAATGAAAATCCAATGGAATTAAAAGATTTGCGTGAAAATGCAATCGAATTCTTGGATAATGGAGGCGCTTTGTCAAATAGTCCTGAATATTGTAGCTATTGTAAAGGAAAGCGTTCTGAATCATCTTCAGATAACCCCGATAAAGCTGTAATATCTGTACAAAACGATAGGTTAACTTCTTATAAAATGTACATATCTGTACAAAATGAATTAGTAGCTGCATATAATTTTTTAAGAGATAGAGAATCTAAAAGATTATTTGGATGGAGCTATACAGAAGTTAAAAAGGATATTGAAGCCGGAACTTATTTAGGAGATAAAAGTGGTGCTCAAGACAAACTAAAAGAAATACAAGCGCTATTTCCTTTAAAATTATCTGAAGCAGAACCTAAGAAAAATTAATAAAAAAGGAGAAAATGTCAAAATTCACAAAGAAAAAAGGTAACGAATTACCTCCCGTATCTACAGCATCTTTACCAGATATCGTATTTATGTTATTATTCTTTTTTATGGTGGTTACAGTAATGAGGGATACTGAGTTAAAAGTTGAACAAAATTTACCTAAAGCAAATCAAATTGAAAAGCTTAAAAAAGATAGGTCAGTTTTTATTTTTGCTGGAAAACCAAGTCTTCAATATAGAAAGAGTTTTGGTGACGAAGGAAGAATACAAATCGGAGATAAATTTACAGCTGTTTCAAATATTGGATTAGCATTAACCGAAGCTAGGGGAAAATTAAACCCAGAACTACAAAGTAAAGTAGTAGTTGCTTTAAAAGTGGATGATGATACCAATACTGGCTTAGTAACTGATATTAAAGAAAAATTAAGAGAACTTAATATGGTGAAAATAATTTATATTACTGCAAATGGAGATCCTTTAGATCAGTAATAAAAAACATTAAGATTTATTAAATGCCTTAATCCTGATTTAATCAGAATTAAGGCATTTTTTTTTACGTTATAATTAATTACAACTATCTTTATTGCAAGATAAAAGACCTGAAATTATTCTTATGATATGATGCGATTCCTAATATATACTTCCTTTTTTTTATTTTCAATCTATACCATAGCTCAAGACTCCATACCTAAATTTGAAGGTGACTCCTTATATCGAGAAGATCAATTTTATGTTGGCGTTTCCTATAATATTTTTTCGAATATTCCATCTATGATGAATTCTGAAGGTATATCCGCAGGATTTCAATTTGGTTTTCTTAGAGATTTCCCTATCAATAAAAGACGTAATCTAGCCATTGCTATTGGAGCAGGCTTTTCATACGATCAATATGGACAAAATCTATTAATTAATGAAGATAACTTAGGAAATACTAGTTATACCATATTAGATACAAATCAAGATTTTAAGCGAAATAGATTAAGTGTTTCTGTAATAGAAGCTCCAATAGAATTAAGATGGAGAAGCTCAACAGCAACAGAATATAAATTCTGGAGAGTTTATGCTGGGTTTAGAATAGGTTATACGATATGGAACCAATCTTCTTATAAGGATGCCACTAAAACTATAAGAGTAACAGGTATTTCTGATTATGAAAAATTACGATTAGGAGCCAGTTTAAGTCTAGGTTATAATAAGTTTAATCTTTTTGTTTTTTATAGTTTAAATCCATTCTTCAATAAAAATGCGGTCACTACTGACGGTCAAAAAGTAAATTTTAACGGAATTAAATTAGGATTAATATTTTATATTTTATAACCAATAATTAAGCATCATAATTTGCGGAATTACCCCAATAAAAAATCCTGTAACCAATTCGGGGATGGTATGTGATTTTGTATCTAATCTTGAAGAAGCGACCCAACCATTTATTAAGAAAAAAACACCGATTTCTAATAAATAATTTTTGTTAAAATGGATGCTCAAAGCAATTAAAAACATAGTGACTCCAGCAACTCCCATTTGATGTAAGCTTACTTTAAAGTTGAAAAGAACTAATACTAGTGCTGATATAGTTGTAAATAATACACCCACAAAAAAATAATACATTTCGGGTGTTTGATACGAACTAAAAACCATTTTAATAACAACAAGTACTAGAAGTGTCTGTACCATTAAAGGAAATTTTCGTTCTTGGACTTTTTTTAAGTTAATACTCTTAACTAAATCTAAGTTTTTTAATAAGAAAAAAGAAATTAAAGGGATTAAAATGGTAATGATAATAATAGCATACATCTTTGCGTTTATTATCTGGGGTTCAATAAATCGAGGAGTTAAAACAAAATATAGTCTAGCTCCAATTAATGGCATTAGTAAGGGATGAAAAATATAGGATGCGCTACGTAAAAAATAATTCATTATATCTTTTTTCGTAATCGAGCAACAGGAACATCTAATTGCTCACGGTATTTAGCGATTGTTCTACGTGCAATCGGGTATCCTTTACCCTTTAGTATAGCTGCAAGTTTATCATCTGTTAGCGGCCTTTTTTTATCTTCTTCTAAAATAATGTTTTCAAGGATGTTTTTTATTTCTCTAGTAGAAACATCTACACCTTGATCATTCTTCATGGATTCACTGAAATATTCTTTGATTAATTTTGTTCCATATGGAGTGTCTACATATTTACTATTTGCAACTCTTGAAACTGTAGAAACGTCCATACTTATTTCATCTGCAATATTTTTTAAAATCATAGGCTTAAGTTTTTGCTCATCGCCAGTTAAAAAATATTCTTTTTGATGATGCATAATTGCATTCATCGTAATAAATAAGGTTTGTTGCCTTTGTTTAATAGCATCAATAAACCATTTTGCAGCATCTAACTTTTGTTTAATAAACAAAACAGCATCTTTCTGAGATTTCGTTTTTTGCTTAGTTACTTTAAACCCTTTTAGCATTTCGCTATAATCTCTCGAAACATGTAGATCGGGAGCATTACGTCCGTTAAGAGTTAGTTGTAGTTCTCCGTCTATTATTTTAATAGCAAAATCTGGAACAACATGTTCCACCATTTTAGTATTTCCTGCATAAGAGCCTCCGGGTCTCGGATTTAAAATTTCAATTTCATGGATCGCAGAACGCAATTGTTCTTCTGTAATGGAATATTTTGTGAGTAGTCTTTTGTAATGTTTTTTTGAAAATTGTTCAAAAGATTCTTGTATTAACTGAATTGCTGTTGAAACTGCTTCAGAAGTACTTTTCCTTTTTAATTGTATTAATAAACATTCTTGAAGGTTTTTTGCTCCAACTCCTGCGGGATCTAAATTTTGTACAATTTTAATAACTTTAACCACCTTATCTTCAGTAGTAAATATATTTTGAGTAAAGGCTAAATCATCTACAATATCAATTAAATCCCTACGTATATAACCGCCTTCATCCACACTACCTACTAAAAATCGAGCAATTTCTTTTTCTTCTTCATTAAATCGATACGTGTTTAGTTGTTGTAATAAGTATTGATTGAAAGAAGTCCCGGAAGCATACGGGATTTGTTTATCCTCATCATCTGGGCTATAATTATTAGCAGATAATTTATAATTTGGAGTTTCGTCATCACTTAAATATTCGTCAATATTTATATCGGTTTCAATAACCTCGTTCCCGCCATCTATTTCACTGTCATATTCTTCATTACTAAAATCATCATCATATTCATCCTTTTCATCTTTTCCTCCTTCAAGGGCTGGATTTTCTTCAATTTCCTGGGATAAACGTTGTTCAAATGCCTGTGTAGGTAATTGAATAAGTTTCATCAACTGAATCTGCTGAGGAGATAACTTTTGAGAAAGCTTAAAATTTAATTGTTGTTTTAGCATACTGATTTCTATCTTATAAAAATAAAAAAAACAATCTACATATTAATGATGAAGATTGTTTTTAATCTATAAGTTATATAACGATAGTTTTATTAAAAACTTGCGTTGCCTGGTGAGCGTGGATAAGGAATTACATCTCTAATATTACCCATACCCGTTACAAACTGAACCAATCTTTCGAAACCTAGTCCAAAACCACTATGAACAGCTGTTCCAAATTTACGTAAGTCTAAATACCAATACAATTCTTCTTCGTCGATATTTAGGTCGGCCATTTTTTGTTTTAACACATCATATCGCTCTTCTCTTTGAGATCCACCAACAATTTCTCCAATACCTGGGAATAGAACATCCATAGCTCTTACCGTCTTTCCGTCATCGTTAAGACGCATGTAAAAAGCTTTGATGTTTGCAGGATAATCAAAAAGAATAACAGGACATTTAAAGTGTTTTTCAACTAAAAAACGTTCGTGCTCACTCTGTAAATCTGCACCCCATTCTTCAATAACATATTTAAATTTCTTCTTTTTGTTAGGCTTGCTATTTTTTAAAATATCGATAGCTTCGGTATAACTAACACGTTTAAAATTGTTTTCTCCAATAAAAGCTAATTTATCTCTTAACAACATTTCACTTCTTTCTGCTTGAGGCTTGCTTTTTTCTTCTTGAAGTAAACGCTGTTCTAAAAATTCTAAATCGTCTTTACAATTTTCCAGCGCATAGTTTACTACATATTTAATAAAGTCTTCTGCTAGATCCATATTCTGATCCAAATCGTTAAAAGCAACTTCTGGTTCGATCATCCAAAATTCGGCTAAATGACGAGAAGTATTAGAGTTTTCAGCTCTAAAAGTAGGTCCAAAAGTATATACTTTACCTAATGCCATTGCATAGGTTTCAGCTTCCAATTGCCCACTTACGGTTAAGTTGGTTTCTTTTTCAAAGAAATCTTGTTTGTAGTCTATATTTCCGTTTTCATCTAAAGGTGGGTTTTTTGGATCTAAGGCTGAAACACGAAACATTTCTCCAGCGCCCTCAGCATCACTTCCAGTTACAATAGGAGTGTTCATGTAATTAAAACCATTTTTCTGAAAGTACTCATGGACAGCAAAAGCCAGTTTAGATCGAGTTCTCATAACGGCACTAAATGTATTGGTGCGAATACGTAAATGAGCTTCTTCTCTTAATTTCTCAAGAGAATGTCTTTTTGGGGAAAGAATCGTTAGTTTTACTTCCTCAGGATCAGCTTCGCCTAAAATTTCAACTTTTGAAACTTGAATTTCAACTTTTTGTCCTTGTCCTTGGCTTTCTACTATCGTTCCAAAAACCTGAACTGCTGCTCCTACAGTAATTTTCTTTAATAAAGATTCTTCAAAATTTTCAAAATCAACAACGCATTGTAAATTTTTTATGGTAGAACCATCATTTAGAGCAATAAAACGGTTACTTCTAAAAGCTCTCACCCAACCGTTGATGCTTATTTCTATTGGAGCGGGTTTTGTTTCTAATAAATCTATAATTCTTTTTTGTTGCATGGTTGTTGTTTTGGTTGGTAAAGATACTTTTTACTTATAAAAATACAAATGAGTTATGAATTTTCGTTTTCTTCTTCTAATTCAGTATCAGATAATATTTGAATACTTGGCTTTTTAAGTGTTTTCTTATTGGCAATACTTCTTTCAAATGATAATAATAAGGAAGGAAGCAATAATAGGTTGGACAACATAGCAAATAGTAAGGTAATAGAAACTAAAATTCCCAAAGCCACGGTTCCTCCAAAACTTGAAATGGCAAATACAGAAAAGCCGAAAAACAAAACAATGGAAGTATATAACATACTTACACCGGTTTCTCTTAATGCTGCGTAAACAGATTTTCTAATTTTCCAATTATTTGCAATCAATTCTTGTCTATATTTTGCTAGAAAATGAATGGTATCATCTACCGAAATACCAAAAGCAATACTGAAAACTAATATAGTTGAAGGTTTTATTGGTACTCCTAAATAACCCATAAGTCCTGCGGTAATAATTAAGGGTAGTAAATTAGGAATTAAGGATACTAAAATCATTTTAAAACTCCTGAACATCCAAGCCATAAATAGCGCAATTAATAGGATAGCTAGAGATAATGATAAGATTAAATTATTAACTAAGAATTTTGTTCCTTTTTGAAAAACCAATGCTTTTCCGGTTACTATAACATCGTATCGATCTTCAGGAAATATTTTTTTAATTTCAGATTTTAAATCTTCTTCAATTCGGTCAAATCTTTTGGTTTCGGTATCTTTCATAAAAGTAGTAATACGGGCATATTGACCAGTGCTATCTACATAATTATCTAAAAAGTGGGTATTATCAGTGCCACTTTTTGCATAGGAAAGTAAAAAAGTTCGTTCTTGACTATTGGGTAATTGATAGTACTCGGGATTGTTGTTATAATAGGCCTGTTTGGAGAATTTCACTAATTCTACTACCGATAAAGGTTTAGATAATTCTGGAATATCTTCAATGTAGTTTTGAAGTTTATCCATACGTTTTAAGGTAGCAAGGCTCATTACACCTTTCTTTCTTTTGGTATCTATTAATACCTCTAATGGCATAATACCTTCAAACTCTTTTTCAAAAAATTTAATATCGCTAAAGAATTCGGTTTTTTTAGGCATATCCTCAATAATACTACCCGAAATACCAATATTAAAAATACCAATAATACTGATGCAAAGTATCGTTACGGAACTAATATAAATAGCAATGCGATGGTTTCTTACCATGTGTTCGGTCCAATCTACAAATTGATTGATCCATTTTTTCCCTAAATGTTTTAAATGCTTATCCTTTGGAGGAGGCATAAAACTATAAATAATAGGAATGATAAAAAGACTTAATAAAAATATGGTTACAATATTGATGGAGGCTACAATACCAAACTCTTTTAATAACTTACTATTGGTAAGTATAAAAGTAGCAAAACCAGAAGCAGTTGTTAAATTGGTCATTAAGGTTGCGTTACCAACCTTGGTAATTACTCGTTGTAACGATTTCGCCTTATTCCCATGAAGCTTAATTTCTTGTTGATACTTATTGATTAGGAATATGCAATTTGGAATTCCAATAACAATAATTAAAGGAGGTATTAACGCGGTAAGTACTGTTATTTCGTATTGTAATAAGCCTAGTATACCAAAAGCCCACATTACACCAATAATTACTGTAAACATAGCAATGGCAGTAGCTCTAAATGACCTAAAGAAAAAGAAAAATAGTAACGAAGTAACTAATAAAGCTGCTCCTATAAACAATCCAATCTCATCTATGATGTTTTGAGCGTTAAGAGTACGGATATAAGGCATCCCCGATGTATGAACTTTTATTCCAGTTTCTTCTTCAAATTGATCTATGATGGGAATTAAATCATTTATTATAAAGTCTCTACGGATAGGAGTGTTTATAATAGACTTGTCCATATAGATAGCAGTTCTAATGGATTGCTTATTTGGACTATAAACTAATCCTTCATAAAAAGGAAGTTTGTTAAAAAGCTCGTATTTATACTGTTTTAGAGATTCGTTTGTAAAAACAGAATCTTTAATAAAAGGAAGATTATTATCTTCAAACCACTTTTGCTCAACTAATAAGTCATATCCTTCATTATTTGAATTAGTTGGATATTGGACTTCGTACCCTTGACTTTCTATTGAATTTTTAACATTACGTTCTGCAGTATATCCACCAAGTACCTCATTTGACCAACTATTGCTGTTAACATATTCTTGTAATTCATAAAGGTTTGATTTAGGGACTAGTTCAGGAAAATGATTAGGATCGCTTATTATATTACCAAATCCATCAACAAAATGGGATTTCCTACCCATACTGGCAAGGGTTTCTACAACAGGTGATGATGCAGGATCAATGGCTTCTCCAAGCATGGTGATGCCATACCCTTCTAATATATTATTTAATGCAGTCGCATCTAGAGCAGATTCAAAGAATAAGTCACCCAAACAAATATATTGCGTTGAATCTGATAAAGGATCTTTAATGTTTTCAGTAAGGACCAGCTGTCTTGCTTGTCTATCATAACGCTTCCGTCTTTTTTTTGCCTTGTAATTAGTGTACTTGGTCTTTATCCAATTTTTCATTTATACTCCAAGAACTTGACCCAGAGGCGTTTCATTTAGTTTTTCTATGGAATTGCCAGTTTATAAC
>CAJXEB010000091.1 GCA_913052585.1 uncultured Flavobacteriaceae bacterium | reverse complement strand
CGCTAATTGAATATCCTAATATCATAGTTTTTTCGTTTCGTACATTATTGCCAACGTTTAGTATATGGCAAGTAGGGCAGTAGAAAGCGATAAACTTTCAAGTTTGCTCTGAGCCACATTTTTATATTTTGTTTTTAACTTATTCATCTTAAAAGCCAAATTAAAAATTTGGCGGTGTTGGTAAAAAGCAAAGAACTTTCGTAAACCACTATACGCCCTATTTGCTATATACCGTGTTGTGTGCTGGCTTTATTTTTTCTTGTCCATTTTATAAGTCCAATTATCAGGTTTAAAAGAATTAAAGCTGGAATGTAATAGAATAATCCGATTACATAAAACCAAACCGTTGCCATTGAAACCATATCAAACCACTCAGTTCTTAATTCTTGTCTAAAAATATCTCCGCCAAAAACCAAAAATGTTAAGTAGAAAATAGATCCAACTCCAATTTGGTATATAAGTCCAAAATTGAAAAGTAACCGAATATTGGTAAGACTAAAATTCATTCGACTTTTTATATGATTTAATGTCAAAAGAAGCGGAACCAAGAACATTAGTACAGTTATTATCGTGATAATCGTGTATTGTGAGTCCATATATTTTAATTATGAACAGTTTAGATTAAAATTCACAAATCCATATGCTATAAAACCGACTATTAAAATACTCAGTACAAGCCATCCAATTTTCAGGCTTCTATTTTCGGTTCTCCAAATTGTGAATGTTAATATTGATTGAATCCCAATTGCTATAATTTCAACTAAGAATAGGACTGGTCCACAAACCCAATTTGATTTTTCTTGGTCAAGGTAATAAGTCAGAATAGTCAAGACAATCAAAACTACTGTCAGTCCTGTTACTGATAATTCAATTGCTCTATTTCTTGCTATTGTCCTCATTTCTTTGCTTGCACACAACAATTGGATAAGTTGCACTAGTGCAACTTATCCAGCTTATGGGTTTAGTTCAAATTTAACATTTAAATCGGACTTTTAATTGTTCCTAAAGTTATTTACTGCTTGATCTTAAGTCTTTTATTGCAAGAAGAGGGGGCTTTTATGATTTCCCAAACTCCATTAAATAGGACTTTAAGAAAGGGTCTAAATCGCCATCTAAAACTTTAGCAGGATCGTTAACAGAGAAGTTGGTTCTATGATCTTTTACTCTTCTGTCATCTAACACGTAACTCCTTATTTGAGCTCCCCATTCAATTTTCAACTTGCTTCCTTCTATTTCTGCACGCGATTCCATTTTTTTACGCATCTCAATCTCATACAATTGAGATTTTAAGAGTTGCATGGCTTTCTCTCTGTTTTTTAACTGCGATCGTGTTTCAGAATTGGTAATCATAATTCCTGACGGAATATGCTTTAAAATTACTTTGGTTTCAACCTTATTTACGTTTTGACCACCAGCACCACCCGAACGAGCAAAATCTAATTGAAGATCTGCAGGGTTAATCGTTATTTCAATACTATCATCCGCTAAAGGGTACACATAAACCGAAGCAAAAGAAGTCATTCTCTTTCCTTGCGAATTATAAGGACTCACACGAACTAATCGGTGTACTCCGTTTTCACCTTTCAAATATCCGAAAGCAAAATCACCTTCAATTTCTATGGTAACTGTTTTAATTCCAGCAACATCTCCAGATTGATGATCGAGTAATTTTATTTTGAAGTTGTTTTTTTCAGCCCACATTTTGTACATCCGAAGGATCATTTCTGCCCAATCGCACGCTTCAGTTCCTCCAGCTCCCGCAGTAATTTGAACTACAGCGCTTAAGCTGTCTTCTTCTGCGCTCAGCATGTTTTTAAACTCTAAACCTTCAATTTTCTCAATACAGATGTCGTATTGATTTTGTACATCATCTTCAGAAGCTTCGCCCTCTTTGTGGAATTCGTAAAGCACCTCTAAATCATCAATCTCTGCTGAAATTGAGGTGTAATTCTCCGTCCAAACTTTTATGTTTCGAACAACTTTTAGCTGTATTTCTGCAGCTTTAGAGTCATCCCAAAAATTAGGGTCTTGTGTTTTTTGATCTTCTTCTTCTAATTGTATTAACTTGGCATCAATGTCAAAGGTACCCCCTCAACGCAGCCAGGCGCTCAACTAAATCTTTTACTTGCTCTTGTGTAATCATATTTTGCGAAAGTAATATTTGCTTATAAATACTAGTTTAAAAATCTAATTTCTTTTTTAGATTATTTTCAATAGCATCTTTGTGTAGCATAACCGATATCGTATTCATTTTAAAATACGCTTCAGAAACTAATACATGACCCTTAAAGTCATCCATTCCTTTTTCGTCTCCCCATGAGTTTTTAACGATAAAATATTCTTTATCATCAACTCCTTTAGCTAAACCAACAATGTGCATTAGGTGGTCATCAGTAACCGTATAATTCTCAAAGTATTCTTGTCTGTTTTTTGGAGTTACTTCCATTTCGGCCTCAATGGTTTCAAAATTTGGATCCTCATCTTCTAAAGGAAGAATAGCCAGTCCCTCTTTAGAACTAAAACCTGCATTACTCACATCAGCATCCCATTCAATAGTAAAACCATCGTTTAATGCTTTTTTAGTTGTGGCAACCAATTCATCTAAATTTACATTGTAAAAGAAACCATTATCCCAGTTGTCTGGAATGTCTAAAATAAATTTACTGTAATAAGGTTGGTGAGTGTAAGAGCAAAGTGTTACATAGTTTTCTTTGTTAATTCCTAATGATTCTGCATAGCTTTTAGGCGTGTATTTCTTGCCTTGGTATTCAAACTCTGCAGGAAACTTTCCTAAGTAAACATCCAATAAAGCACTGTAAGCATCCATCCATACAGGTGTTAATTTTTTTCCTTTATTTTGAACAATTGCTTTTAAAAAGGCTTCTAAAATATTTGCCAATTCAGCATGGTTGTGTTTTTCAGAATCTAATTGTAAACCATCAAAAACTTCTGTAGGAACAATACCGTATTTGTCAATAGCATTTAATAAATCATGGCCCAAACTTCCTTCACCAAATTGTGCTTTACCATGTCTGCCAACAAAATTTTCTGCTTTACGAACATATACTTGTCTAGCTACAAAAATTTCAGAAAGATTATGTTTTCCTTTTTTCATTCGGATGATTTCCGATTCTAAAAACGAGGACGTAGAAAAACTCCAACAAGTTCCGGTTTGCCCTTGGCTTTCAACAGGGTTTGCATCACATTGTATAATGGTGCTAAAAGATAATGTGTCCTTAGTAATTGTAGTGTCCTGTTCTTGTGCAAATAAACTGCTTCCTGCAAAAGCAAAAGCGATAAATATTGATTTTTTCATAGTTCTAATTATTGTGTATCAAATTTAGGTTAAAAACTATAAAATTATTGATGAAAAGGTGTTTTTATAATAGAAACTAATAACTTTATCAGATCATAACTTAGCTGATAAAATGAAAGTTTATACAAAGACAGGAGATAAAGGAACAACCTCACTATTTGGTGGGCAACGCGTTCCTAAACATCATATTAGAATTGAAGCTTACGGTACCGTAGATGAATTAAATTCTTACATCGGGTTAATAAGAGATCAAGATATTGATGAGAATAGTATTAAAACATTAATAGAGGTACAAGATCGTTTATTTACTGCAGGATCTATTTTAGCAACTGAACCTGGAAATACAAAGGTAAAAGTGCCGCAACTAATTCCTTCTGACATAACTTTTTTAGAAGAGGAAATAGATGCTATGAATGAGCATTTACCAGAAATGAGATCGTTTGTTTTACCTGGGGGACATACAGCAGTTTCTTATTGTCATATTACCAGATGTGTTTGCCGAAGAGCAGAACGATTAATTAGCCATTTAGCTGAATTAGAAACCATTGATGCGCTTGTTTTACAATACTTAAACAGATTATCTGATTATTTATTTGTGTTAGGACGTAAAATTGTGGTAGATAAAGACGTTGATGAGGTAGAATGGAAAGCTCGTATGTAGCTCAAAGACTTTGCTGTGGCGGATTGTAAGATATTAACAATTGTTAATTCTTTTTCCTTGTAAAAGTGAACAAAAAATCTATTTTTGCGTAAGTATTAAAAATTAACAATTAGAATATGTATTGGACGTTAGAATTAGCATCACATTTAGAGGATGCACCATGGCCAGCTTCAAAAGATGAATTAATCGATTTTGCGATTAGAACAGGAGCGCCTTTAGAAGTTGCTGAAAATTTACAGCAATTAGAAGGTGAAGATGATTCATATGATAGTATCGATGATATTTGGCCAGATTACCCTACCAAAGAAGATTTCTTTTTTAATGAAGATGAATATTAAAAAGATTTAATTATAGAATTTAGATAAAGCCTTTCGAAGTAAATTCGGAAGGTTTTTTTATGCCTAAAAATAAAGTACAACAATTTGGCAGATAACGCCTATTGCAAAACCAGCATAAACTTGACTTTGTGTGTGTGCCTTTAAAATTAGTCTTGCTGAGCCAACTAAGCCTGCAACTAATAGCGATAGTATAAAGAAGGGAGTGATGTAAATTTCTAATAAAATAGAGACACAAAGTAATGCGCCTACCAATCCTCCAATACCAATCATATGGGCACTAATTTTCCATTTAATATTAATTACAAAAGCTATAATTATTGAGAGTGTGGCGCCAATAATAAAATTGAAAATAATTGGTGGGATGGGAGCCTGTTTAAGCATGTACAATGCAAATACATAAAAGATAATGGTAATTGAATAAGGAATGATTCGTTCCTTTTGTGTTTCCATTTCTAAACTATTAATGAGTTTCCTGTTTAATAATAATAGAGAAATCAATAATGGAATTAAGAACGTACTTGCTCCAACTAGAATTATAACAGCTTGTTTTAATTCTTGAGGTACCGCATAATTAATATACGAATCAGTATTAAATATAATTGACAACCCAATAACGGGCATTATCAATGGATGAAATACGTAAGAAATTATTTTTGCTGCTGTTTTCATTTAGAAAAATATTTTACAATTCTTTTCTTAAACGTGCAACTGGTATATGTAATTGCTCACGGTACTTTGCAACTGTTCTTCGAGCAATGTTATATCCTTTATCATTTAATAAACGAGAAAGTTTCTCGTCTGTTAATGGTTTTTTCTTGTCTTCATCATCAACATTATCTTGTAATATTTTCTTGACTTCACGTGTAGAAACTTCTTCACCACTATCTGTACTTAACGATTCAGAAAAGAATGTTTTTAGTAAGAATGTTCCATAAGGAGTTTGTACATATTTACTATTAACTACTCTCGAAATGGTAGAGATATCCAAATCAACCTCTTCAGCAATATCCTTTAAAATCATTGGGTTTAACAAGGTCTCGTCACCTTCTAAAAAGTAATCTTTTTGATGACGAATAATTGCATGCATGGTTGTAATCAATGTATTCTGACGTTGCTTAATAGCATCGATAAACCACTTGGCAGAATCCATTTTCTGTTTCACAAACATTAAAGCATCTTTTTGTGATTTAGAAGGCTTCTCCTTTTGAGCTTGATACCCTTTCATCATATCCGAATACCCTTTACTCACTTTTAATTCAGGAGCATTTCGGCCATTTAATGTCAATTGAATTTGATCATCATCGGCAGTTAAATGGAAATCAGGCACAACATGTTGTACTACTTTTGACGAGGCGCTTGATGAATTTCCTGGTTTTGGATTTAATCTTAAAATTTCGGCAATAACAGCTTTTAAATCTTCTTCAGAGATATTAAGTCTGTCAATAATTTTGGAGTAATGTTTTTTTGTAAACGCCTCAAAGTAATTTTCTAATACCTCTACAACGTTTAAAGTCAATAAAGAGTGATCATTTTTCTTTTTAACTTGTAATAACAAACATTCTTGTAAGTTTCTCGCACCAACTCCTGGTGGATCAAAATGTTGAATGATTTGTAATATTTTATTAATATGTGCCTCGTCAGTCATTACATTCTGAGTAAAGGCTAAATCATCAACAATGGCTGCTACTTCTCTACGTAAATATCCAGAATCATCTAAACTACCAATAAGGTGCATGGCAATTGTTTGATCTTCGTCATCTAAATTAAAAAGCGTTAGCTGTTGTTCCAGTAATTCTTGAAATGTAGCTCCACCACTTAATGGCACTTGCTTTTCTTCATCATCTTTACTGTTATTGTTGGTGTTTAATTTATATGATGGAGTCTCATCATCACCTATATAATCATCAAAATCAAATTCTTTTTCGGCTTCACTAATTTCTTCTCTTCCAAAATCATCCTCCTGCTCTTCTTCTAGCTCCTCATCCTCTTTTCCTTCGTCAAGAGCTGGGTTGTTTTCCATTTCTTCCTTAATGCGTTGCTCTAAAGCAACAGTAGGGAGTTGCAACAATTTCATTAACTGAATTTGTTGAGGAGATAATTTTTGTTGAAGTTTTAAACTAAATGATTGTCTTAATGCCATAATTGTAAATTTGAATTGCATAAAGCAATTTCTCATCCAAAGATAAGAAAGGTAAGAGGATATAAAAAAAAGAGTCCCGAAATAATCGGGACTCTTTTTTATAAGGTCATCTTTTGATGCTAAATCTCAATGATTAGTTGCGAAATTTATCCGTTAACAATACTCGTTAAAAGCTTCAGCTAAATTCTCAGCAATCATTTCTGCTGGTCTTCCTTCAATGTGATGTCTTTCAATACAGTGTACAATTTTACCATCTTTAAACAAAGCCATACTAGGTGATGACGGAGGGTAAGGCAACATGTATTTTCTTGCTTGAGCAACAGCTTCGCTATCAACACCTGCAAAAACAGTAGTTATTCTACTTGGTTTTTTATCGTTGGTAACAGCTATTTTTGCAGCTGGTCTTGCATTTGCAGCAGCACAACCACAAACAGAGTTTACCACCACTAGGGTAGTTCCTTCTTTGCTAAGTGCATCTGTAACGTTTTGTTGTGTATGTAATTCTGTAAACCCAATATTTGTGAGTTCTTCACGCATAGGTTTTACTAATTCTGGTGGGTACATAATTTTAATATTTAAATTGTTTGTCGAGCTACAAAGATACTCAATAAGTTGGTTAAAATTTGCTAAAATTTCTGACACCTCCACAATTTCAATTCCATATTATGTAACAATTTAGCGTATTGCTTTACGTATATTTGTGTCTTAATACAGTATATATGTTTAGCATTTTTGGAGCAGTAGTTGGGTATAGTATTTATAGGTTTCCGGGAGCAATTGCGGGCTATTTCTTAGGGTCTTTTATTGCTGTATCTGTGATCATAACCAGTGTAGAAAACCCTCAGGTATCTCCTTTTTACTTTTGCATATTATTATTTTATCTATTTTTTGAAGTTTTCTTTTCTTTTATAAGAAAAATTTTAATAGAGCGTAAGTCTCCACTTTTTCCAGATAGCAAACACTTACACATGCTTTTGTACAAAATGCTTGTTAAAAAAAATAAAAGCAAGTTTAAAAGTAATTATTATGTTTCGATTATTATAAACTTAACTTATTTTATATTAATCATTCCTTCGATTTTTATGATGAATAATGGTTTATTTTGCAAATATTATTCTTTATTATTTTTTATAATTTACCTTTTTGCTTATAAAAGTATTTCAAAAAAATTAAACTAGATTAACAATATAGTTGTTGACTATTTTTTTAATATTTAGTATTTATCGATTTACAATGCTGATTTGGTAGGGAATAATGTGAAAATCATTAGCTGTTCCTGCACCGGTAAAAAAAATTAAGTCCGGACGCTACCCAGTATAGTCCCCTGTCGAATGATGGCCAGGAAAAGCCTAGTTCTGCAATGAAAAATTAGCAGTGGCATTTACTAAATAAATTAAAGCTAAAGCTTTAATAAAATAGGAGTGTCATACGTTAAAAAAGTTAACTTTAAGTATAATTTTAATATTTTTTACTGGTTTGTTTGATACCAGGTCACCCTTGTTTAAACATAAAAGAATTGGTCGCTTTGGAAAAACCTTTGTTCTAATTAAGTTTCGCACGATGCAAAAAAATACAACTTTAGTTGCAAGTCATTTGGTCGATGCGTCAGTAATTACTAAGTTCGGCGCTTTTTTACGAAAAACTAAACTTGACGAACTACCCCAATTATGGAATGTTCTAAAAGGCGACATGAGTTTAGTAGGTCCTCGTCCTTTGTTGATTGAATACCTGCCTTTGTACTCAGTAAGGCAAGCTAAACGCCATGAAGTAAAGCCTGGTATTACTGGCTGGGCACAGGTTAATGGGCGTAATGCAATTAGTTGGGAAGAAAAATTTGATTTGGATGTATGGTATGTTGATAATAAATCAATTTGGTTAGATATAAAGA
>CAJXEB010000090.1 GCA_913052585.1 uncultured Flavobacteriaceae bacterium | reverse complement strand
AGGGAATAAGGACATTACACATGATCCTATTATTTTTGATTCCGTTTTTGAAAAAACACTAGAGATTTTAGACAATCAAATATTGGATTCAAAAGCAGTAGTAACCTCAAACTTTTCTGAATACTCTAAAATCGAATATCCAAAACTTTATATGGAAAGTATTATGCTAAACCTCTTGTCTAATTCTATTAGATATAGTTCACCTGATCGCATTGCTAAGATTCATTTCTGCACAGAGATTAATAATAATAATGAAGTAATGTTTATTGCTAAAGACAATGGATTAGGAATAGATTTACAAAAACATGGGCATAAACTTTTTGGACTAAATAATACATTCCATAGGCATCCAGATTCTAAGGGAGTTGGGCTTTTTATGACTAAAACTCAAATAGAAGCAATAGGTGGTTCTATAACTGTAGAAAGTGAGGTGGATAAAGGAACTACTTTCAAAATAATTTTAAAGAAAAATATTTAATGATAAGAAAAAGACCTTTATTAGCTATCGTAGATGATGATGAAATTTTTCAATTCACGTTAACCAGGGTTATTAACTATAATAAACAAGTAGAAAGGATTATCAATTTTTCGGATGGAGAAAAAGCAATTCAATATCTTACTGATAATAAAGTGACTAATGAAAATATTCCAGATATTATTTTCCTTGATTCCAATATGCCAATCTTGGATGGATGGCAGTTTATAGAAGAATATAAAAGTATAAAAACTGAAATTAAAAAAAAGATAGTCATCGTTATGTGGAGTTCTTCAATTAATCCTATCGATACTGAAAGAGCAAGTAAAATAAGTGAAATTTCTAACTACTTAATAAAACCTATCAAATTAGAAGAGGTAAAAACATTTTTTGATGATTTAGAAACCTTGTTATAATTTTAATGTCGGTAGCAGAAAACATGAAAACCTAATAGAAATAATAACCATATATTTCCCAGTAGCCATTCCATTTACATTCACACTTCGCTCCTGTCGTCCTTTTCTAAAAAGCGTATTCTATTACATTTTTAAGAAACTCTTTTAAAGAAAATTAGATAAGTAAAATACTTTTAACCAAAGCTCATTTACCCTTCGACTCGTTCCTCATTCAGGACATGCACCACGCAGAATATAAAAGAACAATTTACATTAGGCTAGTGCAATGGCGAATACCGTGTATTTAATCTTCTAATTCATTTTTATTTTACGACGCTATCTTGAGGTCTAACTGTATCTAAATGCGTACTTTTTTGATTCATAATGCTTTTATCATATAAACCAACAGTTTCAAACAGATCCGTTATTATATACTGAAGTGAATCTGGTGTAACATCTCTGAAGTAGCCTAACAAATCCTCGGTAGTTGGATATCGCTCTGTGTTCATTTTTAGTTTACCATCGATGGTATTCCAATCACTTATAAATCGTTTTAAAGCGAGGTTTACCTTTGCTTCACCAATCTGTTTCTGAAACTCATACATATTAATTGCGCCTTTTGCATAATAGATATAGTCTTGGTTCTCAACTAATGCCAATGATGGTTCTTGATCCCCTTCGTTGCGTTTCCCTTCTCTATATTTATCTTTTTGAAGCGCTAAAAATTGCTGCACTTTTTCTTCAGAATACTTTTGTTTTAAAACCATTATTGCAGCATATTGTGATAATGTTTCTAATAGCATAAGTTGTCCTTGAACATTAGCAGCTTCTATTTGCATTCCAAACCATTGATGAGCCAGTTCATGTGCGGTCACATAAAATGCCATATCCACATCTTTCTCATCATCAATATTTATAATGAAGCCAATAGCCTCAGAAAAAGGAACCGTTCCAGGAAACGATTGCGCAAATTCTGCGTAACGCGGGAACTCGACAATGCGCATTTGTTTATATTGATATGGGCTAAAATTAGTACTGAAGTAGTCAAACGAAGCCTTCATCGATTCCATCATTCTATCTAGATTATAATCATGCTCTTTATGATAATAAATCTCTAGGTCTACAGGTTTTGCTGCTGTGTCTGATGCTGCTAACCAAATATCCTTTTTAACTTCATACTCCGCTGAAACGATGGAATAAAAGTTAATCATTTGGATATCCATTTTATAATGGAAATAATTACGATTATTTTCTTTCCAACTCTTTAATAGATTTCCAGGAGCGATAGCTGTCTGGTTTTCATCTGTTCCTATCACAATTTCAAAACGGATCCCATCTGAATCCGCTCCAGACCTAGCGTTAACTAACTCTTTAGAATCTTCTCTTTTAGCTTTATTTGATCTAGTTGACAAATTATTTTCAATGCGATCATTTTTATCTTGAAGTTCATATTTTTTAGTATACCCTAATGTAGGAAAGTCATTATTGTTAAAAAAGGTACCATTATTTACAATTTTGCTAGAACGACCTTGCTCAAAGCCCTTGGTTGTAAAGAGTTGTTTAAAGCTCATTTTTATGGAATCTCCAGATTGTAAAGGTTGTTTTAATTTGTAATTATAATAATCGAATTCTACATACTGATTATCAGTAGTTGCTCCACCTTCAAAAGTAAGCCCCTCAAGTGCTATCTTTGATTCTAAAAGTTTTTGAATATGAATTTCCTCAATAGCGGTATCGGTTGTGTTTTTTAATATGTAAAAGCCTTCGGCTATATAGTCTCTAGATTTTGGATATAACTCTACCTTTAAGTTAACAGCTACTATTTTAGGTTGCGGCAGGTATTCAAACTTCTTTAATGTTTTCTCATAGCCAACTCTAAGTGCTGTTTCTTCGGAATTCGTCCAGTGTTCATTTAAGATATTTGTGTTGTAAAATATATAGCTACCAAGCATTATAAAAGCGAGCACTGCAACGAGTCCTAGCTTCAGGACTGATTTACTAATTCGATGTTTGCTTGCTCTTATTCGTTTTATTAAATTAGTTTCAGTTCCTCTAACGGAAATAGTAGAAGCTATAATTAGTAGTAGTATCCCAAATAAAAACCAATAAATCTTGATAATCAGGTAAGGCTTCATAAAATGACCAAAGCCATTCATATCTGAATACGTACCTATAGAACTACCTCCAAAGAAGTACAAATCGTGGTCTATCCCCAAGAGAGCCATAGTCATATTTAAGATAAAAAATATGATAACAACCATAATGCCAGCAAATTTATTATTGACTACAACTTGAGCAACGAAGGCAGTAATGGTAAATAAGGCTAGAAACGGTAAGATTTCTAAAACGAAGCCATAAAAGTACACTTGAAAATTATAGTTGTAATATCCGTTGATGGTTTGAAAAATGATTCCTGAAATAATCAAAGAGACAATAAGTACAACATAGATGAGTATAAGCCCAAGATATTTACCAACTAGGTTTATAAAGTCCGACATTGGACTTGCATCATAAATCAAGTTTAGTTTTACAGATCTTTCCTTCCAAATTATTTCTCCAGAGTAAAAAATAAGGATAACAAAAAAGAAGTATAAAGACATTTCTCGAAGTTCTTCTACAATAAGATAGGTTGTAGGATAACTATCAACGCCATACACAGTGCCAAGACTCACCGAATTGATTAAAATTATAATCATCGCACAAATCACAATGGCCCAAAAAGAGGTTTGCTTACAAATACTCATAAAGTAAAACCAAGAGAAATGCAGTAGCTGAGACCATTTCGATTTAATGCCATGTTCAAGGCTGAATTCTGGAATTTTGATATCATATTGATGATCAGTTTCAGAATCAAGTACTTGTGACTTTTTCTTTTTAGTACGATTACTTCGAACTACATTGAATTCAAATTTCTTATAACCAAAACCGAAAATAAGTGCACCCAATGCAACCCAAAATAGCTTATTGTAAAGTAGCACTCCACTAAAAGGAATTGCCTGTACACTTATATCTGCACCTGTCCAAGATTTTGTAAGAGAGGTGAGTGTTGTTAATGAAAATGGATCTAAAATTGCTTGTAAAGAGTCATTGGTTATTGCCTTAGTTAACATAAAAATAACAAATATGAAAATACCTTGTGTATACACAACCATCAATTTTCTAGTTAATGCGCCCGTTATAAAAAATAGACAAGCCCCAAAAAACAAAATTGGCAATAGTATCATTACAAATGGCTTCAGATAGGTCAACAAATTAAAAGGCAGGAAATGATCTGGTTGATGCCAAGGCATGTATTCTCCTAAAATCATTCCGAATAAAACTCCGCTAAACACAAAAAGTAAAACTGCAAAAGACCCTAGAAATCGACCTAATAAATAATCTCGTTTCTTTATTGGATTTGAAAACATGAGAGATTCTATATTATATTCAAAGTCGCGTAAAACGGAGACTCCCATAATCATAGAGGCAATTATCATAAAAAACCCTGTAACTACTCCCATGGTTTTTGCAATAATTAAAGGCGAGTTCTTTTTAACAAAACTAAAATCCATTCCTTGATATACAAAATCGACGCTAACAATAGAAAATAGTAATAGGAAAATAAAGAAGATGTAAGTATCTGCTCGCTTTACCCTGTATTTTAATTCGAACTTAAATATTTCGTACCACATCATTATAAAACTGATTTAAGGTTAGTGTTACTGCCAAAGATTTGCGAGAAATACACGTCTTCTAAATCAGCTTTAACGGGAGTAAAGTCAGGACCAGGATTGGTGTCACTAAGAATGTGTATGATTGGTTTTCCAAGAAATAGTTTTTCACTGATCACCTGATAGTTTTGCTTATAGGTTTCTAGTTCAGACTTAACTATTGTTCGCTGATACACTTTGCCTTCCAGGGCCTCAATTATTTTTAGAGGATTCCCTTTTAGCAGCACCTGACCTTGGTTAATCACTGCCATATTGGTGCATAATTCTTTTACATCTTCAACAATATGTGTCGACAGAATTACAACAGTATGCTCTCCGAGTTCACTTAATATATTATAGAAACGGTTCCTTTCTATAGGATCCAACCCTGCTGTAGGTTCATCTACAATAAGGAGTTTCGGGTTGCTAAGTAAGGCTTGGGCAATCCCAAAACGCTGTTTCATTCCGCCAGAAAAACCTCCAAGATTTTGTTTTTTTACCTTATACAGATTCGTCTTGTGCAAAAGCGCATTTACAACATCCTTACGCTCCCCTTTATTTGTAATACCCTTGAGAACTGCAAAATGATTTAATAATACTTCTGCAGATATTTTAGGATACAAACCGAATTGCTGGGGTAAATATCCTAGAACCTGCCTCACCTCATTTTTCTGTGTAAAAACATCTAAATCGCCGAGTGAAATTGTTCCTTCATCAGCCTCTTGCAACGTGGCAATGGTTCGCATTAAGGTAGATTTACCTGCGCCATTTGGGCCTAATAGTCCGAACATTCCTTTAGGGATTTCTAGCGTTATATTTTGAAGTGCCTTTACTCCGTTAGCATAGGTTTTTGATAAATTGTTTATTTTAAGTTCCATACTGATTGTTTTTTATTAACTATTTTTTACTTAATTTCTAGGGGTAGTTTTTTTCCGTTTAATGTACCTCGAACGAATTTTCCAGATTGCCATAGAAGTATTTCGCCCATGGAACCACTTTTCATGTTGGCATCAATAACAATTACTTTTCCGTTGTAACGTGTTTCAATTTGCTTATGTGTAGTGTGTCCAACTACAATATTTTTGATTTTAAAATGAGTAAGTAATTGGTTTATTTGTGCATCTGTTGCAAGCTCACCTTGAAAATAACCTCTGTAATAAATAGGACCATTATTTCTATGGAGATAGTCTCCTATGTCAGTCCGTTCTTTTGGTAATTCGCTTTCGATTAGTTGTTGCTTAAAGACATTATTAATCTGTTGTAAAGACATCCCTTTATTTACGAAGTCAGGATGCAATCCACCATGCGTAAATAGGATGTTATTTATTTTTACTAAGACTGGACGAGTTCGTAACCAATCACCAAGAACAGTCCCTTTATTAAAAAGTGTATTGAAAGATGTATTCAATATCTTAGCGATCTCCGTGTATTTTGGATGTATAGAGCGCAGATTCCCATTAAGAACCATAACATCATGATTACC
Source organism: uncultured Flavobacteriaceae bacterium (assembly GCA_913052585.1). Classification (GTDB taxonomy): domain Bacteria; phylum Bacteroidota; class Bacteroidia; order Flavobacteriales; family Flavobacteriaceae; genus Marifrigoribacter. The sequence goes on along the minus strand of CAJXEB010000090.1, from coordinate 2,477 downwards.
GAGTAATACATGCAATTTACCACCACTTTTTTCTGCTTGCTTTTCTAAATCATACAAGAACCATAAGACTTCAGTAACCTGCGGTCCTCTATCAAAAATATCACCAGCAACCACAAAATGCCCATTTCCGAAGCTCCACTTTTCCTGTTGATCGATAACACCATTATTTTTCAAGAGCTTTATAAATGCATCATACTGTCCATGAATATCACTAGCTGCAGCAATTTTGAAATTTCCATTATAGACTAGTTGTTTAACTTCTTTTGGAGTCGTGCTCCATAGTTTAGCTTTTACACCCTTATATTCAATTATTTGAGAATCTCTAGAATTTATTTCTTTGGTGTGCGTTTCTCCTTTAGAGATCCAAACTGCGGTTCGTCCTGTTTGAGATTGGGTTACATAAGGACCATCGCTAACGCCTTCGAAAGGAATATTAAGAACTTCCAGAATCTCTTTAATATTCTCTTCCTTTGCCAAATCTATGGCAGAATAATCCTCTTTAAGAGGTATACTAGGATCTGCACCACCCTCCATTAATAATTTTAGTATCTCTGCATTCCTTCCTTTAATAGCAAACACAAGCGCTGATTGCTTCTCCTTACTAATAAAATTCACATCAGCCTTATGCCCAATAAGTTCCTTAACCATCACAGAGTTTTGATAAGCAACGGCATACATCAATGGTGTTAAATCATCAGTTACTAAATTAGGATTGGCACCATTTTCAAGTAAATAGGTAGCTACTTTATATGTTCTGTCCTTTTTTATGGCAGTAAAAAGTAATGTAGATCCTTTACCATAAAGGGAATCTATTGCATTGCCATTTGATAAAAAGGTTTTAACAGCTTCGATATTTCCAAGGGCAATCTCTTGTTGAATGTCAATTTTATCGCCATTCGATGATTTGGCATAACGCTTACTTAACTGTTCTTGTGTTAATTCTCTGGCCATATAAAGCACCAATTGTTTGCCGCTTTGTGAACTCCAAGTGCCTTTTATTTCCGTTTCTGAAATTACACCTGAAAAGCTACCCTCTGAGTGAATAGAAAAACTGAGTGTCGTTTTATTAACTATAAGTTCTTGCATAGGAATTGTTGCAACTCCTTTTGAAGCTGGACCCATATGGCCAATAAGTTGACCTTCATTAGATGTCTTGAAGTTCCATAGGATACCTACAGACTTAGTTTCATCAACAACTATATTCCCTTCCCATTCCCCTTCAATAGATATACTGGTCTTTTCGTTTGGAGGTAGCTCTTGTGCAGAGATGTTTGAATTAAAAATAAATGAGGTTATAAGGGAACACATAAAATTAATTAGTAATGGCATTTTAATAGGTTTTAATTGGTTAGTGAATTTTAAACTGAACATTTCTTGATTGATGATTGTTAGGCAAACATATATAGATTGTACTTTGTAAGAAAGAAAAAGTGATGTACCTCCTTTAGGGAGTGACACATATACTGCTGAAAGCAATGAAGGCACTTTATCCCTATTTAGTAGCGATTTAACCTTCTTACCCTATTGTTCATCAACTAACTTGTAAGAGACGTTTTGTTTAAGTATCATTGAGCATGAAATCAAGTATAAATAATTTTTTTAGACGTATTCCCAAATGGCTATTTCGGTCATTTTTGATAGTAATAGCATTTATCATCCTAATCTTTAATGACGCATTTGGAGATAGTGAAGTCTTTGGGTTACTTGCTTTTTCTTATTTTCTTTTACTGATTTTTTTATTGAGTAGATGGATCTTTAAACAAATAAGATCTGTGATAAATCTTAAAAATGAAAAAGCCAAAACAGAGTTACTGCATTTAAAAAGTCAGGTAAATCCACATTTCTTTTTTAATATGCTGAATAACCTTTATGGCTTGGTGGATAAAGATTCTAAAAAGGCACAGGAATTAATCTTAAAGCTGTCCGATATGATGCGTTATAGCATTTATGAAGGTCAGAAAGATTTGGTGCCGCTAACTTCCGAAATCGATTATTTACAAAATTATATTGCGCTTCATAAAATGCGGTATCATAAAACAATAAATGTGTTATTTAATCATAATATTGGAGAAACTGAATTCCAAATCATGCCCTTACTGTTCATTATTCTGTTAGAGAATGCTTTTAAACACGGGGTAGAAAATTTAAGAAAAAATGCTTATGTACACGTACATTTGAAAGCCGAAAACAATGAAATCTGTTTTGATATTGAAAATAATTTTGATGCTACCATAACCAATGATCACGAAGGGATAGGCTTAACAAATTTAAAACGCAGGCTAGAATTGGTTTATCCTAATAATCATACCTTCTCCTCTTCAAAAATAAACGATATTTATAAGGCAAAACTGACTATTAAAGGATTATGATAAACTATTTAATTATTGATGATGAATATATAGCGCACGATATTATAAAAGGCTATTGTGATTTATTGCCAAATATGCAGTTAATGAAAAACTGTTACGATGCTTTAG
>CAJXEB010000089.1 GCA_913052585.1 uncultured Flavobacteriaceae bacterium | reverse complement strand
TTAGAGTAACTTCAGATGGTGCAACATCATTTTCATTATCACCATCTTCAATTAATTCAGGAGTAACATAACTAGCAATTAAATGTACATCAATACTATTTTGTAAAGGATTGTATCCTAAATAATCTGTAAAATTCTCTCCTATAGTTTGACTATGCTCTTCTGCTGCTTGTTCTTTTGAAACATATTCAGCAGATTTCGTGTAATCGGCTAATGCCAAACTTTGTTTTAATTGAGTAACTTCTACTTCTTTTGAATCGTTTTTAAGAAAAATAGTAACTGCTATCTGTTCCTTAAAAAAATCACCAACTCTTTTTGAGTTTAGGACTAAAAGTCCCAATAAACCCAGTAAAAACAGCACAAGAGAAATACTTATTACTACAGAGAAGTAGGAAGAAATCAATCTACGTTTTTGATATTTTTCAAAAGATGATGCCATAAAAAAGGATTAATTCGTAAAGGTAAAAATACAATTTATTTTAAGTATGTTTTTAAAAAACTAAATTTCAAAAGTCAAATCATCAAATATATTTATTATTCTGTTTTAGAAACGTTTAAACTTTTGTCTTTCGTACAATACTCTTAAATTTGCATCCACAATTTATTTTTTAATAATCACATTTAAAGTCTTATTAAGTAGTTTTTACTTAATAATTTTCCAACTTTTCAAAATATGAGTAATTATCATTTTAACGAGATTGAAGCCAAATGGCAAAAATTTTGGGCAGAAAACCAAACGTTTAAGGCAGAAAACCGTAGCGATAAACCCAAATATTATGTATTGGATATGTTTCCTTATCCATCAGGAGCAGGATTGCATGTTGGACATCCATTAGGTTATATTGCAAGTGATATTTACGCTCGATATAAAAGACATCAAGGTTATAATGTATTGCACCCTCAAGGCTACGATTCTTTTGGTTTGCCAGCAGAACAGTATGCAATACAAACAGGACAGCATCCTGCAAAAACGACTACAGAAAATATTAAACGTTATAGAGAGCAATTAGATAAAATTGGTTTTTCTTTTGATTGGAGTCGTGAGGTTAGAACATCAGATCCAGAATATTATAAATGGACCCAATGGATATTTATCCAATTATATGAATCTTGGTATTGCAACCAAGTTGAACAAGCATTTCCTATTTCTGATTTAATAGATATTTTTGAAGAAGAAGGGAATAGTGGGTTAAATGCTAAATGTGGAAATAAGCAACCTGATTTTTCTGCAGCTATGTGGAATAGCTTTTCTGAAGAAAAAAAACAAAAAGTATTACTTAATTATCGTTTAACTTATTTAGCAGAAACCGAAGTAAACTGGTGTCCGCAATTAGGAACTGTATTAGCAAACGATGAAATTGTAAACGGGGTTTCTGAACGTGGAGGATTTCCGGTTATTAAGAAAAAAATGACTCAATGGAGTATGCGTATTTCTGTATTTGGAGAACGCCTTCTTAAAGGGTTAGAAACCTTGGATTGGAGTGAGTCTTTAAAAGAAACACAACGAAACTGGATCGGTAAATCTGTTGGAGCCTCCGTAGAATTTCGTTTATTAGATGAAAAAGAAGAGTTTAAGGGTATAGTAATTAAAACATTTACCACAAGGCCAGATACTATTTTTGGGGTTACTTTTTTAACACTAGCTCCCGAACACGAACTGGTAGATAAAATTACTACTATCGAGCAACGTATTGAGGTTGGAAAATATATTACAGCATCTGCAAAGAAAACGGAACGAGAACGTATGGCAGATGTAAAAAACATTACTGGTGTTTTTACAGGAGCGTATGCAAAACATCCATTGACTAAAGAGCTAATTCCTATTTGGATTGGCGATTACGTTTTGGCTGGGTATGGAACAGGAGCTGTGATGGCAGTACCTTGTGGTGATCAACGAGATTACGACTTTGCAAAACATTTTGATATTTCTATTAAAAACATTTTTGAAGGAATTGATATTTCAGAAAAAGCACATTCAGATAAAGAAGGAATAATCATTACAAATAGTGATTTTATAAATGGACTTTCTTATAAAGAAGCAACCGATAAAGTAATTGAAAAGTTAGAAAAAAAGCATCGAGGTGCTAAAGAAATCAATTACCGTTTACGTGATGCTGTTTTTTCAAGACAGCGTTATTGGGGAGAACCTTTTCCGGTGTATTATAAAGATGGATTGCCACAAATGATTGATGTAGAGCATTTGCCAATTCGTTTGCCAGAAGTAGAAAAATATTTACCAACAGAATCTGGAGAGCCGCCATTAGGACGTGCAGATGTTTGGGCTTGGGACACTAATGTACATAAAATTGTTTCCAACGAAAATGTTGATAATAGAACAATTTTTCCTTTAGAACTAAATACAATGCCAGGTTGGGCAGGAAGTAGCTGGTATATGTTCCGTTATATGGATGCTTTAAATAAAGAGGAGTTTGCCTCTAAAGAAGCCATGGATTATTGGGGAAATGTAGATTTATACATTGGAGGAAGCGAACATGCAACCGGACACTTATTATACAGTCGTTTTTGGGTAAAGTTTCTAAAAGATAGAGGGTTCTTAAGTGTAGAGGAGCCTTTTAAGAAATTGATCAACCAAGGAATGATTTTGGGTGAGAGCGCTTTTGTTCATCGTGTTGAAGGAGAAAATAAATTAGTTACTAGCAGTCAAATAGAAGGTTTGAGTACACAGCCTATTCATGCAGATGTTTCTTTTGTAAACACTTCAAATGAATTGGATATAGAAGCATTTAAAAACTGGAGACCAGAATTTAAAGATGCTGAATTTATTTTCGAAGAAGACGGAACTTTTAAAGTAAATAGAGAAGTTGAAAAAATGTCTAAGTCTAAATACAATGTGGTTAATCCAGATAATATTTGTGAACAATACGGAGCAGATACCTTACGTATGTACGAGATGTTTTTAGGTCCTTTAGAACAAGCAAAACCTTGGAGTACTGCTGGTATTTCTGGGGTTCATTCTTTCTTAAAAAAGACATGGAGGTTATTTCATACTGGTGCTGAGGATAGTTTCTTGGTTACGGATGAACCAGCTTCAAAAGACAATTTAAAAACGCTTCACAAAACCATAAAAAAAGTAATAGAAGATATCGAGAATTTCAGTTTTAATACCTCCGTTTCTACTTTTATGATTGCGGTGAATGAATTGAGTACTCAAAAATGCAATTCAAAAGAAGTGTTATCGCCTTTATTAGTGTTATTGTCGCCTTATGCACCCCATATTTCAGAAGAGCTTTGGAGTAAATTAGGAAATGAAGGAAGTATTTCTACAGCATTATTTCCAGAATTTGAAGAAAAATATTTGGTAGAAGATGTGAAAAAATATCCAATTTCTTTTAATGGTAAAATGCGATTTACATTAGAATTACCAATGGACTTATCTAAGGATGAAATTGAATCTGTCGTAATGTCACACCAAAAAACGATTCATTATTTAGAAGGTAGAAGGCCTAAGAAAGTGATTGTTATTCCAGGTAAGATTGTTAATATAGTTGGTTAATTAACATCTGCAAAGGCAGGTTTCTCATAAAACATAGTGATAAATAGAATGCGCTCTATAACATTTAATCCTTTAGATTTTAAAAATCTAAAGGATTAAATGTTTTGCACAGTATTTGCTATATTTAAAGAGTAGTAAAATTTACATTTATTTTATTCCTGCTTTCGCGGGGAAGTATTAATTAAAAAAAAAGGCACCTGTTTTAAGGGTGATGGATATGGGAGGATATTATTTATTAGCCGGAATTATCTTTTTAGTGAGTATGTTCGTTAGTAACAGACTAAAAAGTAAATTCAAAAAATACTCTAAAATTCAGCTCAAAAATGGAATGAGCGGAAAAGAAATTGCTGAAAAAATGCTTTCAGATAATGGAATAACCGATGTACAAGTTGTTTCAGTAAAAGGACAGTTAACAGATCATTACAATCCAGCAAACAAAACTGTTAACTTAAGCGAATCTGTTTATGGGCAAAGAAATGCAGCTGCAGCTGCAGTTGCAGCTCATGAATGTGGTCATGCAGTACAACACGCTACTGCTTACAGCTGGTTAACATTGCGTTCGCAAATTGTCCCTGCTGTTGGAGTATCTAGTAAGGTTTCAAATTTTGTAATCATGGCAGGATTGATTTTAATGTACTCAGGAAGTGCTTTGGGATCGATGTTGTTTTTGGTTGGAATTGTGCTTTTTGGAGTAACGACACTTTTTACCTTTATCACTTTGCCAGTAGAATTTGACGCTAGTAATCGTGCATTAGCTTGGTTAGAGAATAAACATATGGTAACCCAAGAAGAACATGCGGGAGCAAAAGATGCATTAAAATGGGCGGCAAGAACCTATGTAGTTGCTGCATTAGGATCTTTGGCGACACTACTTTATTTTATAAGTATGTTTATGGGGAGAAGATAAATAACACCCGTAAAGGCATGTACCTTATCATTCTAGATCAAAAGGGATTTTTAGTTTAGAGAAACTATTTCTTAGTATTAAATAAAAAGAGCCCAAAGAATAATGTTATTTGAGCTCTTTTATTCTTGAATAACTTCAAATTATTATTTAAGCTAAATTATCAGGATTATATCCTAAATATTCTTTCTTTTCTTCTTTAAAGTAGATGCCATAAGTTTCTAATTCTTCTAAAATTGGCTCGTATACTTCTTTTGCAATAGGTCTTAGAACTCCAGGGGTCGTAATCTCTTTGTTTAATATTTTTAATGATGCAATCGCTACAGGTAAACCTACAGTTTTTGACATGGCGGTATAGGTTTGGTCTTCACCAATGGTAACCATACTACTATCTATTTGATAGGTTTCTCCATCTAGTTCATAGCCAAATTTATGATACATTACAATCATGTCTTTATCGTCTTCAGCTAAAGTCCATTTGTCCATTAATATTTTCTGAAGTGCTTGAGCTGGTGTAGCATTTTTAATTCCTAATTTCTTTTCACCATTAAAAATATCTATTTCTTCTAATTTTTCCCAGATAAGATCATCTTGGTCAATTTTTAAATTGTGACGCAGTTTTAGTTCAACTGAATCTGTTGGAGAATAAGGTAAAAATAAATTTACATATTTACGATACGTTAAGTTTTCGGAGTTTGGTATCGTATAACCATCTTCGGTCATTCCTAGTTGTACAAAAACATTCCAAGCACGGCTAAATCCAACGCGTCTAATAGTACCTCTGTATAGAGTTAATATGTCCTTAAAACCATAAACATCGTGATATTTTAAAGAGTTACGATTGGCTAATACTTCAAATTTGCCGTAGTCTTCAATTTTAATAAATTCGGTACGTCTAAATAATCTATTATAAGGGATGTATTTGTACTGCCCTTCTTGTAAAAATTCCGCTGCACCTCCTTGACCTGCTAAAACTACATTTCTTGGATTCCAAGTAAATTTATAATTCCATAAGTTGTCATCACTTTCTGGTGCTACTAATCCGCCAGTAAAAGATTCGAATAATATTAATTTTCCACCTTTGTCTCTAATGCTATCAATCACCTTCATCGCGCTCATATGATCAATACCAGGATCAACCCCAATTTCGTTCATAAACACCAGTCCTTTAGCCTTAGCTTCTTCATCTAAGCTCTGCATTTCGTCACTAATATAAGAAGCAGTTACAAGGTTTTTACTAAACGTTATACAGTCTTTTGCAACTTCCATATGGAAACGTGCTGGTAACATAGAAATAACCAAATCACAGTTTTTTACCGCTTCTTCTCGTTGTTCTTTATTGAATACGTCCAACAAAATTCCTTTTGAATTTGGATGGTTTTTAGTGAATTTTTGGGCAGCGTCTAATGAAATGTCCCCAATAGTTATAAATAGGTTTTCTGAGCTAGATTTGTCTAGTAAGTAACGTATTAAACATGTTGCTGATCGTCCTGCTCCTATAATTAATATATTTCTCATTCCTTAGGTTTTCGTAGATTTGAAGATTGTTTTTAAACAATACGAAATTACTAAATAATAACCTTTTTGAAGATGAAAATAAATAAAAATATTGTGGTTACATCAGCTATTTTAGCAGCTTTTACGATTATGATTGGTGCCTTTGGTGCCCACGGTTTAAAGGAATTGATTAGTGAAAAATCCTTAGTTTCTTTTGAAACTGGAGTTCGGTATCAAATGTATCATGTAATAGTAATGCTAATACTAGGCGTATCTACTGGTATTTTACCAAAAACTCAAAAATGGGTGTTTCGTTTTTTTATAATTGGAATCCTACTTTTTTCTGGTTCTATTTATTTACTAACATTAAACGAATTTTTGCCTTTTGACGCAAAAACCATTGCTTTTATTACTCCAATTGGCGGGTTTTTATTAATAATTGGTTGGTTGCGCTTAGCTTACGGAGTAATTGTGAATAAGTAACCACAAAAGATTCAATTTACAACGTCTGTTTTTAATAGAATTCTTAATTTTGTAGTCTTCAACAATTAAAAACTGTTATGGTCGATAAAAACCAAACTGCAAAAATACCTTCGTTATTTAGAAGCGTAATTTCAAATGCAATAAAGAACGATCAGCTTGCCATAAATAAAATACAAAATTTAAAACAATTAGAATGGTAGTATTAAACGATTCGGTAGTTACTTCATTAAGTAACATTGGAATAAAGAATGTAAAAAAAATTATATATAACCCATCATTTGATGAATTAAATAAAGCCGAATTAGATCCAGCATTAGAAGGATTTGAAAAAGGATATGAAACAGAACTTGGAGCTGTAAATGTTATGACTGGAAAATTTACCGGTCGATCTCCTAAAGATAAATTTATTGTGAAAGATGACGTTACCAAAGATACGATTTGGTGGACTTCAGAGAAAGCAGTAAACGATAACAAGCCCACTACTCAGGCAGTGTGGAATGATTTAAAAAAATTAGTTACTGACCAACTATCTGACAAAGTACTTTACGTTGTTGACACTTATTGTGGTGCAAATGAAGATACTAGATTAAAAGTTCGTTTTATTGTTGAGGTAGCATGGCAAGCGCATTTTGTAAAAAACATGTTTATCCGTCCAACTAAAGAACAATTAGTTAATTATGGAGAACCAGATTTTGTTGTTTTGAATGGAACTAAAGTTCAAAATGATAAATTTAAAGAACAAGGATTAAATTCTGAAGTGTTTACAGTATTTAATCTAACCGAAAAAATGCAAGTTATTGGTGGTACTTGGTATGGTGGTGAAATGAAAAAAGGATTGTTCGCTATGATGAACTACTATTTGCCACTAAAAGGTATTTCTGCAATGCATTGTTCTGCAAATGTTGGTAAAGATGGTAAAACGGCTATTTTCTTTGGATTATCAGGAACAGGTAAAACCACATTATCAACAGACCCTAAAAGGCAATTAATTGGTGATGATGAACACGGATGGGATGATGAAGGAGTATTTAATTTTGAAGGTGGATGCTATGCGAAAACTATTGATTTAGACCCTGAAGCAGAGCCGGATATTTATGGAGCCATAAAAAAAGATGCACTATTAGAGAACGTAACAGTAGATGAAAATGGTAAAATTGATTTTACCGATGGTTCTACCACGCAAAATACACGTGTTGCTTACCCGATTTATCATATTGACAATATTGTAAAACCTGTATCTAAAGCGGGACATGCTAATAAAGTAATATTTCTAACTGCTGATGCTTTTGGCGTAATGCCTCCGGTATCTAAATTAACTCCAGCACAAACTAAATACCATTTTTTATCTGGATTTACTGCTAAATTAGCTGGTACTGAAAGAGGAGTAACCGAGCCACAACCAACATTCTCTGCTTGTTTTGGTGAAGCATTTATTGTTCATAATCCAAAAGTATATGGTGATTTATTAAAAAATATGATTAGTAAACATCAACCAAATATTTGGTTACTTAATACTGGTTGGATTAATGGTGATCACGGTTTTGCTAGAATTAATTGTGGCATCGAATGCAATGGCCGCGCCGCTGGAGTTGGTTTTTTTCAATGTAATCAGCGCATCTACATTTGAATCTGTAATGTCACTGTCATCCGTATTTCGCACCGCCTCGCTAAAAGTCAGTGTAATATTAGAACCTACTCCAATGCCAGTTGCACTGTTCTCTGGATTGAAGGCTACTGAGGGCGCAATTGAAGGTGTCCATCCACTCCCAGCAGGGACAGTGCCCACCTCTACAGTGCTAAATAACAAATACCCGCCCATTGCAAAGAACTCACCATCACCATTGGGGGCCAGGGTCACCGATGTGAATAAATCGCTATCATCGATTTCTGCAACAAAATGTACGTCAGCATTAATTCTACTGGGGATAGTTCCTATTTGGTTGATTGAACTTGTTCCATTCGCTGTAGTAAAGATCGCGTAGATAGTGCTACCCTCGGCAGTGCCTGTAGGGGTTGGATTATCCTGAGTCGTGCAGCATGTCCCCCAGTGGTACGTGAACGTACCAAAAGCATTGATAGTAGTTGGCGTTGTCATTGCATTGTCTAAAAAAAACTCGAATTTAACGCCCTCTGTAACTGCTTCATCCC
>CAJXEB010000088.1 GCA_913052585.1 uncultured Flavobacteriaceae bacterium | reverse complement strand
TTTCTTTGATTAAATTAACTCTGTATTCATTTACAAAATCAAAGAAATTTTTATTTAGGTTTTCATTAATAACTTGTGAAAGATAATTTGTTGAAACATTCAGCTTAGTTGCAACTTCTTTTAGCGATAGCTTTCCGTTAGTAAATGGCTGATCATCTTCCATAAACCTCAATAAATCAGTTAGATATTTTTTTGATTCATCTTTTTTTAATCCTGACTTCTCATAACGAGAATTCTCCTTTACTCCAGTAATTATTGTGTTAACTTGAGTTCCCTTTGTTTCTTTATGTTCTGATTTGAGAGCTGGTGTGTATATAACTTGCTGCTTTATTCCAAAATAACCTTCTAAAAAAATAACAATAGCCACTGAATAGTAAATTAAGTCGTTCGCCATCTTATCAGTAATTAGCTGGGTGAAGTGACTTAAAACATTAGCCGCTAAAACTACAACCCAAATAGTTCCCATTAATATCACAACATATTTTAACCATTTTAAATCAATTTCTTCTGTATAAGAAAAATCTTGAAGTATATTTTTTTTATGTTTTTGAAGTAACCGCCATGATAAAACAATATATATAGGCCCTAATAAACTATTAAAAATACTTGTAATTTCTATGAACAGTGGAGTATTTTTGTATATTTCGCTAATTGATTCTACAGCTGAATTTTCATTAAAAAACACCATCACAAATAAAACCAATGTAAGAATCAGATATGGAACAGCGTGTAAGAAATTAATTTTATTAAAGCGATGTTGTTTACTAGTCATAGTTCTGATGTACACATAGGTAAACGCACCCTCTAACATTGGTAAATATATAGCCAAGATATTAAAAAAAGGATACTCTTTCAGTACATCAATTGAATAAAGATAATATGAAAATAGATGAATACCTGCTAACATTAAACAAGCAAATAATATAATATCTGCTATCATCTTCTTTTTTTTAGCTAAAAGAAGAGCTGATAGAAAAATAGCTTGTATCGCTCCTATTAAAAAAATCACTTCCATTTATTACCTCAATTATATTAAATATAATTGAGACGAAATTAAGCGATAATTTGTTACATCTTATTTATTGAATTATAAAAATTATAGAGATGTAATAATCAATTATAACTACCTCGATAAAAATTTATGATTATTAACAAAATCTCGTATTTTGCTGTTCCTATTAAAAGAGTAAATGAAAGTTTGTATAGCCGAAAAGCCAAGTGTTGCCAGAGAAATTGCTTCTGTTTTAGGAGCAAACACTAAACGTGATGGCTATTATGAAGGCAATGGCTATGCGGTAACTTATACTTTTGGACACTTATGCACCCTACTCGAACCCAATGATTATAAGCCCGAATGGAAAAGTTGGAACTTGAATAACTTACCCATGTTGCCGGATAAGTTTAAAACGAAGGTGACTAAAAATGGTGGAATTCAAAAACAATTTAAAATAGTTGAAAAATTATTTGGGCAAGCAAGTTTAGTTATAAACTGTGGTGATGCTGGTACAGAGGGTGAGTTAATTCAACGTTGGGTTATCGATCAGGCAGGATATAAAGGTGAAGTTCAACGCTTATGGATTTCTTCATTAACAACTGAAGCAATTAAAGAAGGATTTAAAAATTTAAAACCCTCAGAGAATTACGATAACTTATACTATGCAGGGTTTTCAAGAGCTATAGGAGATTGGTTATTGGGTATGAATGCAACTCGTTTGTACACTTTAAAACATGGTGGTTACAAACAAGTATTGTCAATTGGTAGAGTGCAAACGCCTACTTTGGCAATGGTTGTAAATCGTTTTAAAGAAATTGAAAACTTCAATCCACAACCCTTTTGGGAATTACAAACAATGTATAGAGATACATTGTTTAATTGTGAAGAAGGAAGATTTTTAAAGAAAGAGGAAGGAGAAATATTTTCGAACAAAGTAAAAGAAAGTGATTTTGAAATAGTTTCTGTCACCAAGAAGAAAGGAAAAGAATATGCTCCAAAGCTTTTTGATTTAACGGGTTTACAGGTTTATTGTAATACCAAGTTTGGTTATTCTGCTGATGATACATTAAAAATAGTTCAGAAACTATACGAACAAAAGGTAGTAACCTATCCTAGAGTTGATACAACTTTTTTACCGAATGATGTTTATCCAAAAATTCATGGAATTTTAGAACAACTTTCAGATTACAAAACATTAACACAACCTTTGTTGGGTAAAAAGATTGTAAAATCTAGTAAAGTATTTAATGATAAAAAAGTAACAGATCACCATGCAATCATACCAACAGGTCAGAATTCTTATTTAGATGCTACCCATCAAAAAGTATATGATATTATTACCAGAAGGTTTATTGCCGTTTTTTATCATGATTGTGAAGTAAATAATACTGCCGTAATTGGAAAAGCTGCTGATGTTACCTTTAGAACTACAGGTAAAGTTATTGTTGATAAAGGATGGAGAGTTGTTTTTGAATCAGCTAATGCTTCAGAGACTAAAGATACTGACCTTCTACCCGCTTTTGAAAAAGGAGAGAAAGGGCCACATCAACCTTCTTTTTTAGAGAAAGAAACCAAGCCTCCAAAAATGTTTACAGAAGCAACATTATTACGGGCTATGGAAACTGCTGGTAAACAGGTTGATGATGATGAATTAAGAGATTTGATGAAGGACAACGGTATTGGAAGACCATCTACTCGAGCAAATATTATTGAAACTTTATTTAGACGAAAATATGTTGTCAGAAAAAAGAAATTATTAGTCCCTACTTCTACAGGTGTTCAATTAATAGATACCATTAAAAATCAAATGCTAACTTCTGCGGAACTTACAGGGACTTGGGAAAAGCAATTGAAGGAAATTGAACAAGGCACGTATCAAGCTTCTACTTTTATTAAAAACATGAAGCAAATGGTTGACGCCTTGGTTTATGAAGTAAGAATGGAAGAAAGAGCAAACATTTCGCATCGATCAGCTCCAGCAGCTAAAACGACTAAACCAAAGAAAAAGGCTACTGGAATTACCTCAGAAAAATGTCCTAAATGTAAACAAGGCACCATCATAAAAGGTAAGAATGTTTATGGCTGTAGTACTTATAAAGAAGGGTGTGATTTTAGAATGCCATTTAGCTTTTTAGACAAAAAAATATCTGAAAAACAATTAATTAGATTAGTAAATAAAGGAAGTACCGTTAATTTAAAAGGCTTTAAAAGAGCTGGGAGTAAAGTTGATGGAATGGTTGTTTTTGATGAACAATTTACTTTAACCTTAAAAGGTAATGAAGCCAAATCTAACGCTAATGATGCTATGATTTGTCCTAAATGTAAAAAAGCAAATATTATAAAAGGAAAAACAGCTTATGGTTGTAGTGCATATAAAACGGGTTGTGATTTTAAATTTTTATTTGAGGATATCAGAACTAAAGCTGCAGGCCAGAAACTCACAAAGGATTTGGTTTATAAAATAATTAGTACATAAATAGATAACAGATGTATACAAAAAGAAATTATAGTTTTTGGATGACCTTTAATTGGTCGAAATGGCCATTCATTATTGGTGTGGTTTACTCAGGAATAATAGCGTGTTTAGGCTATTTTTTAGATATTCACATTTCTCTACCCTGGCAACCTATAAGTGTAATTGGTATTGCTGTTGCATTTTATTTAGGTTTTAAGAACAACAGCTCTTATGATAGAACTTGGGAAGCAAGAAAAATTTATGGCGGCATTGTAAATAGTAGTCGTTCTTTTGGTGCTGCTATTACTTCTTTCATTCAAGGAGAAAATAACTCAGACATCCATAAAGAATTAATATACAGACATATTGCGTGGCTAACTGCTTTGCGTTTTCAACTGAGACTAAGTAAGCCTTGGGAACATACTGAAGAAAGATTGTCAGGAAAATTTGTTCCTACTGTTTGTGAAAATTATACAATGCAAATGGATGAAGGTTTGAAGAAGTTTATTAGTGAGGAGGAAATTCAATCGTATCAGAATAACACCAATATAGCGACTCAAATTCTAAAAACACAATCTGTTCGTTTACAAGAATTAAAAAACAATGGTTTTTTTGATGATTTTAGACACATGGAATTGTATCATCATATTACAAGTTTTTATACCGACCAGGGAAAAGCTGAGAGAATAAAGAATTTTCCTTTTCCAAGACAGTACGCTTCTACAGCACTTTGGTTAACTATGGTTTTTTCATTTTTAGTTCCCTTAGGATTATATGAAGCTTTTAAGAATGTAGATAGTTTTATGTTTTGGGTATTTCCATTTATGTCGGGATTAATTATTTGGATATTTTATTTGATGGAAAAAATTGGAGATTACTCTGAGAATCCTTTTGAAGGAACATACAATGATGTTCCTATCACTTCTATTTCAATTGGAATTGAAATAGATTTAAGAGAAATGATTAATGATTCCGATAATCCGAAACCCTTATCTGATGAAAATGGATTTTTATTGTAAATAGTGGGTAATAAAGAAAAAGAACATCAGCATTTTATGATTTATAAACCTTATGGCTATTTAAGTCAGTTTGTAAACAATGGTCCAAAACAAAACTCTAAAAAACTATTAGGAGAATTAGGTGATTTTCCTGAAGGTATTATGGCAATTGGACGGTTAGATGAAAAATCTGAAGGACTTCTATTATTAACTACAGATGGAAAAGTAAGTAACCACATTTGCAGTAGTAAAATAGAAAAAGAATACTACGCACAATTAGATGGTACAATAACTGATGAAACGATTGAAACACTTAGAAACGGTATTGAAATTGGTTTTGATGGCAAAAAATATATGACGCAAGCTTGCGAAGTAAAATTGCTGCATCCTACTCCAATATTTCCTATAAGAAGCAAAAAAATAAGAGATGAAAGACACGGCCCAACATCTTGGGTGAGTATTACTTTACGTGAAGGGAAATTTAGACAAGTTCGTAAAATGACTTCAGCCGTAGGATTTCCTACTCTACGATTAGTAAGAGTTAGAATTGGCGAACGTTTATTGGGGAGTATGGAAGTTGGGGAGGTTAAAGAGATGGATTTTTAATTCTTTAACTGCTCATAACTCTCATTAATTTTTGATTGAAGAGCAAACAATCCAAATATCCAATATATCAAAAGAAAACATCTTAAAATATTATGACCTATCTGTGGGTGGTAATCTTCATCTCTAAGTTCATCCATCTTAATCGATAGTATAGTCACATAAATAGCAGAATAAAAAAAACTTAAACCTACTGAAATTCCGAAAGCTTGAATAGCAAAATCTTCATATACAAAAGTATTTACTAAAAGCTCTTTATTTTCAATTCCGAAAATGAAAAGAAAAATAGATATAAAAACCGAAGAGCAAGAAATTAAAAATAATATGTTATGCCCCTTTTTTAATAGTTTCTCCCCCATTCTTCCAACTTTATATAACCAAATAACATAAATAGGTTGAAATAAAACCAATAGAAAAAAAGGATCACTTTTTCTTATTCGTAGAAGCCAATCAAAATTTATAATTTCTTTCATTAACTAATAACTACTGATTCACATGTAAATCTTGAATTGAATAGACATTTCCATCTAACATAATTTGAACCTTTGCAATAGTACTCGTATTTGCAGCCCAAGCTGGTAAGTTTTTAAATTCAAAAAACTTACCAATACCTGGTAAACTTTCTGTGGATGAACTATTTGTAGCACAAGCATCACCACTACTTACCTCTAAAAGTTGCATAGAATAACTACTAGTAAATGCTCCATTAGAATTTACAACCTCTATTCCTATAGAATTACCAGCACCAGCTAGAGCATTAATAGTATAGCTTACGCCATTACTTGAAACTGTAGATTTTGCAGTTATTGTTGTGCATAGAGTTACAGTTGCAGGGGTCGAATTACTACTAGAATTACTGCTAGAAGAAGAAGAAGGAGGTTCATTTTTTGAACATCCACAAAATGTAATGATCAAAATAGAGAACCAAATAATATTATACTTCATAGCTAATAATTTATAGATATTTAACGAATATAAGAATTCCACTATAAAAAGCGAACACAAAATTGCTAACTTTAAACTTTACTTTTTTATGGCATTCAACATTGTATTAATAGAACCAGAAATTCCCAATAACACAGGGAATATTGGAAGATTAAGTTTAGGAACTGGTAGCACTTTACACCTTGTAAAACCTTTCGGATTTGAAATAACCGATACACGTTTAAAACGTGCAGGATTAGATTATTGGCAGCATGTTAATATTGTTGAATATGAAAATATTGCTGAGTTCTATGAAAAAAATTCAGCTGCTAAAATGGTTTACTTTTCAAGTCATGGCGAAAAGGCTCATTGGGATATAGAGTTTGAAGATGAAATGTTTCTTGTTTTTGGACAAGAATCAAAAGGATTGCCAGAAAGTATAACCGCAGACAATAAAGAAACAACATATAAAATACCTTTGTACAGTGAACACATCAGAAGTTTGAATTTAGCAAACGCTGTTAGTGTTGTAGTATTTGAAGGGTTAAGAAACTTAAGATAAATTATAGCTATGGGAATTAAAGGATCAAACATATTAATTACTGGAGGAAGCTCTGGAATAGGAAAAGAAACTGCAAAGCAATTAATAGCTCTTGGGGCTAAAGTTTTAATTACAGGTAGAGATGAAGAAAAATTAAACAAAGTAGCTCAAGAAATTGGAGCGATTCCTCTTCTATTTGATATTTCTGATTTAAAATCTATTCCAGCAAAATCTAGAGAAGCATTTATATTGTTAGAAGGAAGAATTGACACCTTAATTAATAATGCAGGTATTGGTGTTTTTCCTAGATTGGGAGAGATTACAATTGAGAATTTGGAATCAGTTTACAGAACAAATGTATTTGGATTAACTATGTTAACTCAAGAAATAATAAAACCACTTATTACACAAGGCTATGGTAATATTATAAACATTGGGTCAACTGCAGCTTTAAAAGGCTTTGATAGAGGTTCGGTTTATGCTGCATCAAAATTTGCAGTAAGAGGGTTAACTCAATCGTGGCAATCAGAATTAAGAAAATATAACATTAGAGTTACTTTAGTAAATCCAAGTGAAGTTACTACTGCTTTTGCCGTAGAAGACAGAGTTGAAAGAGAGGAAGAAATTAAAAAACTAGGTACTGAAGAAATTGCTCACACAATTGTTTCAACATTACAAATGAGAGATAAAGGTTTTGTTCCCGAAGTAACCGTTTGGGCAACTAATCCTTTTTAAGTAATAAAATTACTCAAAGCTTTGTTTTGAGATTATCAATTTGACCTTTCCTTTTGGAGAGGTCATTTTTTTTTGTTTAAAGTAAAAGTCAATATTTTAGTCTTGAATAAAAGCTACAGCTAACTTGATATCATCATAACTAACTGCGCCACTAAGTTTTCCGTAAATGGCATTTAAACTTATCGGAGCACTTTTAGGTTGGTCATCATAAACTGCTTTTACTTTTTTAAGAATTGTGTTTTTTGGTTTGTAAAAGCTCAAGTCTTCATTAGGATTGTCTTTAATTATCTTAATTAAATGACCTGCAATTGTTCCTGTAGTTAAATCTCTAGCTACACCAATATCCTTCAAGCTAACTTTCTGTTTTAAATGCATTAAAGTCACTTCATAAGTTGACTGCTTTGCACTCTCCTTTTCTTTGAGTTTATTCTTATGTTTTGTGATGTCTTTCTTATCAATTAACCCTCCATTATCTCTTAAGAAAACTTTAGCAATTAATTCCAGCTCATCCAATCTAAACTGATTATCTGCATCTGCAGAAAGCTCTTGAAATCTTAAATCTGCTTTGTGTGCCAACGCATCAACACGTAAAGCCATTTCATTTAAACCCTTTAGCTCTAAATTTTCTAACTTTTTTAAACGAGATAAAGCAACATAGCCCTGTCCCATTTCAAAAGTTTTTGATAAATCTATTTCAGCAGCATCCAATGTCATACCTTGACATTTATGTACTGTAATAGCCCATGCCAAACGTAATGGAATTTGATTATAACTAGCTAATGTTTTACCTCCATCATCAATAATACTCCAATTCTCTTTTTCTGCAAAGATGGTTTTCCCATCTAATAGCTTAACAGAAGGATTTCCTTCCTCATTAAATCCAATTATAGTACCTAACGAACCATTAACATAACGTTTCTCTTTGTCGTTTTTTACAAACATTACCTTCGCTCCAATCTTAAAAGCTAGATTTTCGCCTGCTAAAACTGACTTTTTTAAGGTCTCCACTAATTTTTTATTCCCCGATGTCTTTGCTGTAAAAGATTTTGGTACTCCAGGTAGTTTTGATAGATGCTCCGCATTAATTCTATCTACATCATAATTATGGGTATATAGTTTTGTTGGTTCATCTTCAGATTTTAATTTGTTGTCGCTTAGCACTAGCCAAATGCCAGCATTCCGCAACTGTCTGAGACCCCTAACCCACACACTAAGTAATTCTAATTCCAGATTTTCCAGGATTTAACAAATATCTAACTGGATAAATTTCCCAATGTTCTGGAACCTCTCCAATCCATTCTATGCCAGAATCTTTCATTGGAACAGTAGGATCAAGTCCTTTTGTTACTGCATGATTGATCAGCGCCTGTCTTTTTTCCTGTAACAGATTGACTTGTGACTGAGATTTTGAGATT
>CAJXEB010000087.1 GCA_913052585.1 uncultured Flavobacteriaceae bacterium | reverse complement strand
TGGACCAAAAATCAAATTATAAATACAGATGGTTTTTTATCTAGAGACATTGTATGGGATGGCAAGGATGATTTTGGAGATCGAATTGGAAAAGGCGTCTATGTTTATAAGATTACTGTAATTTCTTCGTTAAGTAACAAGCGAGTTGAAAAATTTGAAAAACTCGTTATTTTATAAAATTAAATTTATATTTGCAAAAATTCTAACTAAATGAAAAAAATATTATTCCTCACATTATTAGTGTTATTATCAATTAATGCTATAGCACAAGGACTTAACCCTGGTGACCCCACAACTCTAATTCCTGGCTTTGGAGCTGGTGATAATGAGAGAGTTATTACAACAGGTGTCCCGTTTATGCTAATTGGAGCAGATGCAAGAGCAGCTGGTATGGCAGATATTGGAGTTGCAACTTCTGCAGATGCATTTTCACAACAATGGAATCCTTCAAAATCTGCATTTGCGTTATCAAAGCAAGGGATTGGTGTTACTTATACACCCTATTTAGGAAAATTAGTAAACGACGTGTTTTTAGGAAATATCACTTATTATAATAGACTTAATGAACAAAGTGCTGTAGCAGCTAGTTTTAGGTATTTTAGTAGTGGAGAGATTGAACTAAGAGAAACAGTAGATCAAGAGCCTTTAATAGTAAATCCAAATGAAATGTTATTTGATCTTACTTATTCTCTACGTTTAAGCGAACGTATCGCTATGGCTGTAACGGGTAGGTATATTAGATCTGATTTAAAATTACAAACAGCTTTAGAAGATGCTTCTGCGGCAAGTTCGTTTGCAGTAGACATATCGTCGTATTACCAAAGTGAAGAGATTCCTATGAGTAGTTTCGATGGACGTTGGAGAGCAGGTGTGAATATTTCTAATATTGGCCCTAAGTTAAAATATGATGATGTTGGTTCAGAAAGTTTTTTGCCAACTAACCTAGCTTTTGGTGCTGGATTTGATTTTATTTTGGATGAATACAATACCGTTGGAGTAACTGCTCAGTTTAGTAAGTTATTAGTGCCAACCCCTCCAATATATGGTACAGAAATATCTTATGTTGATGATAATGGTAATGGACAATACGATGAAGGTGAGACTGAGACTGGTAGAATATCAAATAATTCAATTTATGCGGGTAAAGATCCCGATGTAAGTTTCTTTAAAGGTATGTTTCAATCTTTTGGGGATGCGCCAAATGGAATTAGCGAAGAACTAGAGGAAGTTACTTGGGCTTTAGGTGCTGAATATTGGTTTAGAGATGTATTTGCTTTTAGAATGGGTTATTTTAACGAAAATCCGAATAAAGGGGCAAGACAATACTTCTCATTAGGAGCAGGATTTAAATACACCACTATTAATATAGATTTATCTTATTTAATTTCTACATCTAAAGTGGTTAGTCCATTAGAAGGTACCCTTCGTTTTGGTTTAACTTTTAGTTTTGGTGATGAATATGATGAATACTAAAAAAAAGTGAAAAATATTAAAATCGAGATTAATTTAGAAGTATTTAGTTCTGTGTCAGAACTTCCTGTTTCGATACAAAGACTTATGAATAAGGCGCATGAAGCACGTGAAAATGCTTATGCGCCTTATTCACGTTTTAAGGTGGGTGCTGCACTTCAATTAGGATCTGGTGATATTGTTACTGGTAATAATCAAGAAAATGCAGCATATCCTTCAGGGTTATGTGCAGAGCGAGTAGCTATATTTCATGCGGGTTCTCAAAACCCCGATGCCATTATTGTTTCTATGGCAATTACAGCAAAATCGCTAAATAGTATTTTAACTACTCCCGTTCCACCCTGTGGTGCTTGCCGTCAAGTATTAGCAGAATATGAAGTGAAGCAAGATCCGTCTATAGAAATCTACTTTATGGGGGAAACAGGAAGGGTAGTAAAAGCTAATTCGGTTAAAGATTTATTGCCACTTATTTTCGATAGCACTTTTTTATAATACTAAATATTTTATTCAATTTTAGGTTAACTACTTGTGTTTTATAAATCTTTGATAGCTAGTAATCAAGGCAATTAGTTATTTCACATTCTTTTCATAATTTATAGTTTTATAGAAGCAAAGAATATAGTATTTTTGTCAGCCATGCATTAATTTACCTAATTATATTATAGTGTAAATATTATGAAATTAGCATGTTAAAATTTTTCACATTCAAGAGGATTATTAATAGCGAAAAGCGTGTGACCAATTTAATAAAATAATATAGACAGATGAAAAAAATTACAAAAAAAACATACTTAGATTGGTACGAGAATATGTACTTCTGGAGAAAATTTGAGGATAAACTTGCTCAAGTTTATATCAAGCAAAAAGTAAGAGGATTTCTTCATTTATATAATGGTCAGGAAGCAATATTAGCTGGGGCATTACACGTAATGGATCTTACAAAAGATAAAATGATTACTGCTTACAGAAATCATGTCCAGCCAATTGGTATGGGTGTAGATCCTAAAAGAGTAATGGCAGAATTGTATGGAAAAAGTACCGGTACGTCTCAAGGATTAGGTGGTTCTATGCATATTTTTTCTAAGGAACATCGTTTTTATGGAGGTCATGGTATCGTTGGTGGTCAAATACCTTTAGGAGCTGGACTGGCATTTGCTGATAAATATTTTAAAAGAGATGCTGTTACTTTAACTTTTATGGGAGATGGCGCAATGCGACAAGGTTCTCTTCATGAAACAATGAATTTAGCAATGCTTTGGAAATTACCGGTTGTATTTTGTGTGGAAAATAATGGATATGCAATGGGTACTTCTGTAGAAAGAACTTCAAATCATACTGAATTGTGGAAAATGGGACTGGCGTATGATATGCCTTGTAAGCCTATAGATGGTATGAATCCAGAAACAGTTGCAGAAGCTTTAGATGAAGCAATAAAAAGAGCTAGGAAAGGAGACGGCCCTACCTTTTTGGAAATTAGAACCTATCGTTATAGAGGTCATTCTATGAGTGATGCGCAGCATTATCGTACAAAAAAAGAAGTAGCAGACAAGCAAGAAGAAGATCCAATTACCTATGTGAAAAATGTCATTTTAGATAAAAAATATGCTACACAAACGCAATTGGATGAAATAGATAAACGGGTAAAAGAATTGGTAAGCGAATGTGAAAAATTTGCAGAAGACTCTCCTTATCCTGAAAAAAGTCTTATGTATGATGCTGTTTACGAACAAGAAGATTATCCTTTTTTATCACATAAATTATAATTTATATGGCTGAAGTAATTAACATGCCACGTTTAAGCGACACCATGGAAGAAGGGACTGTTGCAAAATGGCTTTTTAAAGTAGGTGAAAAAATTTCTGAAGGCGATATTTTAGCTGAAATAGAAACTGATAAAGCAACTATGGAGTTTGAATCTTTTAACGAAGGGACATTACTTTATATAGGAGTTCAAGAAGGAGAAACTGCTCCTGTTGATGTTCTTCTGGCTATTATTGGAGAAGAAGGGGAAGATATTTCTGAATTCATAAATGGGAATTCTAATACTGAAGTGATTTCTAAAAATGAAAAGGAAACCATCATTGAAACAGAAGTTAAGTCTGAAAGTAAATCGTTAACTATTCCAGATGGGGTTGAGGTAATTACAATGCCAAGATTAAGTGATACGATGGAAGAAGGAACTGTTGCTACTTGGAATAAAAAAGTGGGTGATGTTGTTGAAGAAGGCGATATTCTAGCTGAAATAGAAACTGATAAAGCTACGATGGAGTTTGAATCTTTCTATACTGGAGTCTTATTAGAAGTAGGAGTTAAAGAAGGAGAAACTGCTTTGGTTGATTCTGTTTTAGCAATTATTGGACCTAAAGGAACGGATGTATCAGGGATACTAGATAGTTATAGATCTGGAGGTGAAAAGGTTATAGTAGAAGCCCCAGTAAAAAAAGAAACACCTATTGTTGTGGAAACTAAAGTGGAAATACCTAAAAGTGTAGTTCCTGTTTCAGCAACAGATAATATTAGAGTATTTATTTCGCCTTTAGCAAAAAAGCTTGCTGAAGAAAAAGGGATCAACCTATCACAGTTAAGAGGTAGCGGCGAAAATGGACGTATTATAAAACGTGATATCGAAAATTATCAGCCTGTATCTGCAGGTGTTTCAACTTATACTCCTGTTGGTGAAGAAGCTTTTGAAGAAGTGAAGAATTCACAAATGCGTAAAGTGATCGCTAAACGTTTAGGGGAATCAAAATTTATGGCTCCACATTATTATTTAACTGTAGAGTTAGATATGGATAATGCAATTTCTGCTAGAGCTGCAATAAATTTAGATCCTGATGTAAAAATTTCATACAACGATATGGTTGTTAAAGCTAGTGCTATGGCATTGCGAAAACATCCTAAAGTAAATTCTCATTGGACAGACACCTCTACTTTAATAGCAAAACATATTCATATTGGAGTTGCTGTAGCGGTAGATGAAGGATTATTAGTGCCTGTTTTAAAGTTCGCAGATCAAATGACTTACAGTCAAATTGGAGCAAATGTAAAAGAGATGGCAGGAAAGGCTAGAAATAAAAAATTAACTCCACAAGAGATGGAGGGAAGCACATTTACAGTATCTAATTTAGGAATGTTTGGTATTAAAGAGTTTACCTCTATTATTAATCAACCAAATTCCGCAATTTTATCGGTAGGTGCTATTGTACAAAAACCAGTTGTAAAAAATGGTCAGATTGCTATAGGTAATACAATGACAGTTACATTGGCTTGTGATCATAGAACTGTTGATGGAGCTACCGGAGCTTCTTTTTTACAGACGTTTAGAAAGTACGTAGAGAATCCTGTAACCATGTTTGTATAGATGAAAAATGTTATCATAACAGGAACGAGTAGAGGAATTGGTTATGAACTAGTTCAGTTGTTTACAGACGCTGGATATAATGTACTAGCTCTTTCTAGAAATTCAGCTCCTATTTCAAGGATCAATCTTGACGGATGCACGATTTTCCCTTTTGACATAACAGATTCAAAAGATATTGAAACGGTTTCCGAGTTTGTAAAAGAAAATTGGAAACAAGTAGATGTCTTAATAAATAATTCAGGAATTCTAATAAATAAACCTTTTGCTGAAACTTCGATTGATGATTTTATTAGTGTTTATGATGTAAATGTTTTTGGTGCAGCTGCATTAACTAAAGCAATACTCCCTTTTATGAAAAAAGATGGTCACGTTGTTAATATTAGTAGTATGGGCGGGGTTCAAGGAAGTATGAAATTCCCAGGTTTAAGTGCTTATAGCAGTAGTAAAGGAGCGTTGATTACGCTTACAGAATTACTTGCTGAAGAATATAAAGAAACTGGACCTTCCTTTAATGTATTGGCATTAGGTGCTGTGCAAACCGAGATGTTAGAAGAAGCATTTCCGGGCTTTAGTGCCAATGTTTCAGCAGAAGAAATGGCTAAATATATCATGCAGTTTTCTCTTACTGGACACAAAATGTATAATGGTAAAGTATTGCAAGTATCTAATTCGACTCCCTAAAGTAAACAATGCCAAAAACTCTTGAAAAATATATTCCTCAAGCATCAGTTGCTTCTGTTTTTCAATTAATAACTGCGCATAATATATATCTTAAAATTGTTAATGAAAGGGTTACTCGTCATGGGGATTATCGAAAAATGCCCAATGGTCAGCATCAAATAACAGTTAATTCAAATTTAAATGCGTATCGATTTTTAATCACATTAATTCATGAAATCGCACATTTAATTGCTTTTAAAAAGTATGGGAGAATGATAAAACCCCATGGTAATGAATGGAAGCATACCTTTCAGCAACTTATGTTGCCTTATATAAGACCTGAGATATTTCCTAATCAATTACTACCTTATTTAGCAATACATTTTAAAAATCCTAAAGCAAGTAGTGATACAGATACTAGGCTATCTTTAGCGTTAAAGCATTATGATGCTCCTAATGATAAAAACTATATCTTTGAAATACCTTTGGGTGGAAATTTTAGATTGTATAACGGAAAGGTTTTTAAAAGAGGAAAAAAGCTAGTAAAACGCTATGAGTGTTTAGAAATAGCTACTGGAAAAATCTACTTATTTAATCCCAATGCGGAGGTTGAAATCCTTTAAAGTAGATTCTTTATAGAAGAATAATTATTTTTATAAATCATGTTTTCATAGATTTATTAATACAAAACAAAATATGCATCAATTAACAAATAAGAATTATTATGCAGTCATTATGGCTGGAGGAATTGGTTCTCGTTTTTGGCCAGTTAGTACCACTGAATTTCCAAAGCAATTTCATGATATGTTAGGAAGTGGACAGACTTTGTTACAAAAAACATTTTCTAGATTAGAAGGGTTAATTCCATCTAGTAATATTAACATCCTAACAAATGATAGGTACATCGATATTGTATTAGAACAATTGCCTACCGTTAAAAAAAATCAAGTAGTATTAGAACCTGCAATGCGAAATACAGCACCCTGTATTTTGCTGTCAGCTTTGAAAATTCAAAAAATTGATCCAAATGCTATGATGCTAGTAGCTCCAAGTGATCATTGGATTGAAGATGAGCTTTCCTTTTTAAAAGATGTTGAAATAGGTTTTAACGCTTGTTCGAATAATTCTAAATTATTGACTTTAGGAATTAACCCCACTTTTGCAAATACAGGATTTGGGTATATTGAATATAATAAAGAGGAAATTGATACTATTAAAAAAGTAAATCAATTTCGTGAAAAACCTGATTATGAAACTGCCAAACAGTTTTTAGAAGATGGAAATTTTCTGTGGAATGCTGGAATATTTATTTGGAGCGCAGAAAGTATTGTTAATTCATTTAAGGAAAATTTACCAGAGATGTATGAGTTGTTTTCTTCAGGAATTGAAAAATTAAATACTCCTGAAGAGCGGAATTTCATCCTTGATAATTATGAAAAATCTGAAAATATTTCGATTGATTATGGTATTCTTGAAAAATCTAATGCAGTATATGTAAAAAAAGCTTCATTCGATTGGAATGATTTAGGGACTTGGGGAGCTTTGCATGATAAATTAGAAAAAGATGAAAATAATAATGCTTTAGTTAGAGCCATACCTCAATTTACAGATGCTACAGGTAATATGGTATTCACTTCAAAAGACAAGCTAGTAGTTATAGAAGGCATTAAAGATTATATAGTGGTAGATAAAGAAGATGTATTGATGATCTATCCCAAAGCAAAAGAACAAGAAATAAAAAGTTTATTAGCAGCGGTAAAACAAAAATTTAATAATAAATATTCGTAATGGATACTATTGATAAAAAGGCCAATGATAAAAATTTTGTAACAGAAGAAAAAGAATTTGATCAAGTTAAAGAATCTGCTTGGCAAGGGTTAAGTCTCTTTTTTAAAGAGTTATTGGATATTAGTGATGAAACAGATCGAGAAGCTACTATTGAAGGGGTAAAAAAAGATATTTCTTTTAAAGGTCATAATGCTTGGATTTTAATATTCTCCATATTTGTAGCCTCTATAGGTTTAAATGTAAGTAGTACAGCTGTAGTAATAGGCGCGATGTTAATTTCTCCGCTAATGGGTCCGATAGTAGGTTTGGGCTTGTCTGTTGCAATTAACGATGTCGAGACTTTAAAAAGATCCTTAATCAATTTAGGGGTAATGGTTGCTTTAAGTGTTATAACGGCCTATTTATACTTTACAATTTCACCATTAACAAAAGAAACTCCTGAATTATTAGCAAGAACTTACCCAACGATATTAGATGTATTGATTGCTATTTTTGGTGGTTTAGCTTTAATTGTTGCTAAAACCAAAAAAGGAACCATGGCGAGTGTAATTTTTGGTGTAGCTATTGCCACAGCATTAATGCCACCTTTATGTACTGTTGGTTATGGTTTGGCAGTTGGTAATTTGCAATATGCTGGAGGTGCTATATATTTATTTTCAATAAATGCTGTTTTTATAGCGTTAACTACTTTTTTAATTGCTAAAATTTTACGTTTTCCTATGGTTAAATATGCCAACTCAAAGCGTAGAAAACGAATTGCTCAAATAGCAACTACCATTGCAGTAATTGTAATTGTGCCTAGTATTATTTTGTTTCTAAATCTATTGAAAGTTCAAGTCTTTGAAAATAAGGCGAAAGAATTTATTGAAATTAATGTTAAATATGATGGAGCAGTTATCTTAAAGTCTAATCAAGATTATGATACTAATAAAATAGAAATATTTCTAATTGGAAGACTGGTACCTGATTATACAATTAACAATTGGAAGGAAGAATTGAAAAAAAATAATGTCTTAGGTGATGCTAATTTGCAGGTATTTCAAGCTGCAGATCAAAGTGATGAAATGGCTCAAGAATTATCTGGAAAATTAAAATTTGATATCTTGGATGAATTGTATGAAAAGAACGAACAGTTATTGATGGATAAAGAAGCTAAAATTAAATTTCTAGAAAATGAACTTACTAGTTTAAAAGTTAAAGAACTAAGATTTGATGAAATAAGTAAGGAAGTGAAAATTAACTATGATGAAATAGAAACTATAAGTTATTATAACAAAGTAACTACTAATTTTAAAACCACAGATACAATACCTGTAATTGCTATTTCTTGGGATGAAAAGTATTCTAAAAAGAATAGGGAGAAGGATACTAAAAGTTTGAATAATTGGTTGCGATATAAATTAAAGCTAGATACACTACAAATTATTGAATAAAAAAAAGACTGTCTAGCTAGACAGTCTTTTTTTTATTCAATAA
>CAJXEB010000086.1 GCA_913052585.1 uncultured Flavobacteriaceae bacterium | reverse complement strand
GCGAGCCCCAATCGGGCCTCGCAGGAGCCGGCTCGCACGGATTAATCCCATCACGGAAACGCCTAAGCAAAAGAAGCAAGCATTATAACCTTTCAGTTGGTTTTGTATTGGCGATAAATCAAAAAAATTGGCATGAATAATCTCCTTTAATTTAGGATGTTTAAGTCCAATCGATTTTCTATTAACAACCAAAATTGAGTTTACAGAAGCGTGCTCTAAGCATTCTAATAAAACAGCCTTACCAACCATTCCTGTTGTGCCAGTAATTATTGCATTTATTTCCATAGCGCTAAATTAATAAATTGAAGGATGTGCTGTTCACGTAATAAATTAAAACATGCTCCACTGTCAACCTAAAAAAAGGACAAGACTATATATTTCACCTCTAGTACTTAGAGCCTTGACTAAAAGAGAAGTTCTTTTAAAGGGCTTCCTTTTTTTATTCTAGATTTTATATATTTGGTATATGCTTAACTTTTTTCAAATAATAATTGTCTTACTTTTTTCGGGGACAACTTTATTCGGAGCACAAAATACGTTTAAACCAGATTCACTAAAACACACCTTAAAAACTACCTCCTCTGATTCTGTTAAAGTAATTAGTTATAATAAATTGGCTAATCACTATAGAATAAGTAGCCAGCTCGATTCTGCTGAATTAATAGCTAAAGAAGGTTTAATCCTCTCAGAAAACAACAACTGGAGTTACGGCACAGCACTATCTCACAACAACTTAGCTTATATCTACATCTATAAATTTGATTTAGAGTCTGCAATGAAAAATGCTGTTGCAGCCCTTAATATTGGAGAAGAAACAAACGACAAAGAAAACCTTGGATTTTCATACTTATACATTGGTCACATCAACAATCTCTTAAAAGAAACCGATGAAGTTTTATACAATTATCAAAAATCATTAGTCTTAAGAAAAGAATTAGGGAACAACTATAATTTAGGCTTTACTTATTCTTATATCGGCAATTATTTTTTAGGTATTAACAATTATGATTCTGCCCAACACTATCATTCACTAGCACTTGCTACACGAAAAAAAACAAATGACACTAGAAGTATTGCTGATTCCTACTTATTGCTTGGTCAAGCATTTTTTGGTAAAAAGGATTATGATGAAGCTATCAAAAACTATGCGCTTGCATTAAAAAAGTATGAACTGATTAACGATAAAAGACGCTTAGGAGAAACCTACCGAAACTACTCTGAAGTTTTTATTCAGAAAAATGAATTTGGTTTAGCGGAACATTACCTCAATCGTTCTTTAGAAATTGCACAAGAAATTGGAGCATTCGATAATTTAATTCCTATTTACGATGCGTTAGCAAAGGTGCAAGAAAAAAAAGGAACCTACCTAGATGCATACAAATCGCTCAGAAAGCATATTGAGTATAAAGATAGTATTACCAATAATAGCGTTTATAGAGAGGTTACCAAACAAATACTTAAACACAAAAGAGATAAAGAAGAAAAGATAAAACAAATTCAACATGAAAAAGAAACTGAAACACAGCAAATTCTGACTGCTGCAACTACAGGAGGTCTTATATTGGTTATATTTTTCTTGGTATTTATATATAACCGATTACAAATTGCTAAAAGACAAAATGAAGTTATTGAGTATCAAAAGAAAAAAGTAGAATCAGCTCATAAAGAGATTCAAGATTCTATAAGCTACGCCAAGAAAATACAAACAGCAATTCTTCCCACTCCCAAATTGGTAAAAGAACATTTAAACCAAAGCTTTATTTTATACAAGCCTAAAGATATTGTTGCTGGAGATTTCTATTGGATGAAAGCTATTGGAGACACTGTTTTATATGCTGCAGCAGATTGTACTGGCCACGGAGTTCCTGGAGCATTAGTTAGTGTAGTATGTTCTAATGCTTTGAACCAAAGTGTTAAAGAATTACAAACGACAAACCCTGCTCAAATTCTTGAAATGACCCGTATCTTGATTAAAGAAAACCTGAAATCTGAAGATAATATTGTAAGAGATGGAATGGACATTGCTCTATGCGCAATAAATTTTAAAACAAATAGTCTTGAATTTTCTGGGGCTAATAACCCATTATACATAATAAGAAAGGGAGAACTTATACTAACAAAAGGAGATAAACAACCTGTTGGCAACCATTATAACGAAAAGCCTTTTACAAATCATCACTTTAAACTAAATAAAGGAGATATGATTTATTCTTTTACTGATGGTTTTGCTGATCAATTTGGCGGGCCTAATGGAAAGAAATTTATGTACAGACAGTTTAAACGTTTACTCATCAGTATAAATGATAAGCCACTAGATAAACAATATGATATTTTAAATAACACCTTTGAAAGCTGGAGAGGAGATCTAGAACAAATAGATGATGTTTGTGTAATTGGAGTACGTGTATAACACCCCACCCTAAACAACAGAATACTAGCGAATTGTAAATTGCATAAAAATAACTATCTTTCCATTTAACTAACCAATTAGCCTTTTTCATGACAAAATATATCAGTCTATTTACACTACTTATTTTTAGTGCTTTACACGGATTTAGTCAATGTGTCTCTACTGAAAAAGAATTAATAATAAACATCATACCTGATAACTATCCTTCTGAAATCACATGGGATATCGTGGATTTATCTAACGCAAATATAATTGCCTCTGGTGGCCCTATTGGAAGCACACTGTGTTTAGATTCTACAACTTGTTTTAAATTCACAATATATGATAGTGCTAACGATGGAATTTGTTGCAGCTATGGTATTGGTAGCTATACTTTAAATTATGCCGGCACTATTATTCAAAGTGGTGGAAGTTACGGCTCTTCCGAAAGCAAAACAATCAACTGTCTACCTATTGATTCTACTAATTTACCACTGGTTAAAATCAATACCAACGGACAAACAATAAATGACAATATCAGAATTGTAGCAGATATGGAAATCATTTACAATGGCCCAAATGTTATCAATCATTACTTCGATCCTGCTAATAATTATAACAACAAAATTAGTATCGAAAAAAGAGGCTCTTCCTCTCAAATGTTTCCAAAAAAATCTTACAGTTTAGAGACTCAAGATGCTTTAGGCAATAACAACAACGTAAGCTTAATTGACATGCCTGTAGAAAATGATTGGGTACTATATGCACCTTATTCTGATAAGAGTTTAATGAGAAATGTACTGACTTACGAGCTTGGTAGAAAAATGATGAAATATGCACCAAGAACCCAATTTTGTGAAGTTGTTTTAAATGAAGAGTATATTGGGATTTATGTGCTTACCGAAAAAATAAAAAGAGATAATGATAGAGTGGATATCTCAAAATTAGATGCTGATGATTTAGCTGGTGATAGTTTAACAGGTGGTTATATTGTGAAAATTGATAAAACAACAGGCGGCAGTAATATTGGATGGGTATCTCCTTACGCTCCACCTAATGACCCTACAGAACAAATAGATTTCATCTATCATTACCCTAAAGAAAGTGATATTCAACCAGCTCAAAAAAATTATATAGAAACCTATATTACTGATTTTGAAAATGCCTTAAATGGACCAAATTTTGAAGATCCCATTATAGGTTATACTCCTTTTATTAAAGACAAATCATTTATCGATTTTTTCATTTTAAATGAATTAAGTAAAAATGTTGATGGATATAGAATTAGCTCTTACCTCTATAAAGACAAAGAAAGTAAGGGAGGAAAATTAAAGATGGGACCTCTTTGGGATTTTAACATTGCTTTTGGAAATTCAAATTATTGTGAAGGCGAAATTACAACTGGATGGCAAAAAGATTTTAATGACATCTGTCAACATGCTAATATGGTTCCATTTTGGTGGAATAGACTACTACAAGATACCACTTTTGCAAATAAACTAAAATGTAGATGGGAAGATAAGCGAACAGGTCCTTTACATTTAGATTCAATAGTACACCAGATAGATTCATTTGCGTTATATCTTGATCAAGCTCAGCAACGTAATTTTACAACATGGAATATTTTAGGTACTTATATTTGGCCTAATAGCTATATCGGCAATACCTATCAAGATGAAATTAACTATCTAAAGGGTTGGATTTCATTTAGACTAAATTGGTTAGATAATAATATGCCTGGCACATGTCCTCCACCTCCTCCGCCAGCACCTGTGGGAATTGAAGATTATAAAACTATATCAAACATTAGTATTTACCCTAATCCAACAAATGATAGGCTTCATATTAATTTACCAAATAATTATTTTTCAAAATTGAAAATTGAAATATTAGATGCTAAAGGTGTCATTGTTTATAATCATCTTGTTTTAGTCAATTCGGCCAAAACATCAATTTCTGTAAATGAATTAAAAAACGGTTTTTACACTTTAAAATTAACTTCAAACAAAGTAAACGAATTCTTTAAATTTATTAAATCAGACTAAATCCTAATCATCAATACTACAAACAGTTTTTTTCTATTTGTTTTTCTATAAACACTTCAGATCCTTCTACACCTAAACTCAACGCTTCATACAAATCATCACAAGCCCCGTCTATATCACCCTTCATTTTTCTTACATAAGCCCTATTAGAATAACCAGCCTCTAACCTCGTTAAATTAATTTCGCCATCATATCTATTGGTTTCAATTTCAATGATCCTATTAAAATCTTTTAGGGCACCCTTATAATCTCTAAACTCTTGTGCTTTAATAATACCTCCATTGTTAAGTGAATACCACATTTCTGAGCTGTATTTTTTTGCCAAAGAAATCGTTTTCGAATAATCTTCAACAGCCCCTTTAAATTCGTTATTCTTATCTCGCTTCAAGGCTCTTTTATAATAAAACTCCATTGACTGCTCCTCTTCAATTAAGGCTTCTACCGCTTCAACTTTTACGTCAACTGATTCATTGACTACTTCCTCCAAAGAAACCTCTTCAGTTAAAATTTCCTGTTCCTCAATTAATTGATTTTGTATTGGTTCAATATCTTGATACACCCAAAAAATAATTCCTAACACAATAAAAGCAACAACAACTTTTTTAATTAATCCTTCGCTATTTTCATGTTTTGCTCTTTCAAACCTTGAGGTTGATTTTTTGTTTTCCATAAAGATAAATATACGGTTTTAGTTAGTGATATTCCTTAGAAATAATGATCTCAATGACTCATAAAAATGAACAATAAAATCTGTACATTCGTGAAATGGAAAAAACTCCAAATACAATAAAAGAGGTTACCAGCACTGGTTTTGGCTCCAATATTAATAACGAAAGTGAACGGTTAATCTCCAAAAACGGAAACATAACGGTTAAAAAAGAAGGCCTTAAATTTAGTCAACGTTCTAACCTATTTCATGTATTTATTAATATGTCGGCTCCATTCTTTTTTTTATGCTTGCTGGCTATATTTATTACTATCAATCTATTTTTTACTGGAATTTATCTATTCATTGGTCTGGAAGGGTTAGAAGGAACTACCGGTAATAATGATTTTTACGAAGCCTTTTTCTTTAGTTCTCAAACGTTAACAACAGTTGGTTATGGAGGCCTTCATCCTACCGGAAAAGCAATGAGTTTAATTGCGGGTTTTGAAGCATTTATTGGCTTATTAAGTTTTGCTGTTTCTACAGGTTTATTGTATGGAAGATTCTCTAAGCCAAAATCGAAAATGTTAATGAGTAAGAATGCAATAATTTCTCCTTATAAAAATATAACTGGTTTAATGGTACGTGTTGCAAACTCTAAGAGTAACCCATTGATAAATGCCAATTCAAAAATGTTATTTTCTCAAATAGAAAGTATCAATGGAAATAGTACAAGAAAATTTTACACTCTAAATTTGGAAATGGGATCAATAAGCCTTTTTGCTACCAGCTGGACAATAGTTCATCCGATAACAGAAGAGTCTCCTCTTTATAAGATGTCTAACACTGATTTAAAAGAAAAAAGTGTTGAAATAATTTTACTTCTGAGTGCTCATGATGAGTCCTACAACAACGAAGTTCACGCTAGGACTTCATATAAATCTAATGAAATAATTAGTAATGCTAAATTTGTTTCAATATTAAGTCATGATGTAAATAAACACACAACTATTCATTTAGATAGGTTAGATGACTATCAAACCATTTAAAGCTCGGCATAAAAATTGTATCTTTGTGGTATGAAAAATTTGATCTTAATCGTTACCATTTTGTTCGCATCACTTACAGTAAATGCTCAAAAAAAAGAAAAAACATATAAAGTTATAGCTTCATGTGGTTCGTGTCAACTCGATATGACTTCGAAAACAGGTTGTGCTTTAGCCATACAATATGGTGGAAAAAAATATTGGGTTGATGGAACAGAAATAGCCGATCATGGTGATGAGCATGCTGAAGATGGATTTTGCGAAGCTACTAGAAAGGCCGAAGTCAAAGGAACATTTAAAGATGATCGATTTATCGCAACTTCATTTAAATTGATTCCAGAAAAAAAGAAAAAGAAGAAAAAATAAGTCTAAATATTAAACCAATAAAAAAAGCCGTATCGAATATTCGATACGGCTTTTTTTATACGTTGTTCTTTCTTATTTAAAAGAAGCTGTTAATGTTGCTAATTTTGCTTTAGCAGCATCTATAATAGCTGATTTTTTAGAAACTTCTTCTGATGAAGCTCCTGACTCTTTCAATAAACCTAATTTAGATTCAGCTCCTGTTATTTTAGTCCCTAAAGAAGTTATTTTAGCTAATAAGTTAGCTTTCTTTTCATCTTTCAAAGCCTCTTTCTCTTTAGTTTCAGCTTTTAAATCAGTAACACTTACAGATTTCTCTTCAACGTCTTTTACATCTTCTGTTTCTTCAGATTTTTTAGCCTTTATATCAGCTATTTTTTCTTCTGCAACTTCTTTAATACTTTCTACATTATCTGCTGTTACATTTTTAACAGCATCAGTAGCTACTTTTGCAGCTGCATCAACTTTCTCTTTATCAACATTAATAGTTTTAGCAACTTTTTCAGTTAAGTCACTTCCTTTAGCAGTTGAAGCATCACCTGTTTTTTCTTTTACAACAGTTTTCACAGCTTCAACATCTACATCTTTTGCTGCTTTTTTTAAATCTCCAAATCCTTGTGCAAAGGCTCCAAAACTTGTTACGCCTAATGCAAGTACTAGTATATATTTTTTCATCTCTATCTAATTTATATTTGATCTAACTCATTTATTGTTGCATCAATTTCAGCATCCGCAGCATCTATTGCTTCAATTTCAAGGTTTAATTCATCTAACTTATTTCCTAGCTCTTGTGTTTCTTCTACTTGTGCTGCATTGTTTTCTTTAACTTCTACAGATTCTCCACAAGACATTGCAGTTAACCCAAAGGCTGCGGCAACAATCATCATTTTTGTTTTCATTATTATAAGGTCTTAATTATTAGTTAACGCCAAATTATAGAAAACTATCGAGCTTATTTTTAGAAATATAAAATAGATATAGACTTCTTTACTGTCTAAATAATTAAGCAAACTCTTAATTATATTATATCCTATTATTTAATTTACCTTTGATTAAAACTATATCAAATGTCTTTAAGAGTAGAGAATTTAAGAGCTAAGCATGGGACACCTTCTGAACGTGCTCAAAATAAAATAACTGATTTTTTAGCAGCCGATGTTGCTGAATTTATTCAACAATCACCATTTGCTGTTTTATCTACTGCCGATTCAGAAGGGAATTGTGATGCCTCTCCTAGAGGTGGAAAACCGGGATTTGTAAAAATCATAGATTCTAAAACACTTTTAATGCCTGATATTAGGGGGAATCGAATCTTGCAAAGCACGTCAAACATAACTTCTAACCCAAAACTTGGGTTAGTCTTTTTTATTCCTGGCAATAATAATTCTGTAAGAGTAAACGGTAGTGTTCAATTTTTAGATATTGAAGATATAAAAGAACTTGGAGTAAACAATGATGTTTTTAATCCAGACGAAACTACTGAGATGATACAAGGTTTGCTCATTTCAGTTGATGAGGCATACCGCCATTGTCCAAGAGCATTATCCTTCTCAAATTTATGGAACTTATAAGTTTAATATTTCAAAATAAAAAAAGGCGAAAAACGAATGTCTTCCCCCTTTAAATGAATATTTATTTCCTTACAAAGTATATCGTATACCTAACGCTATTCCCCATCCAAATTTAGAACCTCCAGAATAGAAATTAAACATTGGCCTTGTATCTAAACTAATTGCAAGTGGAACATCTGCAGGTCCATTTAAGTTATACTCAACACCAACTTGACCTCCAACACCAACTGCTGTAGCATTAGATACTAATAGTAATTGAGCACCAGGTCCTGCATACCAATTAAAACCATCACTTACCTCATCTAAACTCCAAACCCATTGGTAAACTCCCGCAAGACTCATATAACTACCTCCATTTTGAGAATTTAATCCTAAATCAAACTCCAATCTATTTGCATCCCCTAATCCATGTTGATATGAAGCTTCAAAGCCACCACCATAATTTCCTCCACCTAATCTAACACCTATTGCATGATCTTCTATTTGAGCATTTGCAGCAACCGACATCACTACTATTGTTGTAATTGCTAATATTATTTTATACATAACTTTTTGTTTTTCTGATTTAGAAACTAAAAATCAAATCTTGATTAGATATCATTCTAATTCTTGACCTGAAGGTGCATTTCCTACCTTGCCATAATGGACGAACTATGGTGTAGGTTCAAAAAAATTTTCAAGGGGGATTGAAAATGTCTTTACCCGCTGATAAAGAAGTGAGTTTTAGGGAAAGTGTAAACCTGAGTTGTGATTTAGCTATGACCACTCTGGATCTTGAAGAAGGCTTGGCTAAATATATCCGGAATGTGAACAATGTCTATCAGGTTCGGTTTCC
>CAJXEB010000085.1 GCA_913052585.1 uncultured Flavobacteriaceae bacterium | reverse complement strand
AAACTCGCGCTTCTCGCGATCTGATAATATATTATAAACCTGAGCTTCCAAAACAAGACGTGATCTGCTCCCATCCACCCCCAATATTCCCGTTCTGATAAGGTTAGAAGTCGCCGTTATGTTGAGCCCCGCCTGCTTTAATCCATCAAACATTTCAAATTTATTTTCGCGAAACAACCTTATTAAAGACGAGTAAAAAACTCATCCATAAAATTTCTCAAGGACTGTCAAAATATTTTCAAAAATCAAAATTCTAACCAAAAAGAACATTTAAATTCACTTAAATTTTCTGGAGAATACCTATTATCCCTTATCAACAACATTTTAGATCTAAACAAATTAGAAGCTAATAAAGTTGAAATTGAGAAAACAACGTTTAGTCTTAGAAAACGAATTAATGATGTTTTAATCGCACTTAAAAAAACTGCCGAGGACAGAAAAAATAGTTTGACTTTTGAATACGATGAAAGCATTCCTGAAAAATTGATAGGTGATCCACTTAAACTTTCTCAAGTACTTATAAATCTAATAGGTAACTCCGTAAAATTTACTCAAAATGGAGATGTTACCATTCGTGTTAATAAACTTAATAGCACAAAAGGCAAAGTAAATCTTCACGTTGAAATTGAAGATACTGGGGTTGGGATCTCTAAGAAAAAACAGAAAAGTATTTTTGAGACCTTTAATCAAGGATCACTCCAGATTAATAGAAAATTTGGAGGCTCTGGCCTGGGTCTTTCTATTGTTAAAAACCTACTTGAATTAATGAATAGTAGAATTAATTTAGAAAGTGTTCTTGGACAAGGCTCTAAATTTTGGTTTGACATTTCATTTAGTATATCAGAAGAAACTTTTGGAGACACTGGCTTAAGTAATAAAGCTTATAATATTGATTATAAATCTTTAGAAAATGTTTCTATTTTGGTGGTTGAAGACAATAAAATCAATCAAATGATCACCAAAAAAATACTTGAAAAACACAAGATAGTTTGTAAAGTTGCAGATAATGGTTTGGACGCTATTAAAATGGTTCATGAAAATAATTTTAAACTTATTTTAATGGACATACATATGCCTGGAATTAGTGGTATTGAAACTACTCAACGAATTCGTGAATTTGACAAACAGTTGCCAATTATAGCTTTAACAGCTGTTACAATTGATGAAAATTTAGATGAATTTTACAAAGCAGGTTTTAATGAAATTATCCCAAAACCTTTTAAACCAGAAGACTTCTTTGAAAAAATATCAAATACTCTTAAAGCAAGTAAAACTGAAATTAGTTAACTATTAGTACTGAAATTTTCAATTTCGTTAATAATAAATTCTTTAAAGAACTTCTCTTGCTCTCTTAAGATAACTGTTTTTATAGGAAGGTAATAAATTGCAAACTTATTTAATCTAGGCTGTAGCCTAACAAAATCCTTTTCCGTAGTTAAAATAATCTCTTTCCCTTTAAGGTTTTTAATTTCAGTATTAGAAAAATGATGATGGTCTGGAAATTTTTTATGTTCAAAGTTAAATTGATTTTGTTTTAAAAATTCAACCAAAGGTTTTGGATTAGCAATCCCAGTGACCAATGTAAAATTCTTATCCAAAAGATAATTTAAAGGTAATGTTTCGGAGATACCATAAATAGATTCATCATAACTAATTTTTGAAAAATAGATTTTTTGTACAGGTTTTAAATTCAAAATATATTGAATTTCTTGAAGTTTAGAATACGAATGCTTTTCAGGGCATTTAGTTACAATTACTAAATCTGCTCGTTTAGCTCCTCTTTTAGATTCTCTTAAGTTTCCTGTTGGCAAAACCACATCATGAACATACAAGTCGTTAAAAGTGGTTAACAAGATATTTGTAGAAGCCTTAACTTTCCTGTGTTGAAAAGCGTCATCTAATAAAATAAGATCTGCTTTAATTCTTATTTTTTCAATTCCTTCTTGCCTGTCTGCACATACAGCAACCACGATTCCAGGAAATTTCTGCTTAAATTGTAATGGTTCATCTCCAACATCTTCAGCCTTACTATCAATTAAAACCTCTCTAAAATCATTAGTCTTTCTTTTATATCCACGACTTAAAACAGCTACTTTATAATCTTCTTTTAGAAAACTAATCAAGTATTCAATCATTGGAGATTTTCCTGTTCCGCCGGTAGAAAGATTACCTACGCAAATTATAGGAGTAGCGTACGATTTACTTTCAAACCATCCTTTATCGAAACATAAGTTACGCAAAGCTAAAATACTTCCATATAATAAAGAAAATGGCAAAAGGAGTTTCCGTAGTATGTTCATATCACAAAAATACAACTTCCAATTAAAATGAGTTTCTCAAATTTTTATTTTCAAAATAGGAATACATTATATTTACCTTAAATTATATTTTATGAAACCAACGTGCTATAATTTTTCACACAAAAGAAGATGACTAATAGCAAAGAGTATGTGACCATAAAAAAAATAAATACAAACACATGAAAATTAATGAAGTAATCTCCGTACTTGAAGAATTATCACCATTATCCTATTCTGAAGGGTTTGACAATACAGGTTTGCTCGTTGGAGACTATAATACTGAAGTTAAAGGAATACTAGTCACTTTAGATACTCTTGAAAGTGTGGTTGATGAAGCCATCAAAAATAACTGCAATTTAATTGTAAGCTTTCATCCTATTATTTTTTCAGGATTAAAAAAATTAACAGGTAAAAACTATGTAGAAAGGGTGGTTATTAAGGCAATCAAAAACAATATTGCTATTTTTTCGATGCATACTGCCTTAGATAATTCTTGGAATGGAGTAAATGCTATGATTTGTGAAAAATTAAAATTGAAAAATCGAAATATATTGATTCCTAAAAATGAAACCATAAAAAAACTTACCACCTATGTCCCTTCAGATAATGCTGAGAAACTTCTGGAGCAATTATTTAAAGCTGGAGCTGGTTCTATTGGAAATTATAGCAATTGCAGTTTTTCTTCAGAAGGAATTGGAAGCTATCTTGGTAATGAAAACTCAAAGCCCGTTAAAGGTGTCAAAGGTCAAATGCATTATGAAAAAGAAGTTCAATTAAATGTTACCATTCCAAAACATAAAGAAACTTCAGTATTAAAAGCACTTTTTAACTCTCATCCTTATGAAGAAGTAGCTTACGAAATTATAACTCTAGAAAATACGAATCAACATATTGGAATGGGAATGGTAGGAGAATTAGAAAATCCAATGAAAGAAATTGAGTTTTTAAATTACCTTAAAAAAAGTATGAATACCAATTGTGTTCGTCATTCTAAAACAATGAATAAATTCATTCATAAAGTTGCGGTTTTAGGTGGTAGCGGAAGCTATGCAATCGATGCTGCAAAACGTTCAGGAGCAGATGCTTTTGTTACGGCAGATTGTAAATATCATGATTTTTTTAAAGCAGAAAACAATATTCTTTTAGCAGATATTGGTCATTATGAGAGTGAACAATACACAAAAGAGCTATTAGTTGCATTCCTTAACAAAAAAATTACTACTTTTGCAGTCGTTTTATCGCAAAAAAATACCAATCCAATTACCTATATTTAAAACATGGCAAAGAAAACCGAAATCACTGTAGAAGAGAAGTTAAGAGCTTTATTTGATTTACAACTTATCGATTCTAGAATTGATAAAATTCGCGACATCCGCGGTGAGCTTCCTTTAGAAGTTGAAGATCTTGAAGATGAATTAGAAGGAATGAATACTCGCCTTCAAAAAATGAATGACGGGGTTGAGGTTGTAATGAATAGTATTTCAGATAAGAAAAATCAGATTGAAGAATCTAAAGAACTTATCAAAAAATACACAAAACAACAAGATAACGTTCGTAACAATCGTGAATACGATTCTTTAAGTAAAGAAGTTGAATTTCAAGAATTAGAAATTGAATTAAACGAAAAGCACATTAGAGAGTTTAAAGCACAAATAGAGCAAAAGAAAGTAGTTGTTGAAGAAACTACTGAACGTCTTAAAAAACGTCAAGATCATTTAACTCACAAACAAGGGGAGTTAGATGAAATCTTAGCTGAAACTGAAAAAGAAGAACAAGCACTAATTAAAAAATCTGCTGATTTTGAGAAAAAAATCGAAGAACGTTTAATTAAAGCTTACAAGAGAATTCGTACCAATGTTAAAAATGGTTTAGCAATTGTAGCTATCGACCGTGGAGCATCTGGAGGATCTTTTTTTACTATTCCACCACAAATTCAAATGGAAATAGCAGGTCGTAAAAAAATTATTACGGACGAGCATAGTGGAAGAATATTAGTAGATATTGACTTAGCTACCGAAGAAGAAGCAAAAATGGAAAAAATGTTTAGCAAGCTTTAATCCACTTTAAATATATTAATAAAAAAAAGCCTTCAAAAAATTGAAGGCTTTTTTATTTCCAAAAAGAAAGGTATTTTTGATTCTTACGACCTAGTAAAAAACATCTTATGAAAAAGTCACTTACAATTTCTGTTTTAGTATTATTAGTTGCTTTACAAGCATCCTGTCAAGACTTTAATAAAAACAGGAATAATGCTCATTCTGAAAACCAAAAAATCGTAGAACCTGTTCAAGTAGAAAGTGAAGATGGTTTTAAAAGAGCCTATTTTGCTAGTGGTTGTTTTTGGTGTGTAGAAGCTATTTATGAAAGTGTAATAGGAGTAGAAGAATCTATTTCTGGATATAGTGGAGGTCACACAGACAATCCCACTTATAAAAAAAGCAATACAGGTAAAACTGGTCATGCAGAGGCTGTAGAAATTATTTATAATCCTGAAATTATCAGTTTTAAACAATTGACAACTATTTATTTTGGGTCACAAAATATTTCTCAACTAAATGGCCAAGGAAATGACAGAGGCTCTCAATATCGTTCTATTGTTTTTTATCAAAATGAAGAAGAAAAGAAAATTATTAATGATAAAATAGAAGTTTTATATCAAGAAAACAAAAATAGATTAGTAGCTGCTGAAGTGATGCCTTTTCAGAAATTTTGGAAAGGCGAAGAGTATCATCAAAATTATGAAAGGTTAAACCCAAACAACTCATACATTCAGAATGTATCTATCCCAAGATTAAAGAAATTTCAAAAACAATTTCCTGAATTACTTAAAGAAAATTTGCAGCATTAATTAAATTTTTATTGCTTTTAATTCAAATAATAAAGGATATAATTTATTTGAAAGCTCATACATTCCATCATTATTAGTTTCTAATTCCGGAAATATATTATAAGGTGAGGCGTCATATTCATTTAAATATTTAATAGTTAACCCAGCATTTGTTAGCGAGGTAATAATTTCTCCTAAACTGTGATTCCAACCATATTCTTTACTAATCATTTTTGATTTTTCATCTGCATAAGTGCCTTCGTATTCTTCATATATTACTTCTTTTTGATGGTAACCATAAGCTAATTTTGGAGGATTAGTAGCGTAATCAAACATCCAAGCTATAGGATGAAATTCTACTATATAAAAAACACCACCTACTTTTAACCTTTCAAATATCATTTGAGCCCAAGGCTTTAAATCAGGTAACCAACCAATAGTACCATAACTTGTAAATACGATATCAAATTGGTTTTTTACATGTTTTGAAACATCTAAAACATTACAGCAAATAAATTTGGCGCTTAAACCTAACTCCTTGTTAAGCTGTTTTGCTAACCTTATACCTTCATCCGATAAATCAATCCCGGTACAATTTGCTCCCATTCTAGCCCAGCTCATAGTATCTTGACCAAAATGACATTGCAAGTGAAGCAACGATTTATTTGAAACATCTCCTAAAGCAGTTACCTCATATTTATTAAGAGAAGATTTACCATTTTTAAAATCATTTAAGTTGTAAAAAT
This sequence comes from uncultured Flavobacteriaceae bacterium, assembly GCA_913052585.1. Classification (GTDB taxonomy): domain Bacteria; phylum Bacteroidota; class Bacteroidia; order Flavobacteriales; family Flavobacteriaceae; genus Marifrigoribacter. The sequence continues at coordinate 3,127 of CAJXEB010000085.1, read as the reverse complement.
CACTTTTTGCATGAATAGCTACCTTTTCATTCCAAGTTTCGCGATTTGTATCAAATGCTTTTTTAAAATTCATATAATTAATCTTTTAACATCTTATAAACAGCAACTTCCCTATTATTATCATCAACCAAGTAAATAATATAAAATCCTTGACTAAGGTTAGAAACATTTATCCTAAAACGATGAAGGTTGTTAAATTGAACTGGTTTCCTTAAAATTTCCCTTCCATTTAAGTCATAAACTTTAAAATTAAGCTGACTATCAGACTCGTACTGAATATTTATAAAATCACCTGCTGGATTAGGGTAAATTACACTTTCGAATTCTACCTCTTTTTCAAAATAGTGTTCTCCAAACTCAAAAGCATCGATACCAATTTTTTTTCCAATTTTCCGACCTGGAATATCATCTATTGGAGGGTGAATCCCTCCCCAAATCCGTGACAAACTTGTTTGATCGGACGCATCTCTATACGTAGCCCATTGTAATTGAAAATCGACACTTGGACCTACTTCAAACTTTAAAAAATCATTTGTATAAACGTTAAAAGCACCCATTCCACCAGGGAAAAATTCATCGTTAGTTAATAATGTTAAAACTTCAGAAGCCGCTCTCGAAAAAGTAGAATGACCAGATACAAATCCTGCAAAAGGTGGGGTAACAAAAGAAGGTCGTTGATATGGGAACCACTTTTCAGCTAAAATCCAACCAACTCCAGCTATATCAAAAGCTGCATTAATAATAAACTCATGTCCTCTCCAAGTAAAAAGTTTAACTTTTCCAATATTTTCTAGATATTCTCCTTCTAAAGGATCTCCTTCTTCAATAATTTCAATATAACCTGGCACTAATGGAATCCCATGTGGATGATAATTTGGAAGGCTAGTATCTGAAGATTGACCTTGGTCACACATATATCGTATCGAACTCATCGGTCTTATATAATTGTAATAACCTTTAATTCCCCAAGCGGCTATAGCTGAATCATGCATTGCTCCAGATAAAATGAAATACGATTTAACATCCCATTCTAAATCTTCTAATATATCACCTTCACCTTTAAATTTCTTAAGCAAATTTGGATGGTCACTAACATAATTTAAAATAGCAAACCAATGTCCCGGAGGTGTTTCACTATCAGGTCCATCTGCCCAAAATTCGGCTAAAACTCTTGTATAATCTCCTCTAGGCACCAATTGCTCTTCGTAAGGTAATCCTGTACTTGGATTTATATCCCAGCCTACGCTAGGATCTCCTCCGTCTTCCAAATTGTAAAAAATTTTATATTCTTCGAAGGTCTCTGGGAAATTCGAAATATTACCAATACTTGCAGGAGATACATCAATCATCACATCATCATTTGGATCTAAATGTGACCCCCAAATAGAAACCAATGCAAATCCCCATTTATAAGGGTCATTCATTCCATAACCCTCTTGTATAAAAGATGGATCACCTGGATCATGATAAACCCAAAAGTCATGACCTGGAGTATTGTATATAGTTAAATTTTCTTCTGTAAGTGAAAACGGAGTAACATTACCCCATTCTGGACTTAGGAAATCAGGAGCTCCTCCAGGATGATAATTCCCACTTTGATCTATAAATCCATCTATAGTAAGAGGTTGCCATTGATTAGGTTCTGTTAAATTTGGATTTCCTGTATGATCCGTATTTAAGTTTTCATTTATAGGTTGATAAAATACATTCGCGTAATCTTCTTGTTCATTAGAGCCATCTAATAAACCAAACTCAATAATTTGACTTGCAACAAAATTCCCTAAAGCACCTGAATTACCATTATGATAATCAATACTTTGCATATTTTTATCATAGCCTAATTCATCCATTAAATTATTTATAGATGTGTAAATTTCTTCAACCCCTGGAGAGTTTAAAAATCGATGCAACATGATTCTGTAAACGGCAAAACTTATTGCCTTTTTTCTATCTTCTTCAAAAGAATCATCAATATAAAACCCATCAAAATTACAAGTGTAATCTCCTACCGTTTTTCCTAACAAAAAAGTATCTGCTTGATCATTAAAAACTGCCCAAACATCATACATGGCTATAGAAGTATGGAAAAGATTTCTTGCATGTACTGTTGGACGTGCAAAATCATTTCTGATAGCATGTAAAATCTGTTCATTCCATTCTCTTGCAATGGACATATTTTGAGCTTCACTTACAAAAGGTCCTAAAAAGAATAAGATCAATAATAACTTTTTCATTATGCTTAAAATTTGATTTAAATATAAAACATAAAATAGTTTTTTAATAAAAATTCAATTTATTATTTCATATTAATTGAGAATTAATTAATTTAATAATCCCTATTTTTGTTTAAGTTCAAAATCACCAATTAAATGTACGAAAACAATTTAGCTTTTGCTATCCAAAAAGATCAAGAAGATCCATTAAAAAACTACCGGGAAGAATTTTTAATTCCAACAAATAATGAAGGTGAAGAGCTGGTATATCTCTGTGGAAATTCCTTAGGATTACAGCCAAAAAAAACATCAAATTATTTACAACAAGAGCTTAATGATTGGGCTAAGTTGGGAGTTGAAGGACATACAGATGCTAAAAACCCATGGTTGCCTTATCATGAATTTTTAACAAACTCTATGGCAAAAATAGTGGGCGCCAAATCAAGTGAAGTTGTTATAATGAATAGTTTAACAACCAACCTTCATTTAATGATGGTATCTTTTTACCAGCCAACAAAAAGCAAATACAAAATCGTTATTGAAAGTGATGCTTTTCCTTCAGATAAATATGCGATGGAAAGTCAGTTGAAATTTCATGGGTATGATTCAAGTAATGGATTAATTTTATGGAAACCACGTGAAGGGGAAGATTTATGCCGTTTTGAAGATTTAGAAAAAATAATGGAAAAGCAAGGTGATGAAATTGCATTATTAATGATTGGCAGTACAAATTATTATTCAGGTCAATTATATCCATTAAAAAAAATCACAGAATTAGGACACAAACATAATAGCAAGGTAGGTTTTGATTTAGCCCACGGTGTTGGAAACATTCAACCTAACTTACACGAAACAGGAGCAGATTTTGCAGTTTGGTGTACGTATAAATATTTAAATAGTGGACCAGGGAGTTT
>CAJXEB010000084.1 GCA_913052585.1 uncultured Flavobacteriaceae bacterium | reverse complement strand
TAATGTACTTGTTGGTTGCGTTAAAATGCGACTTACATTGTGTTAAACGAAGTTATGCTTTTTTAATGAGGAAGTCAATAGTAATAACTACGTATATAATTAGTTGTTGAGGTCTTTTTAAGCTGTCAATAAATTGTGTTGCTTCTTTTGGAGTAGCAATTTATAAGGATTCTAAATTGTAAAAAGAAGATGTATTTCTGAATAATAAATTACTTTTGAATTCAAATTTAAAAACAAGTATAAGATGAAAAAAATATTATTTATAGCAAGTGCAGCATTTTTATTTTCATGTGGTAACGCAGAACCAAAGTCTGATGAGGTAACAGAAGTTGTTGAAGAGGTAACCGTTGAAATGTCTATGCATGGTGTTGAAATTACTGAAGAAGGAGCAATTTCTACTACAGAATTTTTAGCTCAATTTGATGGGAAAGAAGCGTTGGAAACAAAAATTTCTGGAAAAATTGAAGAAGTCTGTTCTAAAAAAGGATGTTGGATGGTGATGAACTTAAGTGATGACAAAGACATGAGAATTACTTTTAAGGATTATGAATTTTTTGTTCCATTAGAAGCTGCAGGAAAAGAAACTATTATTCAAGGAACTGCAACAATGGATACAACAACTGTTGAAATGTTAAAACATTATGCTGAAGATGCTGGAGATTCTCAGGAAGAAATTGATGCAATTACAGAACCAGAATTTAACTATGCTTTTGAAGCTGTTGGTGTAATTATTACAGAAGAAATTACAACATCTAATGCACATTAAGATGAAGGAATTAATATTGGGATGCTTTTTAGCATCCCTTTTTTTTGCTTGTAATCCAGAGCCAAAAACTGAAGTTAAGAGAGTCGTAAAAATTGTAAAGGTGGTATCGAGCGATACACCTAATAAGGATAGTGAATTAGCGTTGCTAATGCGCAAAATGTATTTGGATGCCGACTCAATTAAACAGTTAATTGTAAACAATACAGGAACTATTTCTGATGGTTTTATTGCAGAACTAGAAACTGTTCATATAGCAAAAGCAACAGATCCAGATGTGAAAACTGCTGAATTTGATGCGTTTAATAAGTCTTTAGTAAATCAAGCGAAAGCAATACAAGAGAACCCAGAGAATCAAGTGGAAGAATTTAATAAGCTTGTAAGTAGGTGTATCGATTGTCATCAGAGCTTTTGCCCTGGACCAATAAAAAGGATTAAGAAGTTAAGAATCGATTAAATTCCCCTCCTTGGAGGGGTTAGGGGTGGATTTTTACTGGATCTACATTCTCAGCATCTCCACATGTGGAATATCATCCTCTAAATATCCATCACCAACTTGCACAAACCCATGTTTGTTGTAATAGTTTAATAGGTATTCTTGAGCAGAAATCCGAATAGGTTGGTTGCCATATTCACGTTCAATAAATTTAAACGTTTCTATCATTAATGTGTCGGCAATACCTTGTCCTCTAAATTCCTTTTTTAATGCAACTCTTCCGATAGAAATCTCTGGGTAAGAAACTCCTTTTGGGAGAACTCTTGTAACAGCAATTACTTCACCATTTTCAGATCTTCCAAATAAATGAAATGATTGTCTGTCTTTTTCATCAACTTCTTGGTAAGGACAATCTTGTTCTACTACAAAAACAGCGACTCTTAAATGAAGCAATTCAAAATACTCATCTACTGTTAAGTTTTTAAAAGCTTTGGTAGTCCATGTTATTTTCGCCATTCTAGTAAGTTTTTATCGTTAGAAATAAGTTTGTCATTTTCCATTAGCCATTGTATCACTTTTATGATTTTATCATCTCTAACAGCATCAATTTTATTGATGACATCGGTAATGGGTAATTTTTCTTTTTGTACTATTTTTTTTACTTGGTCAGAAACTGCACTAAATTCAACATCACTTAAATCGAGTTTATTTCTTTCGATACAAACATCGCAAACACCACATCTAAAAATGTCTTTCTCACCAAAATAGCTCAATAAAATTTCACTTCTACATTTGTGTTTTGCAGTAGCGAAATAAATTACGCTCTCCATCTTTTTAATGGCAATTTCTTTTCTTTCGTGATAATTCTTTGCAGAAATTTTCACATCCTTAAGGTCGAGACGTTCGGTTGTGTATGTTAGTTGAGGTTGATTGGTTTGCTCCAAGTAAGTTATTACCTCTAAATGGTTGAGGTATTGGAGTGCTTTAACAACTTTGTCTTTAGTGGTTCGCATTCTTTTGGCAATTTCAAACTCATCAATTTTAGCAAAATTCTCGAATAAACCTGTATATGATCTTAAAATAGTCTTCAAAAATAAATCGAATTTCGGTTTGTTAACCTGAAACTCATAGAGGTCATCTTTCTTAATTTCAATCTTTACTCGAGAGGCATTAAAGTTTGATTCCGAGAGAATAAGGTAGCCCTCTTTTTCTAAGAATTTTAAACAGTTATATACTGTAAAAACTTGTAAATTGTACTGTTGACTAAAGTCAATTATGTTTAAGGAATAACTTTCGTTTAATGCTGATCCTATGGGAATTTGAAAAAAGTTAGCCAATGATTGGTAAACTTTTTTAATCACTTCAATTTCCGGAAAACTATTGACAATACGTTGTTCTAATTCTATTCTGTCGGCCTCTTCAAATAATAAAACAGCATAGGCCTTTGCTTCATCTCTTCCACCCCTTCCTGCTTCCTGAAAATAAGCCTCCAACGAATCAGGTAAATCAACGTGAATGACTGAGCGAACATCGGGTTTGTCTATCCCCATACCAAACGCGTTGGTAGAGACTATAACTCGAGTAATATTATTAATCCAATTACTTTGTTTTAACGTACGTTCTTCATTGCTTAACCCTGCATGATAAAAATCTGCAGAAATGCCGTTTCGTTGTAGAAAGAGTGCAATTTCTTTGGTCTTTTTTCTACTTCGTACATAAATAACAGAAGTACCTGATACGTTTTGTAAAATTTTTAAGACTCTTTTGAGTTTGCCTTCTTCTTTTAAAACGGTATAGGCTATATTTTTTCGCTCAAAACTTTTTTGTAATGCATTCTCTTTTTTAAATAGGAGATGTTTTTGAATGTCAATAACAACCTCTGGAGTTGCAGTAGCAGTAAGCGCAATAAAAGGTATGTCTGGTTTAGCCTCCCGTAATTTGGCAATATTTAAGTAGGAAGGTCTAAAGTCATAGCCCCATTGAGAAATACAATGCGCTTCATCAATTGCAATAAAATTGACATTCATTTTTTCGAATCGAAATTTGAAAATTTCGGTTTCAATTCTTTCTGGAGAAATGTATAAGAACTTAATTTTCCCATAAACACAATTGTCTAAAGTGATATCAATTTCTCTTTTTGTCATGCCAGAATAGATGGCAACAGCCTTAATATTTCGTTTTGTTAGATTTTCTACCTGATCTTTCATTAAAGCAATGAGAGGAGAAACGACAATACAAATTCCCTCTTTCGCCATAACGGGGACTTGGAAACAAATGGATTTTCCCCCACCAGTAGGGAGTAGCGCTAATGTGTCCTTTCCTTCAAGTGCAGAATTGATGATATCTTCCTGCAAAGGACGGAAGGTATTATGACCCCAATATTTTAATAATATCTGATGAATATCCATTTTAAGCAATATGCCAATTTATTATAAAATTAATTTTAATTTTACAGTTATAGATTATGAATCCGATAATTGCTTTTATAAAATTAATTCGACTACCGAATTTGCTGATTATTGCCTTAGCGCAATATGCAATTCGCTATGGAATATTTTATCCTATCATATATAATTTTTCTGGCGGACAAGATATTTCCGGTGTAGGTTTACAGATGAGTAATCTTGATTTTTTTCTGTTGAGTTTGTCTACTGTAATGATTGCTGCTGCTGGTTATATTATTAACGATTATTTTGATGTTAAAATCGATAGAGTTAATCGTTCGGAAAGTATAATTGTAGGAAAGCACATTAAACGAAGAGTTGCAATGGGAGCTCACATAGTAATTAATGGATTTGCGATTTTAATTGGCGCTTACTTAGCTTATAAAATGGGCAATTGGAAATTAATTTTCATCCAAGTAGTATCAGCTGGAGCTTTGTGGTATTATTCTACAACATTTAAAAGACAAGTAATTGTTGGGAATGTAGTTGTGGCCTTATTGGCTGCTTTAGTACCATTTGTTGCGGGGCTATATGAGTTGATTTTACAACATTTAATGGTTGATGATACAGTTAATATGTTATTGTTTAGGTTGGAAAAATTCACTCCTTTTGAGGATGTTGAATATGCTCTTGTAGAAACGCTTAATAATATATTACTTTGGGTTTCTGGCTTTGCTCTATTTGCTTTTATTAGCACTTTGGTACGAGAAATTGTCAAAGATATTGAAGATTGTGATGGCGATGAACAGTATGAAAGTAATACTTTGCCAGTAGTTTATGGTAAATCTGTTGCTAAAATGGTTGCGCAAGTAATTGCTTTAATCATGCTTGGGTTAATTGGGTATTATCAATATATGCAAGTTCAAAATAATGCTGGAGGCGATAGTCAAGAGGCAGTTAGAGCTCAAACAAGAGCGTTAATTACAGTAATGTATTTCTTGTTTACGGTTCAGTTACCATTGGCGTATGTTATTTTTCAGATTTATACAGCTAAGGTAAAAGAAGATTATCATAAAATAAGTACTGTTTTAAAACTAATTATGCTGGCAGGAATTAGTTATGCTGCAGTGTTTTACTTTTTGATAATTAAATTATAATGGCATTTCAAACAATTTCAAAGAATATTATTTTAGCGTCAAAATCGCCAAGAAGACAAAATTTACTAAAAGAATTAGGGTTTGATTTTGAAATCAAAACAAAAGAGATAGAAGAGATTTATCCTCCCGAATTACAAAGAGAACATGTCGCGCTTTTTTTAAGTGAACTGAAAGCTAGTGCATTTATTGAGGATCTAAAAGAAAACGATTTAATCATTACTTCAGATACTATTGTTTGTTTAGGCGATGAAATAATTGGCAAGCCTAAAGGTAGAGAAGATGCCATTAAAATGTTAGGTAAGCTTTCTGGCAATAAGCATGAAGTAATAACTGCTGTAACATTGCTGTCAAAAGAAAAACAACATACTTTTTTCGAAGAAACTGCGGTTTATTTTAAGCCATTAACGAGTCCTGAAATTGAATATTATGTAGATAATTACCAACCTTTTGATAAAGCAGGTAGTTATGGAATACAGGAATGGATAGGTTATATTGGTATTGAAAAAATAATTGGTTCTTACTTTAATGTAATGGGCTTGCCAGTTAAGCGGGTATATGAAGAGCTGCTTGCATTTAATAGTTAACGATCATAATCTTTTCCATCTTCTAAAATTCGTTTTCTTGAATCGTTATAATCGTAATTGAAAATACTTTTTTCTTTAATGAAATATGGACTTTTTATATGGCTTAAATCCATAATACTATGGAATAAGTTGTCAGAAATGAAAGGAAGATTTAAATTTTCATGTAATGTTTTTGTGATTTGAGGGTTTAGGTTTATATAGTTTTCTGAAAGCCAAACCAAAAAAGGAATTTCAACATTTGATTTGGGTAATTCAGTTGAATAATCATGACCAACGTTATCAAATTCATCATATACATTTTCTCCATGATCTGATAAATAGATGAAAGAAATTGATTCGCTTTCTCTCTTTTCAAGAGTCTTGATTAGACTATCAACAATAAAGTCATTGTATAAAATAGAGTTGTCATATTCTGCAATAGTTTTAGATTTATCATCATATCCTTTAAATATGTTAAAACTAGAAGGATATCTTTTAACATAAGATGAATGATTGCCCAGTAGGTGTAATACAATAAACTTGTTGTTTGATGAATCTAATAACGCAGATTCAAATGGTTTTAGAATTTTGGAGTCATAAGAACTGTTCAGTATTGATTCAAAAGAAGAGTTACTAGTTGTGTTTACAAATTTAAGATGATCTGATTTTTTTGCAAATATGGTTATTTGATTATCCCAAACACCAACAGGGTTTTGATTTGATATCCAAAATGTTTTAAAATTTGCGGAATGAAAGATGTCAATTATATCAATGTTTTTTTTGAAAGAAATTTTGTTTTCTAAATCAGATTCTGAAAGAATTGTTAGTACAGAGTTTATAGTGTTTGAATAGGGCGAAACAACATTTTTGAAAGTAAATAAATCACTTCTATTATCTAATTTAGGTGTCGTCCTTCTTTTAGCGCCATATAGCGACATATGATTCCGGTTACAAGATTCTCCAATAACAAGAACTACTGTTTGTTGTTTAGAAGTGTGGGTCGCATTAATTTTTTTTGGTTTGACATCCTGGTTAACCTCTTTGTAAAGTTTCATATTATGAATGAATGAAAATGTAACTTTTGCAGCTTGAGGAACTCCCTTTCTAATTAGGCGACTATTTAAAGCGTTTTCGCCAATAAATACTACAGAAAACAATAGTACTATTCCAATAATATAAGGGCTGATATTGGATTGAAAATGGTAAGGTTTGTTTTGCAGGGTTTTTATATATATATAAATATAGGGGAATAAAAGGAGTAAGAAAATAGACCCTTTTAAATTAAAAAATTCAAAAGATTCTTGTAAGTTGGTATTTGAAATGACTAATAAACTTGTAGTTGTTAAAGGGCCTTTTATTATAATCCAATGTGTTAATTCGATCATCCCAATACAAAAATATAAGGTAGAAATTAAGTGGTATCCAAATCGGGTTTTTAATAAAATAAAAGGTATTGTGAATATAGGTATCCAAACAAGGTTAATTGCAATTATTCTACTATCAAACAAATCAAAATCAATAAAAAAGCCAATAAGGATTGGACTAAACACCAATAAGATCAAAGGTAAAGGGTATATTATATTTATTGTTTTAATTATGAGATTAATCCGTTTCATTTTTTAGTGGAAAGGAATTAATAACACTTCGACATTTTTATCAAGGGCCGTTTTATATAAAAGTAATCGTGCTTTAAATTTGTTCATTGAGCCAATTGTTGTAAACCAACAAAGTTTTTTTTGATTAGGAAAGTACTCTTTAAGTATATTGTAATCCTTGTAATTACTTGAAATATAAGTGTTGTTATTAGAGTCAATGTTATCTCTAATAATATGTATTGTTGTCTTTAATTCTTCCTTGTTTAATAAATGAAGATTTATCGGTAGATAGTATGAAGTAGGAAATCCTTTATGAAAAAAGGACTTCAAAAAAAAGGCATTCGTGGACTCTACAATGACATTTTTTTTATTAATAGTAAAGTGCTTTACTAAACTATCTAATTTATTAGCTGAATTTATATGGTTGGATTTGTTAAGATTTTTAAAATCAATCCAATACAATCGATTTTCATGAGTCTTTTGTGAAAGGAAGTACTCTTCTAGTTTTAGATTGTTTGACTTGTCTGGTGGATGGTTAACATCAAAGTAATTATTATAATAAACAACATCAAGTTCTACTCCTGGATAAGTGGTTGATGCTTTGTTAAGTTTTTTAATACTATTGATTTTGTGAGCCCAGATTTTATCTTTAACTAAAAACTGGAGTGTTTTATTGGAAAAAAATACAATTAAGAATAGACATCCTAAAAAAGTAGTTAAAATAGCTATTTTCTTTTGCTTTGTATTTATCACTATTCTGTATACCTTCTGTAAATAAATAATTACACTTAACGAAAGTACATCTTTTTGGCTTCTTTTTAAGGTGAATAGGATGAACTCTTTTCCACTTATAAACTCAAACCCTCCGTTTAACAATTTTTATAACAAACATCCTTTAAAAAATATTACTTTTGGACTTCGCACAAAATAATTAGATGCTAACATTAATAAATAAAGAGATACGCAGCTTTTTAGGCTCCCTTATTGGATACATTGTTATTGTGGTTTTTTTAACTACAATAGGCTTAATGATGTGGGTTTTTCCTGGAGGAACAAATGTATTGGATAATGGCTATGCTAATATCGATGCTTTGTTTTATGTTGCTCCATGGGTTTTTATGTTTTTAGTGCCAGCAATAACTATGCGTTTGTTTGCTGAAGAAAGTAGAACAGGGACAATAGAACTGCTACTGACAAAGCCTTTAACCGATTTTCAGATTGTAATTGCAAAATACATTGCTGGTTTTACACTAGTATTGTTTTCTTTATTACCTACACTTGTTTATTTCTATTCTGTTTATCAATTGGGTAATCCAGTAGGTAATATTGATGTAGGAGGAACTGTTGGTTCTTATTTTGGGCTACTCTTTTTAGCGAGTGTTTTTGTAGCTATAGGTGTTTTTGCGAGTTCAATTACAAACAATCAAATTATATCATTTATTGTAGCCGTATTTCTTTGTTTCTTTTGTTATGTTGGTTTCGAATCTATTAGCTCGTTAGAGTATTTTGGTGCTGTAGATGATATTATAATGAAACTTGGAATCAATGAACATTATGTTTCAATGAGTAGAGGTGTGATTGATACACGAGATGTGATTTATTTTATGAGTACAATTTATTTATTTCTATTGTTAACCAAAACGGCATTAGGCAGCAGAAAATGGTAGAAAAAAACACCGTAAATAGAAAGAAGGATATTACCTTATTAATTGTTGGATTAGTAATTATTCTGATGGTGAATTACATTGGATCTTTTGCTTTTGAACGATTCGATTTAACTTCAGAAAAAAGGTACACTCTTTCTGAAACGAGTATTGGCCTAGCTGAAAGTCTAGAAGATATTATTTATGTTAAAGTTTATTTAGAAGGAGATTTTCCTGCAGGTTTTAAGCGTTTACGTGACGAAACTAAAGAGATGTTAGATGAGTTTAGAGCTTATTCTAACGGGAATATTGAATACGAATTTATTAATCCATCAGAGAGTTCGGATAAGAAAATAAGAGACGAAATTTATAAACAATTACATAAGCAAGGTTTACGTCCAACCGATTTAAATACAAAGACCGATGATGGTTTTAGCAATAAGATAGTGTGGCCAGGAGCTGTATTTATATATAGAGGACAAGAACTTCCAGTACAGTTATTAAAAAGTCAATTAGGAGCTGGTTCAGAGTCTATGTTAAATGGTTCAATAGAATCTTTAGAATATGAAATTGCTAATGCTATAAATAACCTAACTATACTTAAGGTTCCAAGAATAGCTTTTATTGAAGGGCACGGAGAGTTAAGTGATTTAGAAACGGCTTCATTAGCAACAGCATTGGCCGAATTTTATTCAGTAGATAGAATTTCTTTAGATCAGAATTTAAATAGCTTAACTGAGCGTTATATGATTGATAGTACAAAATCTTATAGAGTGAAAGTTAAATATGATGCTATCATTATTGCAAAGCCACTTGAGAAATTTCCTGAAAAAGATAAATTTATTATTGATCAATATGTAATGTATGGAGGTAAAGTAGTTTGACTAATCGATCCTGTGTTTGCAAGTATGGA
>CAJXEB010000083.1 GCA_913052585.1 uncultured Flavobacteriaceae bacterium | reverse complement strand
CTAATTCTTTAATTTCTTTTTGCATTGCGGCAAAGGTATATATTTAAAGACTGAAATTCCCAACGTTTTAATTTTAAAAGCACTACCAATTTTAAATTTATAAAATTCTATTATTCACTTACAATTAGTATTTTTATACAAAATTTAATTCATGGCAGATTCTAAAGCATTTTTCGATTACATCAATAAAGGCAATACCACCAAAGGAGATTTTATAACCCTTGGCGCAGCAATGCTTGATGGAGAAACCATTACAGATGCATTGGTTAAAATTCCTTTAAAAACACTAAACCGCCACGGATTAATTGCAGGAGCAACAGGTACTGGAAAAACAAAAACGTTGCAAGTACTTGCTGAGAACCTTTCAGACAAAGGAATTCCGGTGTTATTAATGGATATGAAAGGAGATTTAAGTGGAATAGCACAACCCAGCCCTGGTCATCCAAAAATTGATGAACGCCATGAAAAAATTGGAATTCCTTTTGAGGCAAAAGGTTTTCCTGTTGAAATCTTAACTCTTTCAGAACAAAATGGAGTACGATTAAGAGCTACAGTAAGTGAATTTGGACCTGTACTTTTATCTAGAATTTTAGATGTTTCAGATACACAAGCAGGGATCATTTCGGTGCTTTTTAAATACTGTGATGATACGAAATTACCGCTGTTAGATTTAAAAGATTTTAAAAAGGTATTGCAATATGCCACTGGAGATGGAAAAAAGGAAATAGCTGAAGAATACGGAAGGATTTCGTCCTCTTCTACTGGAGCAATCTTAAGAAAAATTGTTGCTTTAGAACAACAAGGAGGCGATTTGTTTTTTGGCGAAAAATCCTTTGATACAGACGATTTATTAAGAATAGATGAAGACGGAAGAGGATATATTAATATCGTTCGGCTAACTGATATTCAAGATAAACCTCAGCTTTTTTCAACCTTTATGCTTTCCCTTTTGGCTGAAATATATTCTGTTTTTCCAGAACAGGGAGATAGCGAAAGACCAGAATTAGTGATTTTTATAGATGAGGCTCATTTAATTTTTAATGAAGCAAGCAAAGCATTACACAACCAAATTGAAAGTATTGTTAAATTGATTCGTTCTAAAGGAGTTGGAATCTACTTTGTAACTCAAAACCCAACGGATGTTCCAGACGCTGTTTTAAGTCAGTTAGGATTAAAAATTCAACATGCCTTAAGAGCGTTTACAGCAAAAGACAGAAAAGCTATTAAATTGACTGCTGAAAACTATCCACTTTCCGAGTATTATAATACCGATGAAGTATTAACTCAATTAGGAATTGGAGAAGCTTTAGTAACGGCACTTAATGAAAAAGGAATCCCTACTCCACTAGCAGCAACAATGTTGCGAGCGCCAATGAGTAGAATGGATATTTTGGAAGATAATGAGTTAAAAGAATTATTAGAAGTTTCAAAATTAATTCCTCAATATAATAAAGAAATAGATCGTGAAAGTGCTTACGAATTATTAAACAAAAAAATTGAAATTGCCGAGCAGCAAGAAACGAAAGAAAAAGCTAGAAAGGAACAAGAAGAAATAGAAAGAGAATCTTCCAAAAGAAGTGCTAGGGGTACTACTTCAAGAAGAAGAAAAAGCACCGCTCAAAATCCTTTTATAAAAGTATTAACAAGCGCAACGGTAATAAGAGGCGTACTAGGAATCTTAGGGAAATTGATAAAATAATTCATCCTAAAATCATCTAACATTTTCGATTTTGACCTCAATCCTAAAGGAAGAACCGAAAATTTCATCGATATCCCTTTTAGGGCTAGGTTAAAGTTGGTGATAATGAACAAGGGCTGATAATAATTTAAATAATAATTGATAAAATACAATTTCAATTTTAGTAATTTTGGGATCCAAATAAAACAATAAATTAAAATGATTAAAAAAATATTTTTTATAGTAATAGCAACCTTTTTGTTTGTTCAATGCGCTGAAGAAAAGGATCCATTCTTAATTTCAAATACTGCTGTAGGTGAGTTAACTATTGGAATGAAAATAAAGCAAGTAGATTCGATCTTTGCTCAAGATTCTATCGTAAAACTGTATGCTAGAAATGATGCTTTCTCTACGCAAGGAGAAGTTGAAATTTATGAAAAAGGAGGCAACAGATTAATGCTGATCTCACCAAGAGGAAATAACGACCCTGATGCGTTAATATCTAATTTTCAATTTTACGATGCTCGTTATAAAACTGATAAGGGATTAAATTTAAGTAGCACTTTTAAAGATGTAAAAGCTAATTATGAAATTGCTAACATTGAAACGACATTAAGTACAGTGGTTGTCTTTTTAAAAGACAGTGATATTTTTATCAATATTGATAAAAAAGAACTTCCTGAAAATTTTCGTTACAATCCAAACTTAGTAATTGACGTAACGAATATTCCAGACGAGGCAAAAATTAAATACTTTATGTTATCGTGGAAAATTGATGACCTTGAAGAAAAAGAATAAAAACTAGAACATATAAAACAAAAAAACCTTCAGAAATGAAGGTTTTTTTGTTTTACACACATTCTATTATAGATAGCAGTTTTTTCTCTACATTTACAAGAACTATCTAAAAAAACTCAAATTAATGCTTACTAAAGAAGAAAAAAACAAATACCGAGAAGAGTTATTTAGACATCTAGATGGTATTGCAGTTGCCCCTATCGCCTATTCATTAAAGGAAAAAGGAATATTAGATTTTATTTTAAAAAAGCAACATTTTCTTCTTTCAGAAATCACTAACCAATTCAATGCCAACGAAGGTTATCTAAACGTTGGACTTAGAATGTTAGCTTCTCAAGGTTGGCTTAATTATGATGTAGATAATTCAGAAAATACAGTCACTATATCTCAAAACGAGAAAAGTAAAATAGCTTTTGAGCATTGTAATTTATATAAAGATGTGGTTCATTTTTTAAAAACTTCTAAGGAGTTTCATCCAAGAAGTTTAGATAAGGAGCAATTTTATATCATTAACAGAATCTTTGTAAACTATAAAAACAAAAAATACGAACCAACTTCAAACAACCCAATAGCATTAGAGATACAACAACAAATTGAACGGCATATTGAAGGTGTTTTAGTAGGACCTTTAACTGTATTTTTAGGTATGGACGGAATGTTTCATAAATATTTTATGGAAGCTTCCTTTAGCGCAGAAGAATTTCATGAAGATCCAGAAAGTTTTTCAAAAATATTAGATTTCTTACATTATTTAGGTTGGTTTACTAAAAGTAATGAGCATTATAAATTTACCAATAAAGGGTTCTTTTTTGCCAGAAGGTCTTCCGCATACGGAGTCACAGTCTCTTACATTCCAACATTTAGAAGAGCGGAAGAGCTTATGTTTGGCAACGCAACTATGTTACGTAGTTCTATTCCAAATACAGTAGAAATACACGTGGATAGAGAGATGAATGTATGGGGAAGTGGAGGAGCACATTCTGCCTATTTTAAAAAAATAGATGAAATTATTATTGCTTTATTTAACAAACCAATCGAAGACCAACCCAAAGGCATTTTAGATATGGGTTGTGGTAATGGCGCTTTTTTAATTCACTTATTTGAAGTAATAGAACAACGTACAAAACGCGGAACAATGTTAGAAGAATATCCGCTCTTTTTAGTAGGTGCCGATTACAACAAAGCCGCTTTAAAAGTAACGCGTTCAAATCTTGTAAAAGCAGATATTTGGGCAAAGGTAATTTGGGGAGATATTGGAAACCCGAAACAATTACAAGAAGATATTTATAGTAATTATAATATTAAATTAAGTGACTTATTAAATGTAAGAACTTTTTTAGACCACAATCGACCTTGGTCACAACCAAACCTAGAAGTTAGCAGAACTAGCACCTCAAAAGGTGCTTTTGCATATGCTGGAAAAAGATTAAACAATTCTGTAGTGGAACAAAACTTAAAGGAGCATTTTGAAAAATGGTCGCCTTATATAAAAAAGTTTGGATTATTATTAATCGAGCTACATACCATTAACCCGAGTATTACAGCAGCAAACTTAGGATTAACTGCAGCTACTGCATATGATGCCACTCATGGTTTTTCAGATCAATATATATTAGAATTGGATGTATTTCAAAAAGTAATAAATGAAATTGGAATAAATATCGATCATAAACATTTTTCGAAATTTCCAAATAACGAATTAGCAACAGTAAGTATCAATTATTTAAAAGGATAACATAGAATCGATTCCTTCAAAATTATTAGACAAGTTATTATTATTCTAAGAATGTATGATTTTTAGATAAAAGAATTTAAGTATTTCGCTTACGTGCAATCAAGGTATTTTTTAACAACATAGCAATGGTCATAGGGCCAACGCCTCCAGGTACAGGTGTGATAAATGACGATTTTTTACTTACCTCATCAAAAGCTACATCTCCTTTAATAGCATAACCTCTTGGTTTTGTATTATCAGGAACACGACTTATTCCAACATCAACTATTACAACACCATCTTTCACCATGCCTGCTTTTAAAAATTCAGGAATACCTAAGGCAACAATAATAATATCTGCTTGTTTTGTGATTTCTGAAAGGTTTTTAGTATAACTATGCGTTAGGGTTACCGTACTATTTCCCGCTGGTCCTTTCTGACTCATTAAAATACTCATAGGACGACCGACTATATGACTTCTTCCTATTACAACCGTATGCTTTCCTTTAGTCTCTACTTGATAACGCTCTAACAATTGTAAAATGCCATAAGGTGTTGCAGGAATAAAAGATTCCATCTCTAATGCCATTCTACCAAAATTTTCAGGATGAAATCCATCCACATCTTTATTAGGATTTACAGCATTTAATACTTTTTGCTCATCAATATGTTTGGGCAATGGTAATTGAACAATAAAACCATCAATGTCATTATTTTTATTTAAACCTTGTATGGTTTTCAATAAGTCTTCCTCGGTTGTTGTTTCTGGTAATTCTACTAAAGTGGAATTAAATCCAACACGTTCACAAGCTCTAACTTTTGACCCAACATAGGTTAAACTAGCTCCATCAGACCCAACTAAAACTGCTGCCAAATGAGGAACTTTCTCTCCACGCGCTATCATTTCGTTTACGGAAACAGTAATTTCATCTTTAATGTCGTTGGCAGTTTTTTTACCGTCTAGTAGAACCATGTTGATTAGGTTTTTTTATTTAATTACTGAATATTATTGCATTCCTTTCATTGTTTGCATCATCTTGCGGCCTCCACCACCTTGCATCATCTTCATCATTTTACTCATTTGTTCGAATTGTTTCATTAATTGGTTAACTTCTTGTACAGAAGTTCCACTTCCTTTCCCAATTCTTTTTTTACGACTTGCATTTATTAATGTTGGCTGACTTCTTTCTTCTGGAGTCATGGAATGGATAATTGCTTCAATTCCTTTAAAAGCATCGTCATCAATATCTACATCTTTCATGGCTTTTCCGGCTCCTGGAATCATCCCGATAAGGTCCTTCATATTACCCATTTTCTTTACTTGCTGAATTTGTTTTAAAAAATCATCAAATCCAAACTGATTTTTTGCGATTTTTTTCTGAAGTTTTCTAGCTTCGACTTCATCAAATTGCTCTTGTGCTCTTTCGACTAAAGAAACAACATCACCCATCCCAAGGATACGTTCTGCCATTCTAGATGGATGAAAAACATCGATTGCTTCCATCTTTTCTCCAGTACCAATAAACTTGATTGGTTTATTTACAACACTTTTAATTGAAATTGCAGCTCCACCACGAGTATCACCGTCTAATTTGGTTAAAATAACACCATCAAAATTTAGGCGATCATTAAAAGTTTTTGCAGTATTAACAGCATCCTGACCTGTCATAGAATCCACTACAAATAAGGTTTCTTCAGGTTGGATAGCTTTATGAATATTTTCAATTTCTGCCATCATCACTTCGTCTATCGCTAAACGACCAGCGGTATCCACAATAACAACATTAAATCCATTTTTCTTTGCGTGAGCAATGGCTTTTTGAGCAATATCTATAGGATTATTATTTCCTCTATCACTAAATACCTCGATTCCTATTTGATCACCAACTACGTGTAATTGATCAATTGCAGCAGGACGATACACATCACAGGCTACTAATAATGGATTTTTTGATTTTTTAGTTTTTAGGTAATTCGCTAATTTTCCTGAAAAAGTAGTTTTACCACTCCCCTGTAAACCAGACATCAAAATCACCGATGGAGCACCACTCAAATTGATTCCTGCAGTTTCACCACCCATAAGCTGGGTAAGTTCATCTTTTACCAACTTCACCATTAATTGTCCTGGTTGAAGAGAGGTAAGTACATTTTGACCTAAAGCATCTTGTTTTACTTTATTGGTAAACTCTTTTGCTATTTTAAAGTTAACATCGGCATCTAATAATGCACGCCTAACTTCCTTTAACGTTTCAGCAACATTAACTTCTGTAATACTTCCTTGCCCTTTAAGTACGTGTAGGGCTTTATCTAGTTTTTCGCTTAAATTATCGAACATGATCTTACAAAATTTTATGTAATACTACCATTTTTGGTAGAAGATTTGCAAAGATAACAATTGAGTAATGAGTTACAAACTATTTTTTTGTTCATCTAATGAAAAACCAAAAAATAATTCAACAATTTAACTTTAAAAAATTAAATTAAATATTAAATATAGTTTCTTATCATAATTCTATATGCGACTGAATTATAATTATTTAATCATAGTTTTTTTGTATCTTTATAATTAGAACTATTAAAAAATAAAATCATGAGAACAGTTATTTATTGGATAATGATACTACCATTTGTAGTACTATCACAAACTAAGGGCGCTTATACTGTTACTGAAAATGGTATGATGACCGCAAACCCAAAATTTATTAATGAATTTGAAACCGGAGTAGCTAATCATAACAATAAATATCATACAGATGGACAATATGGATCTCATATTTACCAAATTAACAATGGCCATGATTACGGGAAGTATTTGTGGGTAATGGGGCCAATTCCCTGGAGTGCTTTTGATGACAGACCTCAACAAGAAGGTCACGATGAAGATTGGAACAAAAATATTGAGCCTTATACAATTGCTGGGGGCGATCAACATTACTGGCGATTTTATCCAGACCTATCAAATTTCCCAAAAGACTTCTCCATTAAGAAAGCCTTGGTAGATATGTTTGATGTAAAACGTTTTAAAAAAGAGGAAGCGCTTACTCTTATGAATAAAGTTAAAAAAGTAATGAGAGAAAAGTATCAAGATGATTCTTATGGAGTGTATTACAATGAATTCCCTAATGAAATAGATGGGAAAGATTTAATGATCGTTTCCTTTTATCAAAATTCAGGATGGTTAGGCAGAACTGATAATTTTTCAATTAAATTTGAAGAGGTTTTTGGTAAAGGTTCTTTTGATAAATTTCTTAAAGAATGGGAATCTGTTACTAACGGAAAACAATCAGAAATTTGGAGTTTTAGAGAGGATTTAAGCGGTATTGACGGAGAAATGAAATCTTCTAAAAAATAACATAACAGTAGTTACAATTATATAAGACGGTTTTGTAATAAAATCTAATTTTAGAAAAGTTGCAAAAAAAAACTTGCCTTTTAAATTTTCTGCTTGGAATGGCTTATTTTTAGCGTTCACAACTTTTACCTGTATTAATTTTACATAGGTATTTTTTAGATCAAGAGAATTTGACACTGCTTGGAATATGATAAGATCAATGTTATTTCTAAATGCTGATGGAGTGAAAATTTTATCATCATTTGATATTATAAAAGTAGATGTATTGATTGGAATTTTATTTATTACACACTGGTTAATGAAAAATACATCTGTAAAAGAAGTTTCAAAAAAAATGTCGCCAATATCTTTAGGAATAGTTTGGTCTATTATGATCGTATTATTGGTAATTGCTCAAGGTAGCAGCGAACAATTTATTTATTTTCAAATTTAAAAAATGCCACTATTCTTATCTCCATTAGAAGCGTTTTTACATTGGGAAAAAGAAATCCCTAATCACCCCTTTTTACTTCAACCTATTAACGGTCAACTTATAAAATACTCCTACAAAGAAGCTGGAATAGAAATAAGGAAAGTAGCAATAAAATTACAGAGTTTAGGATTAGCGGAAAAAAGCCATATCGCACTTTTATCTAAAAATTGTGCTCATTGGATGATGTCAGATTTAGCAATCATGATGGCAGGGTTTGTTTCCATTCCTATTTATACTTCTTTAACTGCAAAATCGATACATCAAGTATTAACCCATAGTGAGTCTAAAGCTATTATTATTGGTAAACTAGACGACTATTCCTCCATAAAAGAAGGAATTACAGCCATTCCAAAAATAGGAATTGAGTTGTATGGAATTAAGGAAGAATACAGTTGGGAAAACATCATACAATCGGAAGGTTCTGACATCACAATTAAATTTCCAAAACTTTCAGACACACACACCATCATATACACTTCAGGGACCTCTGGAGAACCTAAAGGAGTAGTACATAGTGTAGAAAATTTTGTAAATAGTTTACATACCATTCAAAAAATTATTAACCTACCTAGTCATCCTAGATTATTCTCCTATTTACCATTGGTTCACGTAGCCGAAAGAATAATTTGGACCTATGGGCTAACTATAGGTGCACAATTTAGTTATCCAGAATCATTACAAACCTTTGCAAAAGATTTAGAAAATTCGCAGCCACATGCGTTTTTTGGAGTCCCACGAATTTGGGTAAAGTTTCAAGAAATTATCTTATCTAAAATACCTCAAAGGAGATTGTCTTGGCTTTTGAAAACCCCTATCATTAAAGACATAGCAATAGCTAAGCTTAAGCAAAAATTAGGATTAAAAAATAGTGAAATTATTATTTCTGGAGCTGCTCCAATATCCAAAGATGTGATTAATTGGTTTAAGTCTATTGATATAGAAATTTCTCAAATTTATGGAATGACTGAAGATTGTTGTGTTTCACATTTCAATATACCTCCTCATAATAAAATAGGAACTGTAGGAAAGGCGTTGCCCGGAGTAAAAACAAAAATAACTAGTGAAGGGGAAATTTGTATTAAAAACAATTGCCTCATGAAAGGGTATTATAAAAACCCTGAATTAACTGCAAAAACATTTGATGAAGATGGTTATTTAAAAACCGGTGATAAAGGTGAATATGACGCGGAAGGCAACTTAACCATCACGGGTAGAATTAAAGATCAATTTAAAACGGATAAAGGAAAATATATATCTCCATCACCTATAGAATTAGAACTATCTAAAAATCCCAATATAGAGCAAGTGTGTTTGGTCGGTAGTGGTTTACCTAATCCGATAGCATTGGTTACCATTTCAGAAATTGGCAATTCGAATACTTCCTTTGTGCTTTCTAATAGTTTAATTGATACGATTAATCAATTAAACAGTCAATTAGAAAGACACGAGATCATTAAAAAAGTGATCGTCTTTAAAAATCATTGGACCATAGAAAACAACTTCTTAACTCCTACTTTAAAATTAAAAAGGAATTTAATTGAACTTGATAATCAGGATCATTATTTGGCCTGGTAT
>CAJXEB010000082.1 GCA_913052585.1 uncultured Flavobacteriaceae bacterium | reverse complement strand
TAAGATTTGGACCTAATACGGATGATCATGATTTTGAATTTAAAACAAAACATGCGCGTAAGTTTATAGAAGAAGGCTGCAAGGTAAAAGCATTTGTATTCTTTAAAGGTAGAACGATTATCTTTAAGGATAGAGGACAAATCCTTTTATTAAAGTTAGCTCAAGAATTGGAAGATATTGCAGTAGTTGAAGCATTACCAAAAATGGATGGTAAGCGGATGTTCATGTATTTATCACCTAAGAAGAAAAAATAGTAATTAATTAAATAAGTATATAGTATGCCAAAAATGAAAACTGGCTCCAGTGCAAAAAAGAGATTCCGATTGACTGGTACAGGAAAAATTAAAAGGAAACATGCTTTCAAGAGTCACATCTTAACTAAGAAGTCGACTAAGCAAAAGCGTAATTTAACAAAATCAGGACTAGTTGCAAAACCAGATTTGAAGAACATTAAATTACAGTTAGGAATATAATTCCTAAACATGTTACCTGAAAAAATCGGTTAACGTAAAGTTAAACAAGTTATACAACCAGGAATTTAGTTTTAAGATTCGAAAGAACACTAAACTCCAAAAAACGTAAGTGAAATGCCAAGATCAACGAATTCAGTAGCTTCTAGAGCAAGAAGGAAAAAAATCATGAAAAGAGCCAAAGGTTACTTTGGTAGAAGAAAAAATGTATGGACAGTAGCAAAAAATGCAGTTGAAAAAGCTGATGTTTATGCTTATACTGGTCGTAAACAAAAGAAAAGAAACTTTAGAGCGTTATGGATTCAGAGAATTAATGCTGGTGTAAGATTACACGGTATGTCTTACTCTGTATTTATCGGAAAAGTTACTAAGAAAGATATCAAGTTAAACAGAAAAGTATTAGCTGATTTAGCAATGAATCACCCAGAAGCTTTTAAAGCAGTGGTTGACGCTGTAAAATAGAGTTTATATTATATAAAGAAAAGGGAAGCATTTTGCTTCCCTTTTTTTCGCTCAAATATTTCCTATGCAAACATTCATAAAAAACCTACCAAAAGCAGAACTTCACTTACATATTGAAGGAACTTTTGAACCCGAATTACTTTTTGAAATTGCTCATCGCAATAACATTCCTTTAAAATATCCTACAGTAGATGCTTTAAAAGAAGCCTACTCTTTTGATTGTTTGCAAGATTTTTTAGACATTTATTACCAAGGTGCTGATGCACTACTTACTGAACAAGATTTTTACGATTTAACGTATAGCTATTTAACAAAGTGTGCAGAACAAAATGTGAGACACACGGAGATAATGTTCGACCCTCAAACACATACTGATAGAGGAGTTCAATTTAGCACCGTTATTCATGGAATATACAGAGCCGTAGAAGCTGCTAAGGAAAATTTAAATGTTTCTGCCCTACTCATCATGAGTTATTTGAGACATTTATCAGAGGAATCTGCATTTAGAACATTAGAGCACTCTATTCCTTATAAGCACATGATTACTGCTGTTGGTTTAGATTCTTCAGAAAAAGGAAATCCCCCTTCAAAATTTCAGAGAGTATTTAAAGCTTCTATTGAAGAAGGATTCATTCCTGTGGCACATGCTGGTGAAGAAGGTGGTCCAGATTATATTTGGGAAGCATTAGACGTATTACACATTAAAAGAATTGATCATGGAAACAATTGTTTGCAAGATGAAAAATTAGTGCAAGAGATTATTAAGCGCGATATCGCCTTAACAGTTTGTCCGCTTTCAAATACGGCTCTACAAGTGGTTAAAGATTTAAAAGACCATTCATTAAAAAAGATGATGAACTTAGGTATTCAAACAACTATTAATTCTGATGATCCTGCTTATTTTGGTGGACAAGTCAACCAGAATTATATTGATACTCAAAAAGCATTAAACTTAACCAAAGCAGATATCTATCAATTGGCGAAGAACTCATTTAAGTATTCATTTTTACCAGAACCTGACAAAGCAATTCATATAGCGGAATTGGATGCTTATTATTTAGCTAACAAATAAAAAACTGATGTCTAAACTCTTATCGCTTAGAGAAAAAAAGCATTTAACTCAAGAAGAGTTAGCTGAGAAATCGGGCGTTTCGGTAAGGACCATTCAACGTATTGAAGCTGGAGCCAATTTGAAAGGACATACCTTAAAAGCATTGGCTGAAGTATTAGATATTAATCCTTCAGTATTATCGAGTACTGCTGTAGAAGAAAGTGAACCGAACATTTCATTCATTAAACTCATTAACCTCTCCTGTTTATTATTTTTTATCCCGTTAGGAAACATCCTTTTTCCTTTGCTAATCATGCATTTTAAAAAGGAGAAAAATACAATCACTAAACAATTAGTTTCTGTTCAAATTATGTGGTCCATTATTTCATTGTCTGTTTTTTTGATTACCCCATTCATTCAAAAATGGTTTGGATTAAACAAACAGATTATTTTAGTGGTATTAATGGCTATTATCATTTCCAACATCTACATCATTATCCGAAACACCTTAGAATTAGATAAAAACAAACAATTACGTATTAAACTGAAATTCAGCTTCATATAATAATTTTCGTGTTATTGTCGCCCTATTGTCAGGTATAAAACCAAGCCTTTACACTTCCTCTTTCTGAATATTGTAGCATTGTTGCACACCATCAACATTCAAGTTCAATGAAAAAAATTAGTATAATTATTTGCCTTATTTTAAGTTCGTTTTTAAACGGAAATGCTCAAATTAGTAAAAATTCAGCACTCTATAAAACCATCTACAACCACGATAGTTTATTATTTGAAGAAGGCTTTAACCGTTGTAACTTAGAAATAGTAAATACTTTAGTAACCGATGATTTTGAATTCTATCATGATGTAAATGGAACGCAAGATAAAGCTATGTTCCTCAAAACCTTTAAAGAAAGCATTTGCTCTACTCCCAACAGAAAGCCTATACGTAAACTCGTAAAAGGAAGTATGGAGGTTTTTAAACTCTCTAATGAAGGAAAACTATATGCTGTTATCCAACGTGCAACACATGAGTTTTATATTAAAGAACCCAACAAAGAATTATATAAAACCAATGTGGCCCTTTTTACTCATCTTTGGATTAAACAAGGTGAGAATTGGAAACTAAAAAGATCTTTAAGCTATAACCACCAAGTACCGAAGAAAACATACGGACCAAAATTCGATGCAAATTATGATAAAGTATTATTTAGTAGTGATGTTGAAATTGAACAACTCATCAAACAACATAACATTCCATCTTTAGGAATTGGTTACATCAACGATGGACAATTACAACAGGTTAGATTGTATGGCGAAAAAACGAAAGGGAATCCAGTTGATTACAAGACTTTTTATAAAATTGCTTCGCTCACCAAACCAATAGTTGCAATTCTTACACTAAAATTGGTAGAACAAGGTTTGTGGAGTTTGGATGATCCGATTTACAACTATCATATTGATAAAGATGTAAAAGATGCTCCAGAATTAAAACTATTAACTACCAGACATATTTTGAGTCATCAAACAGGATTTCCAAATTGGAGGTATTTAAACGCAGACAATAAACTCGCTTTTGAATTTACACCAGGATCAAAATTTCAGTATTCTGGTGAGGGTTTTGAATTCTTAAGAAAAGCCTTAGAAAAAAAGTTTAATAAAGATTTAGAAAAATTAGCAGAAGAGCACCTTTTCACCCCTTTAGGAATGAACAACACTCACTTTTATTGGAATGATAAAATTGATGAAAAAGATTATGCTGTTCCACATAATGAATTGGGCCAGCCAATACCGTATAAAAAATATACAACTGCTAATGCTGCTGCTAATATTTTAACAACTATACTTGACTATGGACAATTTATGAGCCACATGATTAATGGTGCAGGGTTATCAGATAGTTTGTATCAACAATTTATTACGCCCCACTCTAACAAACAACCTGGTATCGATTGGGGTTTAGGTTGTGCTTTACAACTCAATTTAAACCCAACTGGAGCATATGCTATTTCTCATGGAGGTGGTGATGATGGTCTAAAAACTATAATGTTAATACTTCCCAAATCCAAACAAGGACTCGTTATTTTTTCTAATTCAGAAAACGGAATGGTAGTATGGAAAAAAATAATTGAAGAGTATTTTGGAAGCTTAGGAGAAACTTTTGTAAAAAGAAATCTTTCAGAATAAGACCCATTTAGCAGCTTACAAGAATCTTTAATTTCCATATTTATAGACTTTATTGTCTCTGGATGCATTATTTTTAGCGGATTATTCATGCTAACTATACCAATGATCAATAGATTAATCAACCGATTGATAGCTACTCCAAGAAAATAAAACTTTACGTATTTACACGTAGAAAGCGCCTCCGTTTAATTACTAGTATTTGAAATACCATGCTATACTAATAAAGTACAAATGAACTTTATTTAATGATTTGGTTAATTAAAACCCAAAAGAAATGAAACTGATTAGAGAAGTTGTTGATGGAGATCAAAAAATTGTCATATTCAAGAAATTTTTCGTGTACCGTATTGAATTTTATGGGTTTCAGGAAGCTACAAAAGTATTGAAATGTTCAATAGGTAAAGGAAGAGACCCTGGAGTTTTTCACTATTACCCAAAAAAAGATCTAACGATTGGAGCAATAGCAGATTTTACCCTTGAAAAAGAATTATTGATCTCAATTAATAATGGTCCACAAATAATTATGAACTATTAAAGGCATTAATTAGAAAACCTAACAAAAGAAGCCATCCTCATAAAATCAAACAACAAACTGACCATTCATAAGCAAAACCTTACCGTTAAATAAAAAAAGTTTTACTTATTATATTTTTAAGGTCTCACTATTTAATTTAGAGGTGAATGAAACTATTTATACTCTCAGTATTTGAACACCTACCTTGACTGTGTTTAATTACTATATTTGAATAAATCCAAAACAATATAAAATGAAAAAAATTAGTCTCTTAATTATATGTCTAATAACTATATCTGTAACTAAAGCACAGCAAAAAGCAGTTACCGAAACCGGTATTGAAGTCATTCTTTATGATGATGCAACATGGCAATATGTGGATCATAAAGATGAAAAAGTATCAGAAATACCAACTAATCGGAAGAAATTTAATAAAGATGATGAATCTAGTTTTTTGCTAAAAAGTAATAAATTAAATATTGGTATTTGGATTAACCCAAAACTATGGTCGTTTAAAAAAGCGACTACTAATACTGAAGCTGAATATGAACTACAATTAAAATATGGTGATTTATATGGAATGATTTTAACAGAAAAAGTTGAAATACCACTTGAGGCATTAAGGTCTATTGCTTTAGAAAATGGTAAAGAATCTGCACCAGATTTAAAGATTATGAAAGAGGAATATAGAACAGTTAATGGTTTAAAAGTATTACTCCTTCAAATGAATGGAACAATGCAAGGAATTAAGTTCTCCTATTATGGCTATTATTTTACAAGTGTAAATGGAACAGTACAGTTTATTACCTACACTTCTCAAAACCTCTTAAAAGAATACACAAAACATTGTGAATTATTACTGAATGGACTTGTTGAAATAGACTAGATGAAGAAAAAAGCAAGAAATATTCTGCTAATTACTCTCGGAATTTTTACAGGGATTATTCTTTATGCAAGACATAATTTTGAGAATGATAAACAAAGTTTTCTAGAACTAAAATCTACCGCTGGAGCTGGAGATATAAAATCCACTATTGATAAAATGGAGGAACTAGACGGATATGCTAATCCAATAATTAACATACTCTACTATAAATGGAAGAACAAAATATATAGCAGATTTGTTACCAATAACGAGGTTATAGAAAATACTTCTGGAAACAAAATAGTCAACGACATTTCTAATATATATCGGACTTATTGGAACAGTCAACTACTAAAAGAAAATCCAGAAACGCGAACAGATTCTATTCTCTATGAAAATGTTGCCAATTATTTAATCTCCAATAAATTGACTCCGCTAAATAAAGACAGCTTATTAAAAATAATTAAAAGCGATGTTGAATTAATAAGTCTATTAGAGGCTGAAGGATATCACACTAAATTTTTACTTAGAAATGGTTTCCAAGATTTGGTGATTTGGGATGAAGAGACAACCAATAATTACACGGTTATTTTACCTAAAGATACTATTCAAACAACAGTAATTTTTATAGAGAACTATCATTTAAATGGATATGATGGTTATGCTACTTTCGGATCTTCAACTATTGGTGGTTGGGCAATAAAAGATTCTGCCACACTATATTGTAATAAGACCGAGTACGATTTAAGCTCTGAGGAATTTGAGGTTTCTTATCTAAAGCATGAAAGTATCCATTTCACAGATTTAAACGACTATCCAAACCTTAGTTCTGCCGATTTAGAATACAGAGCTAAAGTAATTGAGTTGATGCATTGTACAAAAAAGACTATTTACGATAGAATGTCGCAATTTATAAATGGTGCAGACTCAACTAACAGAAAACATTCTCACCCCTACGCTAACTATTGTTTAATTAAAAATTTATCGCGATTAGTGTTTGATGGTGAATCGGAAATGGATTACAAAAAGTGGCTAGAAATACCCGTAGAGAGCATTAATAAAGCTGCAACAACATTGTATTATAATAGTGAAAAGACCTTGCTAAAGGATAAGAATTTGGAAGAAATAATTTAAGCCCATTGATTATGAATTTTAGAAAAGCTACAGTAAAAGATGTATCAATAATTATAGCAATGCTTGCTGATGATGACCTTGGGAAGCAAAGAGAAAAATTTAAAACACCTTTACCTCCTGAATACCTTAAAGCTTTTGAAAAAATAAATACTGATAAAAACCAAGAGCTAATGGTTGTTGAGGATAAAAATTCTGAAGTAATTGGAACCTTACAACTTACATTTATTCAATATCTAACCTACCAAGGTGGAATTAGAGCACAAATTGAAGCGGTAAGAATTCGAAAAGATAAAAGAGGCCAAGGAATTGGAAAAGAAATATTTTTATGGGCAATTAACAGAGCCAAAGAAAGAAAAGCACACCTGCTCCAATTAACCTCAGACAAAAAGCGCCCAAAGGCAATTCATTTTTATGAAAACTTAGGTTTTAAACAAACACATGAAGGTATGAAAATGCATTTCGACAAGTAAAACGATTCTTTTACTTCAATCTATTTACCTCAATTTTACTAGCACCAGTAATTGTTATAGTCGCTTTTTGGTAATCGGCCTCTGTTGCATCTTTAATAATATTATCGATATACTTCTGAGGGTTTCTATCTATATACGGAAACCAAGTACTATGAATTTGAATCATAATTTTATGTCCCGTTTTAAAGGTATGTAAGATATCTTGTAGCTGAAAATTAACATCTGTAGCTACATTTGGTTTAAAAGGCTCTGGCTTATCAAAGCCATTTCTGTATCGCCCTCTCATTACTTCTGCTCTCACTAACATTTGATAATCTCCCATTTTAATGCTCTCTGGATTGTGCTTGTATTCAGGATGACTTGTAGGATGAACATCAATTAACTTCACAATAAAATCTGCATCAGTTGAACTTATTATCACATTAAGCTTTGCCATAATTTCTCCAGAAAGTGTTACCTCTTCCGTAAGTACATCTGTTGAAAATGTTAACACATCATTACGCTTGGAGGCTTGCCTTTGATCATCAGTCATGTATGGCCTTGGAGTAAATCTTAAGCCCTCAATTTCTGAACGATAAGGAACAGGTTTCATAGGATCGCTTATATAACTAAAAGTAGTAGTTGAATTTTGCTCACCATC
The DNA here is from genome assembly GCA_913052585.1 of uncultured Flavobacteriaceae bacterium. GTDB lineage: Bacteria > Bacteroidota > Bacteroidia > Flavobacteriales > Flavobacteriaceae > Marifrigoribacter. The sequence goes on along the minus strand of CAJXEB010000082.1, from coordinate 1,906 downwards.
AATAACTAGTTTCTCATTATTTCCAAAAGTTAAGTTGGTTTTTATCGCCTCTCTTGGTGGCCAAGCATCAAAAGCTCTCCACTCTTTTTTACCTGTATCAAAAATTGAGGCCTCAGGTAAGTTTGGTTTTCTGTCTTCCTTTAAAACTGCTGTAAAAAACTCATATTCTATTTCTTTTTGAAAATACGTTGAAATACTATCTCCAAAATAGATGTGATTAACGGCTTGTAATCCTTTTTCTTTTGACCAATCTCCATGACTCCAAGGTCCTAAAACAATCATATTGTTTGCATTCGGACTAGTTTCTTCTACTTTTTTATAAATATTTAATGGCCCATATAAATCTTCAGCATCAAAAAAACCACCAACAGTTAATACATGATGTTTAACTCCTTCAAGATGTTTAATCAATCCTCTTTCTTGCCAAAAGGCATCATAATTAGGGTGTTCAACAATTTGTTGCCAAAAGAAGTTGTCTTTATAATATTTATCCACATTTTTTAACGGTCCTAAATCTAAATGCCATTGATATCCATCAGATATTTTCTCGTTTATAAATTGATCCTTATACCATCCCTCCTTCACTTTCTTATTCTTTTGCACTCCAAAAACGGGGTATGCCTTTAAATAAGATTGTGTAGTTGTTCCATTGTGCTTAAAATCATCAAAATAAAAATCTCCAATAGGTGCTTGCGGACTAGATGCTACCAAAGCAGGGTGTGCATCTGGTAAGGCTGCAGCAGTATAAAATCCAGGATAAGAAATACCCCACTGTCCTACTTTTCCATTATTCCCTTTTATGTTTTTTATCAACCAATCAACAGTATCGTAAGTATCAGAACTTTCATCAATACCATTTTTTTGGTTTCCCTTAATGTTTGGGCGCATATTATCGAATGTTCCTTCAGACATGTATCTCCCTCTCACATCTTGATAAACAAAAATATACCCATCTTCCATTAAGTATTTTGAAGGGCCTAGTTTGGTTTTAAATGCTTTTTTACCGTAAGGAGAAACGCTGTAACATGTACGCTGCATTATTATTGGGTACTTTTTGCTTTTATCTTTTGGCGAATACACTTGAGTAAATAGAGTTTTACCATCTCTCATTTTTATTTCAATCTCTTGTTTATCATAGTTTAATTCTGGATAATCTTTCTCTTTCTGAGCATTAGCTGCAACAGGAAAAAACAATATAACCAGTAATGCTTTGATGTAATTTTTCATACCGCCAAAAGTAGTTATTTGATTGTACTTCAAAGCTGTTCATAATATATTGAATCTTATTAAGTCATAATATTAAATTACACTAAGTAAATTATTTACGTTATGCTTAGTGCTACACTCAAAATATGCTACTTTATTTTCTTATATTTGAAAAACAAAGCATACGAATAAGTGCTTTGATAAATTGAGAATTATTAACATCTAATAAATAGTATTATGGGAAAAGGACAAGACGCAAAAAAAAGTGTTAAAAAAGAAGCTGGAAAAACTGCAAAAGAAAAAAAAGAAGCAAAGAGATTGAAGAAAGCAGGTAAAGCTTAATTTTTACTTAAAAAACAAACCACAGTAATGTGTAATTAATAGCGGCTTGGGTATTCACCCGAATCGCTATTTTATTATAATTAAAAACCGATAAGCGCTCCCACGCTCTTAATTTTAAGAAAAACCCACATACACATGAGTTTTAACATCAATAAAATAGCATCACAAAAAGGAAAAATAGCAATAGTAACTGGTGCCAATTCTGGACTTGGTAAAGAAATTACTCTGGGCTTAGTAAAGCTTGATGTTAAAGTTATTATGGCTTGCCGAAATGTAAAAAAAGCGGAAAGCACTCAATTAGAAATTCTTAAAGAAGTTCCAACTGCTGATATTGAGGTTATGGAATTAGATCTTAATA
>CAJXEB010000081.1 GCA_913052585.1 uncultured Flavobacteriaceae bacterium | reverse complement strand
CGTTAATAAAGTTATAGCAACGGAGAAAATTAAGAGTACTCTTAAACCTTTTTTGAATACATTAAAAATTTGTGTATTAATTGTTGAAATCATAATTGGTAGTTTTATAGTTTATAAAATTATGCTTAGTTTACTAATTGCATTGTATAGATTATTAGAATAGTTAAAAAGAATACACCAATAAATCCCATTATTAAATAGGCTTGTAGTTTTTTGTTTTTTAGATTCTTCATATTACTATATCAATTAGTGTTAAATTTTCTTATTTTATCGTTTTAATGTGACTTAATGGTAATGTGATTTCTGTAAAACTATTTAAAGCTTCCACTTTTACAATAACTCTATGTTTACCACTATTTGATAAGTATGTCGCAATTAAACCTTCAAATGGACCTTGGATAACTTGCACTGGCTTACCATTTTTTAAGCTAATAGGAGCTACTGCTTTTGTAGCTTCGCTATTATTGGTTAATATTTTTAAATTGTTAATCTCGACTTCTTTTACAATGGCGGGTACTCCTAAATGTTTTAATACCGTAACAACACCAGGAATACTATACATGGAGACTAAATCTTTTTTCTTGACTTTTACAAAGACATATGATTTTATAAGTGGGGATTTTACTTTTTTCTTTCTATCAGACCATTGCTTGATCTCGGTTATCATAGGAAGAAAACTTTCGTAATTTGCGTCACTTAAACGTTCAAAAACCTTTTTTTCGGATCTTGATTTGGTGTAAATGGCAAACCATTTATTTGGCTTTTGAATTGGTGTAACAACACTCATTAAGTTCTTGTTAGGTATGAGAAATTTCTGAATTTATTAATTACTGGTACTATGGAAAGTATACAGCTTCGCTTCTTTCACTCCCATATTAATGGGGAAGTATTTTTAGTTTAATTGCTAGTTTAGCTTCTCGAGTTTTAAAAAAAAACACAAATCAAACATTAACTAAAAAAAATACGGGGAGTTTTTTAAATAATTACTATTACTTTAATCAATTACCAAGTTACACAAAAATCAGCTAACTGTCAATATTTTTATATTTTTTTTATAAATTATAACATACAATAAATCAAATAGTTACGATCTTATTATGAGCTTTTTAAAAAAATATTCGTTTCTTGAGTCGATTAAGTGTCTATAAAGTCCCTTTAAGTGCATTTTTTTAATCGATTAAGTGTCTATAAAACTCTTTTAAGTGCGTTTGATCATTCTTTTTTTAATCCGATCTCTTTTATTTAGGCTACTATTTGTTAATTTGCTTATAAGAAGGATTGTAAGGAAAATGAATTTATTGTAATTAGTCAAATCTATAGTTATAGAACAAAAAGAATGTGCGGCAAACCGCATACAGTGAATAAAATTATTATATAAGTCCTAAATCTTTAACAATAGCTACTAAGTGAATGGTGTTATTAGCCTCAAATTGAACGCGAAGCGTATTTAGGTGCTTTTCAATAGCTCTTAAGCTATTTGGGGAAGTATGAGTTTTTTTAAAGTGTAAACAGATTTCATTTTGGGTGTATCCTTCTGACAAAAGTTTTAGAAGTGCTATATCAAAATCTTTTATTTCTAATTCAGAATTAGGGCTTAATGCATTTTCAACTATCGAGGAAAGATATAATTCGTTCTTTGCAACAGCGCACACAGCCTCCGATAATTCAATCAAGCCTCTTCTACCCTTACAGACATATGCTGCTATTCCATATTTGTTGACCAATCGTCTTACTTTTTGAGTGCGATCCTCTATAGAATAAGCAATTACTTTTAAATTGGGATTCTCTTTGTACAAAACTTCTATCAGTTCTTCCCCAGAGGAATACTTTTGCTCTCTATAATCAGCTACAAAAGACAAATCTGTAATTAGCAGTTCGAAAGGGGCATGATCATTCGCTGCTTTTTTAATTTTTAGATAAGCATCATCACAATATTGAACCTGCTCTATATTCTTTATTTTTAAATCAGATAAGATAGATAGCACCCCCTTATTGATGGCATCCATATCTTCTGCTACTAAAACTTTATCAAACATATTAAATTGTCATTTTTGCTTTGAATCCTTTTTCTATTTCCGTTTCGAAAATAATCGATCCTCCAATTGATTGCATACGGTTTTCCACATTCTGCAATCCTACTTGTTTTTTTAAAACACAACCAGTTCCATTATCGCTGTAGTTGATATAGATATTATTTTTATTTTGTTCAAAGGCAAGCACTACAATTTTAGCCAAACTGTGTTTTCGCATGTTGGTCATTAATTCTTGTAACACTCTGTAAATAGTAGTCTTTTTATATGCTGAAGTAGTATCCCAATTGATAGTCAATACATTTCTAGTTATTATTTTAACATCATTGGTTTTATAGCTTGTTAATAAATCGTTGAGCAATTCATTAAAATTTTGATCTATATCTATCAAACTACTTTCCTTAGAAATATCTCTTGTTTTTGAATAGATACTTTCTAAATCGTCTAGTAACTCCTCGTGTTGATCCGCTTCTACTTGCAATTTTGTCATTACGTGATACACTTCATTAGCCACTTCATCATGTATTTTTTTAGCTATTCTTGTTTCTGTTTTATAAATTTCTTCTACTTTTTCTCTTTTATTTCTAGCTTTTAAAATAAAGTAAACCGCAATTAATAAAGTAAGAATTAAAACTGCTATTACTTGATATATTAACTTTAATCGTTTCTCTTTTTCTTTTTGCAATTCATTCGCAATGGCTATCCGTTTTTGTTTATCGTATCGGTATTTATTAAAAGAATACTCGTTTTTACGAATATCCTCTGCCTTATTTATACTATCTGTTAATCGCTTGTATGCTCTTATTTTGGGGTCTTCATTTAGTTCAACATTCAATGATAACGCATCTTGAACATAGGTTTTACTGTTTATTTTTATTACCGTTTCATACGCACTGTCAGCATAGGCTTTAGCCATTTTTTTTTCTTTTCTGTCATTATAAAAATGAAATAAACTTTTATAAGTCGAATAAGCCCCTATAATATCCTTTTCCTTTTTTCTAATATCTATTGATTGATTTAAGTTATCAATCGCTCCTGGTAAGTTTAATTTCGATTGTACAGCTCCTATATTGTTTAAAACCCTTGCTTTTTGTTTAGGATTACTATTATTGATGGCTTTATCATAAATAAGATTGAATTGATCAAGCGCTAAATTATAATCTTCTAATTCAAAATAACAATTTGCTATATTATTAATGATGGTAATACTATCCTTTTGCTTATTCACAAGTTTTAAAGCGTTATGGTATACTTCTATCGCTTTATCATAATCGTTGGAAGTTTGATATACAGTCCCAAGATGGGTTAAAAGTCCATATCGTGTTTGGACTAAAGTATCATTATTATTAAAATGATCTAATAAATTAATAGCTACTATTGCCGAACCGCTACTTTCATAACTTAACCCTAGTTTATTTTGACATTCAGAAATCATTTGCAAATCATAAATTGCTCTTAGAGTATCTTTTTCCTTTAATGAAGTAATTTTATGTTGATGGTAAAAATTGTAGGCTGAAATTAAATCTGAGTTTGATTCTGGGTTTCTAATTTTGTAATAATAGTACGTAGCACTATCTATTTTATTTTGAGAATAAAGACTATCGCTATTTATGAAGCACATAAGTCCAATTACAAAACAAAAAAAGAGGAATGAATTTTTTATTTTTTTCATTCCTCTAAAGTAGTGCCCATTTATTCAAAATAATTAATATTTACAATTTCTTATTAGATTTTAAAGGAATATTTTTTTTTACGATATTTGATTCTTTAATTATTAATGCTATATGAAAAACCTATTAAACATTTTTACATTTATTTTTAGTACCTTAATATATAGTCAAGAATATGTGCCATTAATAGATGGTTATAATGAATGGCAATTTACGACCTGTTATTATGGGTGTTTGAATGATGGTTATTATACCGATGGTGATACTATTGTAGATGGATATAATTATAAAATATTAGATGGTTACCATTTTATTTCAAGGACTTTTTTGCTAAGAGAAGATATTTTAGAAAAAAAGGTTTTTCTGAATTTTGTCGAAGAAACTGTAAATACTGAATATTTATTATATGATTTTTCTTTAAGTATTGATGACTCTATTAATATGAAAAATCCACTTTCTCCATTTATTGAAGATGCAGGTTATTATAATTTAGATTCAATTGTTCCTAGACCTTTAGTTAATGGTAATGATTATCGTCACTTTTATCTTTCTCCATCAGCGTCTAATGTTGTTAGTACTACAAACGCGATTTGGATTGAAGGTGCTGGCTCATTATCTCTAATTAATGCTCCAGGTGGTGAGCCAGATATTAATGGAGTAGGGCATTTAAGTTGTTTTTTTAAAAATGGTGATTATTTTTACGCTAATTTGGATTCTATAGATTCTTGTGAACCAACTATTATATTAAATATTAACGATCGTAATGACCCACTATCTAACATAATAGTTAGTACCAATAACACGATAAGTAGCTGTCAATTAGTTAATATAGAAAATGTAAAATTAATTGACATTTACGATATTAATGGAAGAAGAATAAATAGTTATAAAAACGATGGAAATAAAGAATTTAAATTCGATACCTCTGTGTATACACCTGGAATCTATTTTATTATAGTTTACACAAATCAATTTAAGAAGAAGACAATTAAAATTTTAATCGAATAGTTATTATTTATTATAAGAGAATTAAATCTAATTTTTTCTGCTGATAATAAAGTTTTATTAATATCGGTATACATTTCTCTAGCTTGAAAAGAATCATTTGTCCAAACCTCTAAACGTAAATTAAGACTTTATATACTAAAACTAGAAACTTGAAAATTTACCTGTTGAAGCTAAATTTTATTATCTTTTTTGGAGCGGATATCAATGCATCTTGTATTTATTAGCCACAGTTTGAGCATTAATTGTTGCATTTTGAATTGTAATCCTTTTATTTTCAATAAAGCATACACAATAATAATGTTCAATAAAAAAACTATATAGTTAAACGCTTTTTGTATCTTTATATGAAAATTACAAACCTTTTATAAGAAGCTGTCAAATAAAGTTTATTTTTCATTTAGTATTAATTCTAAATGAATGACAACAAAGTTAAGCCTAATAAATATTCAAACATTTTGAAGATTAGGTTAAAACACTTTAGTCAGAAATAACAGAAAACAAAACCCAGTTATTATTCCTATTAAATTTTTTTATCAAAAGGCAATTTTCACGAAATAATATTAATAAACGATAAATGGAATTATTTGAACATCAAGATGCTATATTTCCAATATCTTACGCTGAAATACTTCAGCGCGTTCGTAATATAAATCCTGTTAAGTATGGTTCAACACGAAACTATGTAAACGGCTCCGTAACTTATTTATCGCCTTATATTTCTAGAGGTATTATTTCTACGAAATTTATACTTTCTGAAATTTTAAATCGTGGGTATAAACCTGCTCAAATTGAAAAGTTTATTCAAGAATTGGCTTGGAGAGATTATTGGCAACAAGTTTGGAAAACAAAAGGAGATGCTATTAATCAAGATTTAAAACATCAGCAAACACCTGTTTCAAATACTTCAATTTCAAAAGCAATTGTAGAAGCCAACACCGGTATTGAAGCTATAGATAAGGCTATTCAAGAATTTTATAAAACAGGTTATTTACACAATCACTTAAGAATGTATATTGCTTCTATTGCTTGTAATATAGGGCAAAGCCATTGGAAAGTGCCTGCGCAATGGATGTATTACCATTTACTAGATGCAGATTGGGCTAGCAACGCGCTAAGCTGGCAATGGGTTGCTGGAGCAAATGCGAATAAGAAATATGTTGCCAATCAAGACAATATTAATAAATACTGTTTCACACAACAAAAAAATACATTTTTAGATGTACCGTATGATGCGTTTAATACCCTAGAAATTCCAGAAATTTTAAAACAAACACCACCATTAGTTTTAAAAACTCCTTTACCAAAACAAAAGCCAATTAGCGTTAATGAAACGCTTCCGACCTGTATTTATAATTTGTATAATTTAGACCCACTTTGGAAAAAAGAGAGTTCCGTAAATAGAATTCTATTATTAGAGCCTTCGCATTTTGAGTACTATCCCGTATCGCAAAAAACGATTGATTTTGTCGTGAACCTTTCCGAAGAAAATATAGATAATGTTCAAATCTATGTAGGAGAATTTAAAGATTTTATTATAGAACATAACCTCAAAAATATTTATTATAAAGAGCATCCCTTAAACAATCACTATCAAGGCATTGAAGAACCCAGAGAATGGATGTTTGAGGTAGAAGGCTATTATCCTTCTTTCTTTGCTTTTTGGAAAAAATGTAAAAAACAGCTCACCTATTGAAAAACCAAGCTATAAATATTGTTTGGTTAAAACGTGACATCCGCTCACAAGACCACGAGCCGCTGCTCAAGGCTGAGCAAGCTGGGATTCCATATCGCATTATTTACTTGTTTGAGCCGTCACTGATTGAATATCCAGATACCAGTCCGAGGCATTTACAGTTTATTTATCATTCGCTTGTAGCTTTAAACAAAGCCCTAGTTCCTTCCAATAGACGAGTTGACGTTTTCTATGGAGAAGCTATTGATGTATTTGAATACTTGAAAGAATCCTTTGATATAAGAGGCCTTTTTAGTTTTCGAGAAAGCGGAACCCAAAAAACTTGGCAACGCGACAAACAAGTGCGTTCTTTTTGTAAACAGCATCATATTAAATGGGAAGAATCACAGCGAGATGGGATTCTAAGAGGAATTAAAAATAGAGATGCTTGGAACAAACAATGGCATATTGCTATGCATTCGCCAGTAATCCAAAACAAGTATTCAGTTTCAAAGGATGAGCCGTTGGAACATCACTTTTTACTTCCTAAAAAAACAGAAGCGCAATTAAAAGAATACCCGAAACAATATCAGCCCGCTGGAGAGCAAAATGCCTGGCGTTATTTAAAATCATTTACGAATCAAAGAGGTTTTAACTATCAAAAACACATCTCAAAACCTACCGAAAGTAGAATGGGGTGTAGCAGACTATCTCCTTATTTAGCTTGGGGAAATATGAGTATTAAACAGGCCTTTCAATTTATTGGCACACACCCTAACGGAACAAAAAACACGAGGGCTTTTTCTGCAATGCTTACCAGATTGCATTGGCATTGTCATTTTATTCAGAAATTTGAAGTAGAATGCAGTTATGAAACCGATTGCATTAACAGCGGTTATGAGCTCTTACCACATACAAAAAATGAAACCTTTATAAAAGCTTGGAAAACAGGCACAACAGGTTATCCATTAATTGATGCCTGTATGCGTGCTGTTGAACAAACGGGATGGATTAATTTTAGAATGCGCGCAATGGTCGTTTCTTTTTTAACACTAAATCTAGATCAAGATTGGCGAGATGGAACCTACCATTTAGCAAGGCAATTTTTAGACTACGAACCAGGTATTCATTATCCGCAATTTCAAATGCAGGCGGGCACAACAGGTATTAATACGGTGCGATTATACAATCCTGTGAAGAATTCACAAGAGCACGACCCTGAAGGTATATTTATAAAAAAATGGATTCCAGAACTAACCAATGTTCCTATTACTTATATTCACGAGCCTTGGGAAATGACAGCAATGGAGCAAACCTTTTGTGGAGTTGTCATTGGTGAAAATTATCCGGCACCCATTGTAAATTTGCAAGAAAGTGCACGAATTGCAAGAGATAAAATTTGGGGGCATAAAAAGCATCCAGCGGTACAAAAAGAGAAACAACGATTACTAAACACGCACGTAAATAGAACACATAATGATTTACACTAAAGAAGACATATTAAAATTAGACCGTATTACGAGGTTAAAAATTATTAATTCTGCTACAGGCATCAAACCTGCAAATCTTATAGGTACCATCAACAAAGAAAACCAAACCAATCTGGCTGTTTTTAGTTCTGTGGTGCATTTAGGAAGTAACCCTCCGCTTTTAGGTTTTATATCTAGACCAAGAACAGCAGATGCAGGGCATACCTACCATAATATTATAGAAAATGGCTGCTACACCATTAATCACATTCATCCAGAATTTATAAAAAACGCCCATTATACGTCTGCAAAATTTCACGCTGACGTTTCAGAATTTGAACGTTGTAATCTTTCTGAAGAATATGTCAACGATTTTATAGCTCCTTTTGTAAAAGAAAGTACCTTTAAAATAGGAATGCGTTTTAAAGAAGCGATTGATATTAAGATTAATAATACTGTTTTAGTAGTTGGAGAAATAGAGCACCTTATACTTCCTGATACATCACTAATAGCTGGTGATGTTGATTTAGAGGCTGCAAATAGTGTTGGTATTTCTGGTTTAAATAGTTACTATTCGTTAAAAAAAATAGGAAATTTTCCCTATGTGCGAGTAAATGAAGTACCCGAATTTTAATTATGAAAAAGCAACACCTTCCCCAAAAAACATGTGTCGTTTGCAAACGTCCGTTTACGTGGCGTAAAAAATGGGAAAAGAGTTGGGATGAAGTTAAATATTGTAGCGAACGCTGTAGAAGAAATAAATGAAACAAATTAACATACTATTTCCACATCAATTATTCCAAGACTCTCCACTTTTTGTGACAGCCTCACCTATATATTTGGTGGAAGAATACCTATTTTTTAAGCAGTATCCATTTCACAAGCAAAAAATAGCATTTCACAGAGCAACCATGAAACGCTATGCCGATTTTCTTCGAAAAGATAAAAACCTAGAAGTACACTATATTGAAGCTACAGAAGATATTTCGGATATTAGGCTACTCATTCCTGAATTGAAACAACAAGGTGTTGCGCACATTAATTATATAGATCCAACAGATAATTGGCTTCAAAAAAGGTTAGATAACGGCTTTTTAGAAAGTGGAATAACAGCCACTCAACATACATCTCCTTTATTTTTAAATTCTACAGAAGATCTAGTTCCTTTTTTTAGAAGTGATAAAAAGAAATACCATCAAACCTCTTTTTATACAGAGCAGCGTAAAAAGCGTAATATTTTGATGGATTCTGACGGTAAACCAACAGGGGGTAAATGGACCTTTGATACTGAAAACAGAAAGAAATATCCTGCTAAAAAGATACCGCCATCTATTCAGTTTCCGGATGTAGATAGCTATTATATAGAAGCCAAACACTATGTCGAAAAGCACTTTTCAACTCATTTAGGAAGCCTTACAGCACATTCTTTATATCCAACCAGTTTTAAAACGACAAAGGAATGGCTTCATCAATTTTTTGAGCAGCGCTTTATGGAATTTGGAGTCTATGAGGATGCTATTGTTGCTGAAAATTCTATACTAAACCATAGTGTATTAACACCGATGCTTAATGTAGGTTTAATAACACCTAAAGAAATTATTGAGGCGTGTTTGCTTTATGCAGAAGAAAACAATGTACCCATCAATTCTACCGAAGGTTTTGTGCGTCAAATAATAGGGTGGCGAGAGTTTATAAGAGGTGTTTATGAGTCTAGAGGAAGTGAAGAACGCACCATCAATTTCTGGAAATTTAAAAAGAAAATACCGGCTTCGTTTTATGACGGTACTACCGGTATTTTGCCCATAGACCAAACGATTAAAAAAGTATTGCAAACGGGTTATTGCCATCATATCGAACGATTAATGGTGTTGGGTAATTTTATGATGCTCTGTGAGTTTGATCCAGACGAAGTGTATCGGTGGTTTATGGAACTCTTTATAGATGCTTATGATTGGGTGATGGTCACCAATATATATGGAATGAGTCAATTTGCAGATGGTGGATTAATGGCCACCAAA
>CAJXEB010000080.1 GCA_913052585.1 uncultured Flavobacteriaceae bacterium | reverse complement strand
TCCATTCTCATACCATTCAGTAAATAATCCATCTTCTTTACCATCCTTGAAAGTTGCTTCCCACCTCGTCTGTCCATTCTCATACCAAGAAGTCCCTAATCCATCTCGTTCCCCATCCTTGTAAGTTACTTCTTCTTTCTTCTGTCCATTTTCATACCAAAAAGTATATAATCCATCATCTTTACCATCCTTAAAAGTTCCTTCATATTTCTTCTGTCCATTTTCATACCAATTAGTATAGACTCCATCTCTCTGACCATTCTTATAGGTTTCTTGACTCTTTTTCTGTCCATTTTCATACCATATAGTTTCCAATCCATTCCACTTCTTTCCATCTTTATATATGATTTCAGAACTATCTTTTCCATCTGAAGACCAAATAGTCCATAACCCAACTTTTTTACTTCCATACCCTTTTATATATGTTTCTATAAGTTTTTTATTTCCATTATTATAATTTTCTTCAAACTTGGTTCCTTCTGTTTTATCATATTTATTTATACTTTTGATATTTCCATTACTATACCAATTAGTTAAAATATTTACTTTCTTACCTATATCCAGAGAACTCAACTTTTTAAAATTAAAATAATTTATAAAATTTATTACTTCACCAGAATTATTGTATGTTGTCCAATGTCCATTTATTTTACCCTCTTTTATATTTCCCTCTTCTTTTTCACCATCATTATTTATAGTGAAATTGGCAAACTTATTTTTTTCTGTATCTGACAGTTGCGACTGAATTCTATCCTTAACTTTTTGTTCAGATATGCTATCTCTCAAGACAACTCGTTGTATTCTGATAGACTCTGGAGCAGTAACTAGTACTATTTCATCCATATGCTTATAAGCTCCAGTTTCAATTAAAATTGCAGACTCTTTAATTAAAAATGATTCTGCTCTATGTTCTTCTACCCAATTTTCAAAATATAACGCCACTTTAGGGTGTACAATTTTATTCAATGTTTCAAGTGCTTTTTTATCGTTAAATACGATAGTTGCCATTTTCACTTTATCGAGTTCTCCATCTAAATAAATGTCTCCAAACTCAGCAACTATTTCACCAATCACATCAGCATCATTATCAACGATACTTTTTGCTACAACATCAGAATGAAAAACAGGCACCCCTAAGGATTCGAATACTTTAGCAACAGTAGATTTCCCACTACCTATTCCTCCTGTTAATCCAACTAAAACTGGTTTACTCATATTCTCCTTTTAAAAAAAAGAGCTTCCCTTTTGAGGAAGCTCTAAAATATTTATTCAACTGATTTAACTCAATTATTTTTGTTCCATTTCTTCAGCTGCGAATTCTTTAGAAATTGCTGATTTCTCAAGCTTCATTCTACTTCCACCTTCAACATCAATCACTACTGTTTCGTCTTTGATTTCAACAATTTTCCCATGAATTCCTCCAATAGTAATAATTTTAGAACCTTTAACTAAACTCTCTTTAAATTGTTTCGCCTCTTTTTGTTTTTTCATTTGTGGTCTAATCATAAAAAAGTAAAACACTAATCCAATAGCAGCAAACATTATTATTTGTTCCATACCAAAACCACTTGATGCTCCTTCTGGAGCTGCTTGTAATAAAATACCTATTCCTTTCATCTTTAATTATTTATTTAATCTTATTAATTTTATAATTAGATCCCAAATACACATAGTATTTTGGGATAAATTCGATAACGTGTTTTTTAAAAAAAACACTATCTCATTTACTTTGTTTCTGGAGCAAGTACCTCTCCTTTAATAGCGATCACCTTTGTATTTGGGATTGTATTTGCTACTAATGTAATTGTCTTGTTCTGTAAACCTTGTTTACCTGTTGAATTAAAGGTTACATCAATAGTTCCTTCAGCACCTGGTGCAATTGGTTCTTTTGGCCATTCAGGAACTGTACAACCACAACTTCCTTGAGCTGATGAAATAATTAAATTAGATTTACCAACATTTTTAAAACGAAAAGTCATTGACACCGATTCTCCTTGAGTAATTGTACCAAAATCTTTAATTTCTTCTACAAACTCAAAAAATGGCAATTCATCTTCACTAGCAGCCTCATCGCTAGCTGTTATAGGGTTATTAATTATATCTGTAGTTAAATCTTTAGGCTCTGCATCTACACCACAAGAACTTAATAATGTAATTACTGCAATTGGTAATATTATTTTTTTAATCATCCGTTTCTCTATCTATTAAAATTAAGGACACAAATATATGGTTTTTACAAGGATATTAGTACTCCTAATCACCCATATATCTTTTGATATAACTCTTTGTTTTTCTGTAATATGTTTTTACGTTTTAGCTTTAAGGTTGGTGTCAATTCTCCGCTATCTATCGTCCAAACATGGTTAATCAATTCAAAACGTTTAATCTGTTCAAAATTAGAAAAACGCTCATTTAATAAGCTTACTTCCTTTTGGAACCTTGCAACTACTCTCTCAACTTTCACAATTTCTTCAGCCGAAACAAAAGAAATATTTTTTCTTTGACACCACTCTTCTAAAAACAAGAAATTAGGTTGAATAAATGCAGCTGGCATTTTCTCTCCTTCGCCAACTATCATTACCTGTTCAATAAAACGAGATTCTTTAAATTTATTTTCCATTACTTGAGGAGCAATATATTTACCTCCAGAAGTTTTAAATATTTCCTTTTTACGATCTGTAATTTTCAAATATTTACCATTAACTAACTCTCCAATATCTCCTGTATGAAAAAATCCATCTTCATTAATTACTTCTTTAGTTAACTCTGGTTGGTTATAATACCCTTTCATTACACTTGGCCCCTTTACCAAAATTTCACCATCAGAAGCAATTTTAACTTCTAAGTTTTTTAAAGGTATCCCTACTGTTCCAATCATCATTCCATTCGGCAAACAACTATTTACAGCTATTACAGGAGAAGTCTCTGTTAAGCCATACCCCTCTAACACGGGTATTTTTGCTGCAGTAAAAACTCTTGACAAGCGTGGTTGCAATGCTGCTCCTCCAACTGCTACTGCCATCATATTACCGCCTAAAGCTTCTCGCCACTTGTTAAATATAATTTTATTAGCAATTTTTAATTTAAAATTATAGAATAGCCCTCCACTCTCAATCGGATCATACTTCAACCCTAGCCTTAATGCCCAAAAGAATAAAAACTTTTTTATACCACTTAAATCATTCCCCTTAGCCACAATTTTATCATAGACCTTCTCTAATAATCTTGGAACAGTTCCAAATATATGCGGCTTTACTTCTTTTAAATTCTCTCCAATGGCCTCAATAGATTCAGCATAATAGATAGATACACTTTTGTATATATATAGGTAATCAATCATTCGCTCAAACACATGGCACAATGGTAAAAAACTCAAACTTCGCTGATTATCTGTCATCGGAAAGCACTCTTCAGCTCCCAATACATTACTAACAAAATTTTGATGTGTTAACATTACACCTTTAGGATTCCCTGTAGTTCCTGATGTATATATTAAAGTTGCAACGTCTGTTTCTTCTAACAAACTACCTAATTGCTTTATCTCTTCAAGGTTTACCTCATTACTTAATAAATCTGAATAATGTTTTTGTCCTTCAACAACATTAAAAGTATAAATATGCTCTAGCAAGGGAACCTCTGTCTTAATATTCAACATTTTAGTTAAAATTGCTTCATCAGAAATAAAGACCATTCTAGCTTCACTATCATTTAAGATATATTTATAATCAGCCTCTGTAATATTTGGATATAAAGGCACATTAATAATTCCTAATTGCTGAACAGCCAAATCAGCCAAGTGCCATTCGGTTCTATTATTAGAAATGACTGCAATTTTATCTCTTTTTTTTATTCCTAACTTTAATAATCCAGTACTTAATTGGTTTGCCTTATTAACAAATTCTTGAGTAGCAAGTGAAACCCATTCCCCATTTTCTTTTTGGGTAAATGCATCCTTTTTAGGATTATTTTCTAATTGATGATAATAAAAATCGGCTAACGTCTTAATCATATTTCAAGGATATGTAGTTCACATGAGTAAATATATAAATTTAAAAGTAATGCCTATAATATCTCTTTCACAACTTTTGTTAATGATTAAATAGACTTAATTTTATAGCGTATATATATTATAAACTGATTTTTTGTCGAAACGTATCTCTATAATTATAATTTCAGCTCTTTTCCTTCTTACGGGGATTGCTGGTTTTATGAGTTCAAAATTAGAATTTGATTATGATTTTGAGCATTTTTTTCCACAAGATGATCCTGATTTAGATTACTTTTTAGAGTACCGTAACACCTTTGAAAATGATAATGATTTTACTTTAATCTCTATTGGAAATAAACAAGGAATATTTGACACAACTTTTTTACAAAAAGCACATCAATTTACAAAAGAGCTAGAAGAGCTTAAGCATGTAGAAAGGGTAATCTCTGCTACCACTATTAAAACACCTATATTAAATTCATTTGGTTTTATTGAAGTCCCTCTTTTACATATAAATAATCTGGAGAAATTAAAGCAAGACTCTATTCGAATAAGTGCTTCAGACGAATTTACAAAAACGCTCTTTTCATCAGACTTTAAGTCTATTTGTATTGTCGTTCACAATTCTCAAATCATATCTAAAGAAGCTTCTGACGAGCTCTTAGACAACCTTGAACTAACATTAAACAATTACAACTTTAAGGAAGTCCATTATGCTGGAAAAATTAGAGGTCAAAAAACGTATCTAACAAAAATGAGGTTTGAATTAATCCTCTTTTTATCCATATCACTCTTACTCATTGTTACCTTTTTATATCTAAGCTTTAGATCGTTATATGGAATTATAGTGCCACTATTAACAGTATTTATTGCCATTACTGGTGTTTTAGGTATTATGCAAATTACTGGGAAATCTCTTGATGTTATGTCAACCTTATTGCCTACTATCCTATTTGTAGTTGGGATGTCGGATGCTGTTCACATTTTAAATAGATATATAGAAGAACTCAGATCTGGAAAAGACAAACAAAACGCCATAAAAGTAACTTTTAAAGAAGTTGGTTTAGCTACCTTTTTCACTTCTATAACTACTGCTGTTGGATTTTTTACATTAATGATGGTACCTATAAAGCCCATGCAAGATTTTGGAATCTACTCTGCCATTGGTGTTCTTTTAGCGTTTGTAATTGCCATTTTATTTTTACCTGCAACGCTCACATTACTCCCAAAACCAAAAATTTCCACTAAGAGTACTGCTAAAGTTTTTTGGAATACCTTCTTATCTAAAAGCTTTATTTACATGATTAGAAATCAGCGTAAAATTGTAATTGGTTATGCTGCTGTCTTAATTATTTCAATTATCGGAATTTTCCAATTACAGATTGATTACAAATTATTAGAAGATTTATCTGAAGATAATCCTCTACAGCAAGACTTTCGTTTTTTCGAGAATAATTACTCTGGTATACGACCATTTGAAATGGCAATAACCACTAAGAATTCAAGTAATATTTTCAATTATGAAACTATGCTAGAATTAGAAAAAATTGAAAAATATCTCTATTCTAATTATGAAGCAGGATTTATTCTTTCTCCTGTAGCAGTAATAAAATCAATGAATAAAGCGACACATAGTGGTAGCTCTAGTTATTACAAAATACCTGAGAGCAAAAGCAAATACAATGCTTTACGAAAGAAAATGAAGCGACTAAATTTAAAAACTAAATTAAAGTCTATTGTAACTCCTGATAATTTGACTTGCCGTTTTACCGGAAAAATGGATGACGTTGGGAGCATGAAAGCAAAACAGATTAACACCGAATTTGAGCAGTTTTTTCAGAACGAAATTAATACGCAATTAATAGATTATAAAATGACAGGAACAGCTCTGTTAATTGATAAGAACAATGAATTTTTAGCTAAGAATATGATTATTGGTTTAGCTATAGCATTTTTATTAATTGCACTATTGATTGGATTGATTTTTAAATCCGTAAAAATGGCTTTACTATCCATTATACCAAATGTAATTCCTTTGGCTATTATTGGCGGAATAATGGGGTTTTTAGGCACAACAATTAACATGTCTTCCTCAATTATTTTCACCATTGCTTTTGGTATTGCTGTGGATGATACGATTCATTTTTTAAGTAAATTTAAAATTGAAAGTGCTCGAGGAAAATCTTTGATATATAGTCTAAAGCGGACTTACATCTCCACTGGAAAAGCGATTATCTTAACTACTTTAATATTATGTGGAGGCTTTATCTCTTTAGTCTTCTCAGATTTTAAAAGCACTTTTTTAATTGGAACGTATGTGGGCTTAATCTTATTTGTAGCCGTAATTACAGACTTACTCTTACTGCCTGTATTGTTATTGAATATAAAAAGGAAGAAATAGCTTACAAAGCTGTTTCACTTTGAATAGCTCCACTTGCGTATTTAATCTCTTTAATAGCTTTACCAGCATCATCAAACTCTATCCAAGTTCCTATATTCTGATAATCGAACTCCGTTTTTAGATATTTCATTTGCCCAACCTTTTTTACTTCACCATTAGCATGAAAGTAAGTTTGCGTATAAATTAATTTCTTTTTATTTTCTAAAACTAGTGTGTTTTCTGGAGATCCATCTTCAAAATAATTTGCTTTCTCAATATAATGTTGAATATTTTTATCGTACATTTCAATAAACTCAAGTATTCCACTAGGATAGTAATCTTCCCAACTTTGTGCTTCGCTATTGATATAAGTTATTTTAGACTTTAGCGTACCATCTTTATAGTAAATATCCATTTTACTTTTTTTGGTATCTATCGTTCTAAAATTACGTTCGACAACGCCACTAGGAAATAAGTTTCTGTATGATTTTAATTGACCTTCAAGGTAAAATCCCTTGTGCAACAATTGTCCTGTAATGTAAAAATCCTTTACAAAGCCATTTACTGCATATCCATTGATATTCCTTACCGTATCTGACCCCAACATCATATTGAGATTTTTATAAATGGTTATGCCATATTTCGCATCAATGACAGCGTCTTGACTATATTTTTTTGATCCAGTCTTATTTTGAGCAAATACTGGTAATGTAAGTAATACGATTAATATGTATAAAACTATTCTAAGCATTTATTGTCTCGTTTTTGTTTTTTTTATTCTTTGCTAACTTTGCAATTTTAATTCCTAAAAATCCGAATGCCATTGTCATTATTGGACTAATAATATTAAAGAAGCAATACATAAAGTACTCTCCAGTTGCAATACCAAGTACTCCAGAGTGATAAGCTCCACATGTATTCCAAGGAATTAATGCTGAAGTTACTGTTCCAGAATCTTCTAAGGTTCTACTCAATACTTTTGGATGTAATTCTCTTTCTTTATATTCTTCGGCAAACATTCTACCAGGCACTACAATAGATAAATATTGATCTGATGCGGTAACATTAAATGTAATACATGCAGCTGTAGTCGTTGCAATTAAAGACCCTGTTGTTTTTGCTAAACCAATTATCGATTGTGTGATTCTTTTTAACATTCCCGTATTTTCCATTACTCCACCAAAAATCATCGCACAAATAATTAGCCAAATTGTACCTAGCATCCCGTTCATTCCACTAGAAGAAAGCAATTCATTTACTAATTCGTTTTCAGTTACAATTGCCATATCTGTAGTCATTGCATTTATCACACTTTTGTACGCAGCTAATGCAAAATTTGTTTCTCCTGATAAAGCTACCAATAAATCTGGCTGGAAAATAACTGCAAAAATGCCTCCCAACAAACTCCCTATAAACAAGGCTGGTATTGCTGGAACCTTTTTCACTATTAATCCAACAACAGCTGCAGGTACTAAAAATAACCAAGGTGATATATTAAATTTAGAACTAATAGCAGCTTGTAATTCATCAATCTGACCAACTTCGCCTGTTGTGTTGTAAAAGAATCCTATCACTAAAAATATGATAAGTGTAATTACAATAGAAGGTATTGTAGTTAACGCCATATACTTAATGTGTGTAATTAAGTCAGTTCCTGCCATTGCTGGAGCTAGATTTGTTGTGTCCGACAAAGGAGACATTTTATCACCAAAATAAGCTCCAGAGATAATTGCTCCTGCAATAATTCCTTTTTCAAAACCTAATACATCTCCTATTCCAACTAAAGCAATACCTACTGTGGCAACAGTTGTCCAAGAACTTCCTGTTGCTATAGATACAATAGCACAAATTAAACACGTTGCAAATAAAAATATTGTAGGATTTAAAATATCTAATCCGTAATAAATCATTGCTGGAACTACCCCACTCAACATCCATGTTCCGGCTAAGGATCCTATTAATAATAAAATAAGTAATGCTGGTAAAGCTGATGTTATACTTGATGTTATACCTCTTAAAGTTTCTTTCCAAGAGTAACCGTTAATAGTAGCGATAACTACTGCAACAGCACCAGATAATAACAATGCCATTTGATTGGCACCGCCTAAAGCATCATCTCCAAAAACCAATAAAACATTAATAATAAGCAACCCTACCAATACCAATATTGGAATAAACGATTGTAACAAAGATGGTTTTTTAATAGTACTCATTCTCTAATAATTAACAGTTAAACAATTATAACCATTTAGATAGGTTTATTCAATATTAAGCGCATAAAACATTCCTTTTTTGTATGAAATATTTTAATTTATAACATAAAAAAAGCCGAAAAGAATATCTTTTCGGCTTTTTTTATGTTATAAGATTCTAGCTTAATGACTAGATTCACCTTTATTGAAAAGCATAATAGCTACAACAGCTCCTATAATTACAATAGCCATACTAATTGCTTGTAAAAATTGAGATTCTACAGAGAAATCAATGAATGCCCATTGAAAAAAAGTTACTACTAATACTGCTAAAATTCCTAATGCTATTAATTTATTCTTTGCCATGTTATTTATTTTTTGATGGGATAAAGATATAAAAAAAATGGAGCTTACCGCTCCATTTTTAATTATGTTTTAATTTTCACACATCAACAAGCTCAGCCAATATCATTGACGTTAAGCTGCCTTTTGTCATGCCGAGCACAACCGAGGTATCTTTTGACTTTATAGCACTTTTTTCAATAGATTCCTCTGTTCCTCCCGATAAAAAATCGGGATCCAATCGGAATGACAAGTAGTCTTTTATAAAGTCCCTCTTTTTTCTTGTTCTCTTTCTATAGATTCAAATAAAGCTTTAAAATTACCTGCTCCAAACCCTCTAGCACCCATTCTTTGAATTATTTCAAAAAACAAAGTCGGTCTATCCTCTATAGGTTTTGTAAATATTTGTAACAAATAACCTTCCTCATCTGCATCAATCATAATTCCTAAAGCTTTCAATTTTTCAATATCTTCGCCTAATTCATGATTGTGTGCAGTTAATCTTTCTGGTACAGCTCTATAATAATCATCTGGAGGTGTACTTAAAAACTCAACCCCTTTGGCTCTCATTTTAGAAACGGTATCAATAATATCATTCGTTGCAACTGCAATATGTTGCACTCCTGCACCTTCATAAAAATCTAGGTATTCTTCTATTTGAGATCTTTTAGCAGCTTTTGCAGGTTCGTTAATCGGAAATTTAATTCTTCCGTTCCCATTACTCATTACTTTACTCATTAAAGCAGAATACTCCGTATGAATTTGTTTATCATCAAATGATAAGAAATTTTCAAATCCCATTACATCTTCGTACCATTTTACCCAAACATCCATTTGGTTCCAACCTACATTTCCTACCATGTGATCGATAAATTTCAATCCCATTGGTTCTGGATTATAATCTGATTCCCACTTTTTAAAACCTGGTAAAAATGTTCCGTTGTAATTTTTACGTTCCACAAACATGTGAACCGTTTCTCCATACGTATAGATTCCTGCTCTTACAACCTCTCCATGCTCATCTGTTTCAACAGTTGGTTCCATGTAAGATTTTGCTCCTCTAGATGTAGTTTCTTCATATGCTTTTCTGGCATCTTCTACCCATAGAGCAACTACCTTAACACCATCACCGTGCTTAACAATATGATCGTTAATTGGAGATTTTGAGTTTAACGGAGTTGTTAAAATCAATTTGATTTTATCTTG
>CAJXEB010000079.1 GCA_913052585.1 uncultured Flavobacteriaceae bacterium | reverse complement strand
TAAATTTCTTAAAAGGTCTTTTTCATAATATTTAAACTATTTTTGATAAATGGATGCGCAAAGGCAAAAAAAGGTTTCGTTAAAAAGCAACAGCAAATAGAGGGGAAAGAAAAGATTCTAACTTTCTTAAATAATTATCTTAAACAAGAGTGTGTTTTATAACAAAATTACTATTAGGATGCATTTCTGGCTCTTCTATAAAAATTTAAGCTTATAGCTTTAAAACAAATTCGTCTCTGTCTTCGAGAAATTTTAAATCGTCTCGCGCCTCAGTCAATTTTTTCCTTTCTAGCCCTACGTAAAGAACACCCTTTTTTTCTTTTAAGTCCTTAGAGATTTTTTTTCCATATGGGTCAAAAGCATAAGAATGGCCAATGTATTTGTTTTGGTTTGGATCAGAACCCACTATGTTAACCCCTATACTAAACGCTAGATTTTCAATGGCCCTCGCTTTTAAAAGAGTGTCCCATGCGCTAATTCTAACATCTGGCCAATTTGCTAAATATATTGCAACATCATATCTCATTGTGTTTCTAGACCAAACGGGGAATCTTAAGTCATAGCATATTTGTGGAAAAATTTTCCAGCCTTTAAGCTCAATTATTATTTGTTTTTCTCCTTTTTTAAAAACCTTGTCCTCGCCTGCGTGTGTAAAGCAGTGTCTTTTGTCATAGTGTTTTAGTGATTGGTCTGGGTTTGCCCAAACAAATCTATTATAAACGTTGCCCCCTTCTTTGATCGCAAGAGTTCCCGCTATAGGGGTTTTGTGCTTTAAAGCGGTTTCTTTCATCCAACTAACTGTTTCTCCGCTCATTTCTTCTGCTGTCTTTTTAATATTCATACTAAAGGAATTGAAGGCACTACAAGAGTAACAGTTTATACTATTGATGGTAGTCTAGTAAAGGCTTATTATTTTAACTCAAATGAAGAGCTTTTAAACTATCAATTTAATATGAGTAACCTTTCTTCAGGTATATATTTTATTAATATAGAAAATGCTTCTGGAACAGGTACCAAAAAAATAATAATAGAATAAACAAAGTACTTAATACTTATTAAAAAGGTTATTTTTGAGAAACAGAAATAACCTTTTTTTATTTATGAATCTTTTTTGCATACTACGAAGGATAAAATTATTAATGGTTAAATCTAGCTCTTTTTGGTTGCTATTAGTCCTTTTTTTTAGCTCTTTTGTTTATAGTCAACAAACTGAAGTAGTCGATTTTATTAGTGTTAAAGCAGTTGTGAAGCCAATATTAAAAGAGAAAAAAGTTATAGCAAATACATCTTATACGTTTAAAATATTAAAGAAATGTGATTCGATTTATTTAGATGCCCAAGGGATTTTTTTATTAAAAAAAATAACGAATAACAAAATAGGTGTTATTTCAAAAAATAATAAAATCTGGTTTGTTTCTAATTTTGAGCCAAATCAAACTTATACTGTTTCATTCTGGTATGAAGCGAGTCCCAAAAAAGCTCTGTATTTTTTAGACAATCAAATCTGGACACAAGGACAAGGTAAATATACTTCTAATTGGCTGCCTAGTATTGATGATATGAACGATAAAATAGAATTTGATATCAGTTATATTATTCCTTCTAACAAAACGATTGTTGCAAATGGTCAATTAATTTCAGTCTCTGATATTGATGAATTCAAAAAATGGGATTTTGACATGAATCATCCTATGTCTAGTTACTTGGTTGCATTTGCAGTAGGAGATTTTTCCAAGAAAACGATATCTTCTTCAAGCAATATTCCTATTGACTTATATTATCCAACAAACGATTCATTACAAATAGAAGCTACTTATCGATATTCTAAAAGAATTTTTGATTTTATCGAACATGAAATTGGAGTTGATTACCCTTGGCAAAATTATAAGCAAGTACCTTTAAAGGATTTTATATATGCAGGTATGGAAAATACATCTGCTACTTTTTTTTCAGATGCATTTATAGTAGACTCTATAGGGTTTGTAGACCGAAATTATGTAAATGTTAATGCTCATGAATTGGCACATCAATGGTTTGGTAATTTAGTTACTGAAACTTCTGGAGCCAACCATTGGTTGCACGAAGGTTTTGCTAGTTATTATGCATTATTAACTGAAAAAGATATTTTTGGTGAAGATTATTATTATTGGAAATTATTTCAATCTGCAGAACAACTAAAATCGTTAAGTGAAGAAGGAAAAGGTGAAGCATTAAACAATCCCAAAGCAAGTTCTTTAACTTTTTATGAGAAAGGAGCGTGGGCATTGCATATTTTAAGAGAGAAAGTAGGGGATTCTGTTTTTAAAAATGGAATTAAAAGCTACATTAAAAAATATCAATATAAAAATGTTACCATCAATGATTTTATAACTGAAGTGGAACTTTTTTATGGTAATGAGCTTAATGAATTTAAAAAAGATTGGATATTTCAAAGCGCATTTAAAGCTGAACAAGCCTATCAATCATTAATAAAATCTAATTTCATTAATAATTATTTAAAAATTTCATCTTTGCGTGATACCCCAATATCGCTAAAATTAACAGAACTTGAAAATGCATTAATTTTACCGAATGATTTTATTGGTCAAGAAATTATTTATCAATTAGAAGGCGAACCATTAACTTTTACGCTTCCATTGTATAAAAAGGCTTTTAATGCTAATAACTTGCTTATTAGACAAGCTATTGCCTTATCGATGTCTAAAATACCAAAAGAATTGAAATTGGAATATGAAAGTCTTTTAAATGACAATTCATATTTAACCCAAGAAACTGCTTTGGGTAATTTATGGGTTAATTTCCCAGAGGATAAATCGAAGTATTTAAATAAAATGAACGGAATTAATGGATTTCGCGATAAAAACATAAGACAGTTTTGGTTGTTTATAGCACTAATTACAGAAGAATATGAAACTGATAAAAAGGAGTTGTTTTTAGAAGAATTAAAAAATTACACTTCTTCTGTATATGGTTATAATATTCGTGAAATAGCATTGGAATATATTGGTTATTTAAATTTATGGGATCATGTTTCTCTTTTAAATTTAATCAATGCAAGTCAACATCATTATTGGCGTTTTAGAGATTTTTCAAGAAAAAAACTAAAAGGATTATTAGAAGATGAAAATTATCGAAAACAAATTATTTTATTAAGTCATGAGCTGGACAGTACTTCATTAAGTTTTTTAAATAGGATGTTAAATGAAAAATAATCTAAAAAGCTAAAATTATGAGAGCTCTAGTGATTTCAGGAGGAGGAAGTAAAGGTGCATTTGCAGGAGGTGTTTCTCAATATTTAATTGAAGAACTACAACACAAATACGACCTTTATTTAGGAACCTCGACGGGTAGTTTATTGATTAGTCATTTGGCATTAAATAAAACCCAAAAAATAAAAGACATCTACACTTCTGTAAATCAGAAAAGTATATTTAATAATTGTCCGTTTATTATTAAAAAATTAAAACATGGGCAAATGGAAATTGCGATCAACCACTTTAATGTTTTAAAGAATTTAATACGAGGTAGAAAAACTTTTGGAGAAAGCAAAAACTTGCGAAAACTAATTTCAAATGCTTTAACAATTGGAGAGTTTGAAGAATTACAAAAGAGTTCGAAAGAGATTATTGTTACGGTCTCCAATTTTTCCTTAAATCAAATCGAGTATAAATCGATTAATGATTTTGAATATGATGATTTTTGTGACTGGATTTGGATTTCATGTAATTACACTCCATTTATGAGTTTGGTAAATAAGGAGGGCTGCGAATATGCTGATGGAGGATTTGGCAGTATGGTTCCTATAGAAGAGGCCATAAAAAGGGGAGCCACAGTCGTAGATGTAATTGTTTTAGAGACAGAAGTCACACACTTAAATAGAATGCCTTCAAAAAATGCTTTTTCGTTAATTACTACGATGCATTCTTTTATGGCAGATAGAGTTGAAAAACAAAATATACGTATCGGAAAATTTGTAGCTTCCAATAGTGATGTAATTATTAATTTTTATTTTACTCCCACGGTATTAACTACCAATTCATTGATTTTTAACGAAGATAAAATGAAGCAGTGGTGGGAAATAGGGTTTGAATATGCCAAAAGAAAAAATATTGATTTAAACGCATTGATAGATTAAAACAGTTCGCCAACTTCTTTCTTAACATACATTAAAGCTTTATGAGAAGGAGTTACTTCATCCATAAAGTGATTTAATATAAAGGCTCTTAATTTATCTGAATCATCTACTTTCTCATTCATACTAGCTTGTCTAATTACTTGTATCGTTGCATTTTTTGCAGCCGTAATTAGATTCCAACATTCTGGACTTACATATATTTGTTGAGATAGATTATGCTCGTATTCATTATCAATATTCTGAATTAGTAATGTTTCATACTTCTGTAAATCACCAGAATATGGTTTAACTCTAATCAAAAGTTTATTTGGGTCGATGCGTTCTAAAAGAAGAGTCAATCGTTCATAAGCTTGTAATCGAACAGGCAATAAACTTTTTTGAGCTTCTTTTTGTATTAAATAACGTCTTCTTCCTTCTTCATTGGAAGTATGCCCTTTAAAAAAGAAATAAGCAACCAAGCCAACTACAATAGCAGGTAATAAATATGCAAAATAACTAATAACTAAAGTAACGTCTTCCATAAAATAAAGTTTAAATGCAAATTTACTATGTTTTAAAATAGTGTACAAAATAATTTCACTTCATTGAATGAAATCGACCTTTTATTTAATAAACCTCATCATAGGTTAAAAGGCGTACAGGTTTTTTGAAAACTTCTTTTACTTTTAAAGTATTAATTATTAAAATAATATAATCATGAAATCAAAATTACTATTACTATTATTACTTACCACTTTTTTGAATGCTCAGACTTTTCAAAATAACATTGAAGTGGCAAACAAAAATTATCATGACCTCAACATTTCCGAACCTTTTTTAGATGGAACCCAAGATTATTTGGTTGCGGGAAACTTATTAGACAATACAACTAATACGATAGCGTTAAAAAGGATAGACCAAAACGGGAATGTAGTATGGAATAAGGAATATGATTCAGCTTCATTCCCTAATTCTAGAGTTTTTGATGTATATAGCAACATAGATCTTATCTTTATGACAGGTTCAGTGGATGATGGAATTAATGGACTTAAAGTTTTTGTAGCAAGAATAGATGCGCAAACAGGAGTTCTTTCAGATATTAATTATTATGATATTCTTAGTTCTTCTCTTCAATCTGTAGGATATCATATAACGTATACAGATAGTGATGCCGATGGAGATACGGTTCCAGACCCAGGCCTTTTAATTGCTGGTACCTTTGGTTCTTGTTCACCACTAGTTACTAATACAACAGGTTGTTCATTAAAAGAAGGGTTTGTGATGAGGTTAGACTTTGCCTTAAATGAAATTTGGACTACCGAAGTAGAAACTCTTATAACCAGTAATCCAATAGATTACGATTTTGTAAATCATATAACTGAAACTAGTGATGGTTTTTTTATAACAGGTAGTGCTACAGGGCAAAATCCAGCTAATAATAATTGGCAACAAATTGTATTAGCTCATAAAATTAATTTTCAAGGAGTGATGCAATGGGACAATAGTTATTTGTTTGGAAATGCTAATGATGTTAGTGTTGATGCTTACTATGATGTAAATTCAAACAATATATTTATGTTGGCAAATTATTCTGCTTCGCATCAATTTGGCGTAACTGTTTTTGATAATAGTAATGGAGTAATGTCTGCTGGGCAATCTTGGTATGTTACTAACAATGATTTAGATCATTATGGGTTTTCGCTCATAGAATCCTTAGCGGACCCAAATAATTTAATTGTTACAGGTTATGATAGAGAAGAGACTTGGTCTAATAGTTCAAATTCTTTTACAGGGAAAACCAATGTTTTTGTTTATGAATTTGTTAAAGCTACTGGAGCAGAAGTAACTAAAAATTATCAATATTTAGTGCTTAATGATGAAATTGTTATAGATCCTTATAATTTTTGGGATTCACAAATGCCACTCATTTATTATCCAGATATTAGTTTTAGCTATGTAGATAATACAGGTGTAGAGTTGAATTATTTTCATATAGGTTATAAAAATGATGATCCTTCAATAAATTTCACAAACTCAAACATATTTAAAACTCCAGTAGATAAATTAAATGAATGTGATAATTTGGAACTTAATTTTATTGTTAACCCAATTAGCATACAAAACAATTTTAATGTAGGTTCGGGAGGTGGATTAACAGTCACTAAAGTTAACTTTACAATGGCTGATAATGATATTACCTTTGTAGAGACAGATTGTGAGCCTGTTTTAGCCGTTAATGATGAACCTATAAATAGCGGTTTTATTTACCCAAATCCTGTTTCAGAAACACTTTATTTTAATATAAGTAATGTAGCAGCAATTAAAATATATGACTCGTTAGGAAGGGTTGTTAAACAAAATACAGCGATAAATAATAATTCAATACATGTTGAAAACCTAACTAATGGAATTTACTTTATTGAAATTAATACCAATGCTAACCAAATTCAAATTTTTAAATTTTTAAAGAATTAAAACTTTTAAATTAATAAATTTTATATTTTTAAATAAAATTTTGAACAACTTTAAACTCCATATCCGACTTTTTTTTATAATGATATGGAGTTTTTCATTCTCTCAAGAGTACATTAACTAAACAAATAAAGATGGGGTTTTCAATAAATTGGAAAATGGAGCCATTACCATCAATTTTCTTACAATAGCAGAAAATGAACTTAAAATTGAAATTATTGATGATGGAGTTGGTTTTATAAACACAAAAAAGAAGAAGAAAGATAATTTAAAATCTTCTAATGTTTTAAGCAATAGGTTATATTTTTTAAATCAATCTGGTCTATGGAATATCATCTATTCAACAAAGGAAGCGTTTATTGATAAAAAAGATAAAGGCAATATTTCAACTTTCAATATAAAAAGAATAAAATGAAAACGATAAAAGCCATATTGATAGATGACGAATTTTCTGCTTTAAGAGTATTGCAACAAAAGATAGAAAAACTGTTCCCTGAAATTGAAATAATAGGCGCTTTTCAAGTTCCCGAGAAAGCCATTGAAGCTATTGGTAAAGTTCAACCAGATGTTTTGTTCTTAGATATTGAAATGCCTAGAATGAATGGATTTGAGTTGCTAGCCACTTTAAAAAAACATTACGTTTCAAATCATTTTTGTAACCGCATATAATCAATATGCATTAAATGCTTTAAAACAGTCTGCAATTGATTATGTGCTAAAACCAATAGATACGGATGACTTAAAAGTAGCTGTCAATAAAACTATTTCAATAATTAATGAGAAAAGGCAGAGTTCACCAAATACAAAGCTTGTTGCACTTCTTTCTGAAACCATTACCAAGAGTAATAAAATAATAATTCCTACCTCAAACGGTATGTATTTTGTTCCTCAAAATGAAGTGTTACACATGGAAGGGTATGAGGGATATACTAAGTTTCATTTAATTAATGATAAAGAAATGATAAGCTCATATAATCTTGGAAAATTTGAAAAAGTTTTAAATAAAACATTCTTTAAATGTCATAAATCTCACATCATCAATTTAGAAAAAGTACGTAGTTTCGAAAATGAAGCCTATATCGTCTTAGAAAATAATTATAGAGTGCCAATTTCTAAAGCTAACAAAAAAGCATTTTTAAGTTTGTTTAATTACTAATTGAGGCATAAAATATTTAACTTCACAGGAAAACTTATAAAAGAGGGTGCTATTCCGCAAGAAAAATCAATTCAGATAGATTATATGTAAAGTGGTATCTATTTGATAGAAATAGTTTTAAGCGATAATTCAAAAGTAGTTAAGATTATTAAAGGATAATCAGCATTATTTCTGGGCCTACTAATTATTTAAATAATCTATAGTTAATTGACAAAATGCTTTCATACCTAGTAACATACTACTGTCATCAATCATAAAATCTGGAGTATGATGAGGAAAAGATTCTTTATTTCCAGGGGTCATTCCTCCTAAAAAGAAATATAACCCAGGAACTACTTCTTGAAAATAAGAAAAATCTTCACCACCTGTAGTTGCTTTTACAAGTTTTACATTTTCTTTACCAGCAGCAGCTTCTAAACTAGGGAGCATTTGTTGTGTTAACGCTAAATCATTAAAAGTTATTACCGTATTACTTTGCCATTCTATAGTTGCAGTACCTCCATAAGCGAGCGCTATATCTCTGGCCATTTCATTCATACGCCTCGTGATTTTTTCTCTCATATCTGTATCAAGAGTTCTTACCGTACCAATCAATTCTGCGCTTTCTGGTATGATATTAAATCGAACGCCACTTGTAATTTTTCCAACAGTAATTACTGCTGCTTCTTTTGTTAAGTCAGATTCACGACTTATAATACTTTGAAAGCCATCAATTATTTTTGCAGAAATATAAATAGGATCTACTCCTCCCCAAGGTCTTGAGCCATGAGTTTGTTTTCCTTTAACATTTACTACAAAGCGCTCTACCGCTGCCATAGTTCCTCCTGGTTTATACGTAATAGTTCCAACGGGTGTACCAGAACCAATATGTAAACCAAAAATTGCATCAACATCAGGATTTTTTAAAACACCTTCTTTAATCATTAATGACGCTCCAGCCTCTTCACCTGGTGGTGGTCCTTCTTCAGCAGGTTGAAAAATAAATTTTACGGTTCCATGAAGCAAATCTTTATGTTTTGCAAGTACTTCGGCAACTCCCATTAAAATAGCAATGTGAGTATCATGACCGCAAGCGTGCATGACACCGGTTTCTTGTCCTAAAAAGGTGGTAGTCACCTTACTTTTAAATGGTAAATCATTTCGTTCTGTTACCGGAAGCGCATCAATATCTGCTCTTAATGCTACTACCTTTCCTGGGTGATCACCTTTTAAAATTCCAACGACTCCAGTATGAGCAACGTTTTCGGTAACATCAAATCCTAAACTCTTTAAATGTTCCGCTATTTTTTTACCCGTATTAAATTCTCTATTAGATAATTCTGGATTTTCGTGAAAATAATGACGCCAGTCAATAACTTTCCCTTCTATAGTATTGATATCATTTAATAAGCGTTGATCCATTTGAGCAAATGTTGTGGCAGAACAAAATAATAATAAGAGTAGCTTTTGAAATTTCATAGGGTCGGTTTTATAATTTAGTTAAAGATATTTAATTAAAAGGAATTTTTAAATGAATTCAAAGAGTTAATTATTCTAATCAAATAATAAAACAGTTTAAATTTATTGAATTTTTTATAGAATGAATTGTTTGTAAAAAATCTAAAAACCATAAAAATATTCTTTATATTTTCTTTAATTTCACATCGAATTTATTCAGAAGATAACACCAAAAATAGTGCAAGAATATTTAAAACAACTTAATGAGGCTCAATTGGCTCCTGTTCTACAAAAGGACGGAGCAATGATAGTAATTGCGGGAGCTGGATCTGGTAAAACAAGGGTTTTAACATTTCGAATTGCTTATTTAATGTCACAAGGTGTTGATGCATTTAATATTTTATCTTTAACTTTTACCAACAAAGCAGCGCGTGAAATGAAAACGCGTATTTCTAGAATCGTTGGTAGTAGTGAAGCTAAAAATTTATGGATGGGAACCTTCCATAGTGTATTCGCTAAAATCCTTCGGTTTGAGGCCGATAAATTAGGTTATCCTACAAACTTTACTATTTACGACACTCAAGACTCACAAAGTGTTATAAGAGCGGTTATTAAGGAAATGCACTTGGATAAAGATATTTACAAATACAAACAAGTATATTCTAGAATCTCCTCTTATAAAAACAGCTTAATAACAGTAAAAGCATATTTTAATAATCCCGATTTAATGGAAGCTGATGCCATGGCAAAAGTTCCAAGAATGGGAGAGATTTACAAATCTTATGTCGATAAATGCTTTAAAGCAGGAGCAATGGATTTTGATGATTTATTGCTAAAAACCAATGAGTTGTTAACTAGGTTTCCAGAAGTATTAGCAAAGTATCAAAATCGGTTTCGATATGTATTAGTAGATGAGTATCAAGATACCAATCACAGTCAATATCTAATTATAAAAGCGTTAAGTGATCGATTTCAAAATATTTGTGTAGTAGGAGATGATGCTCAAAGTATTTATGCTTTTAGA
>CAJXEB010000078.1 GCA_913052585.1 uncultured Flavobacteriaceae bacterium | reverse complement strand
ATATTCCAGTACCAGTAGCATTTAAAGCGACTACTGTCGTTGTAAAATTAAAATTCCCAGGATTATTTGTTTCGTATATTTCAACCTCTGGTCCGTTAGATGAAGAGTAGAAAAATTCTGTACGTAAAGCTGATTCAGCAATTAATATTGTAGTATTACTATTACTCTCAAGAAGGATTACCCCTTGATAATTACAAGTTTGCGCTACAATACATTCACAGTCTTCTGAAATAGTTCCTTCATTACCACCTGCATCTAAGCACACATCTCCAAAATTAGCTTGGATTTCAGGACAATCAAATACTGGTTCCTCTACAATACATTCACAGTCTTCTGAAATGGTACCTTCAACATCATTAGTATTTACACATGAATCACCAAAGTTGGCTTCTATTTCTGGACAATCATATACTGGTCCCTCTACAATACATTCACAATCTTCTGAAACAATACCAGGAGTACCATTACCCTCAAAACATTCATCGCCAAAATTGGCTTCTATTTCTGGACAATCAAATACTGGTTCTTCTACAATACATTCACAATCTTCTGAAATAACTCCTTCATTACCTTCTAAATCTAAACACACATCTCCAAAATTAGCTTCTATTTCTGGACAATCAAATACTGGTCCATCTATAATACATTCACAATCTTCTGAAACAATACCAGGAGTACCATTACCTACAAAACATTCATCGCCAATATTGGCTTCTATCTCTGGACAATCAAAAGTTTGAGATTCTTCTTCGCAGCTTACAAATACAGTAAGACAGATTGCGATTAACAAAATTAAACGGGTTAAATGATTCTTTTTCATAACATTTTTTTTTAGTTAAAATTTCTTTAAGCATCAAATATATCATTTATGTTATTTAAAAAAATGGGGAATGATTATTCGGAAAGGTTTAAAGAAAATACGGTATTTTTTTATGATTATTTGGTGGAAAGCAAAAAGACCTCTCTTTTTAAGAAAGGTCTTGATTTATAAAAATTCATGGATCTCAAAATTGCCTTTTAGATAACAGGCAGTCAAGCTAGCAATTATTTATTCGCGGTGTTAGTAAAAAATATTATTGAAATAGATCAATTATAACACAAATTTCTGCCTCTAGTTCAGGTGCTGTAATATTAAATCTCATTTCTTGACCAACAGCATTTCCTGTTTTTAGACACGTTACATTAACAGTGTAAGTAGTGCCATTGTAATTTAATATTCCAGTACCAGTAGCATTTAAAGCGACTACTGTCGTTGTAAAATTAAAATTTCCAGGATTATTTGTTTCGTATATTTCAACATTTGGTCCGTTAGATGAAGAGTAGAAAAAATCTGTACTTAAAGCAGATTCATTAATAAATGTTGTAATATTACTATTGACATCAAGAATTGCTACTCCTTGATAATCACAATCTTGCGCTACAATACATTCACAGTCTTCTGAAATAGCTCCTTCATTTCCTTCTGTATCTGTACATACATCACCAAAATTAGCTTGGATCTCAGGACAATCAAATATAGCTTGCTCTTCAATACAATTACCATTTATAATTTCTTGTACTGTTGGATTAAAGCCATTATCCATGATGGTAACAGGGCCAAAGGCACCATTAATAAATAGATTTTGTAACGCACAGAAGTCATCAATATTTTGTATTGGCATATTTTGCTCAAGGTCTGAAGTTATGGACAAATCTCCTGTAATTGAAATTAAATTTTCTAGCCCATTTAATGTAAGTAACTGAGTGTTCTTTATTAATAAGTTCCCTTGTATGGTATTAAGTGTGTTAAGAGGTAGCAATGATGTTACATTATCGAGTATTGTTACATTTCCTATAACCTTTGTATAACCATTTTTTTGAAATTCTTCAAAATCGCTTTGATTTTGAAAAACTAAATTTTGTTCTATACTCATTACTTCTTGAAAAGGATTATCTTTTCTACAACTTTGTATAATTGTACCTAGGCCTATGGCGACAATTAGAATAATAACTATTTTTTTCATTTTTATATTATTTTTAACAAGCTCAAAGATTGGTTGATATTAATATAATTTTTTTTAACACAACTTGCAGATGTTTTTTTAGGAAGAAAGTTTATTTAATAGTCCCTCCTTTTTTCGTCTGGATACTGCTAATTTTGATTGATCTTTAAGTAAAACATACCCTCCGTCTTCTTTTAAATACTTTTTTATAAACGATGTATTTACAAGGTGTTTTTGATGTATTCTAAAGAAAATGAGTTCCGGGAGTAGTTCTTCATAATATTTTAATGTTTTTGATGAGGTTATTCTTTTACCATTTGTAAAATAAATATCAGTATAATTTTTTTCAGATTCTAATCTAATAATATCATCTATTGCTATAAAGTGCATTTCATTACTAGAATTAACAACAATTTTCTTGATGCTATGGGGCTTGTCTCTGTTTGAAGCCAATTCAAGTTGATTTTTTAAAGAACTCACATCTTTTGTATGAAGTTTTTCTATGGCATTCATAAACTCTTTAGGATCTATTGGTTTTAATAAATAGTCTAAAGCAGAATATTTAAAGGCCTTTATTGCATATTCGTCGTAAGCCGTTGTAAAAATTATATGAAAATTTTTTGAAGGTATTTGCTCAAGCACTTCAAAGGCATTGCCATCGCCTAAGTTGATATCTAGTAATATAAGATCAAAATCTTTAGTATTTTTAATTAGGTCAATAGCCTCTTTTTTACTTGTGGCAATTCCTACAACGCTTACATCCTTTGTATATTTATGAATATAACTTTGCAAGGTTTTTAATGCATTATTCTCGTCGTCTATTAGCAATGTCTTAATCATAAATCGGGATTAAAAAAGTTACTTTAGTTCCATTAGGCTCACCATTATGGTTTTTTTTATCTAAATATTCAATATTTTGTATTGTATTATTAGACAATAAAGCCAATCTTTTTGAAACAATGTCTGTACCTAGTGATGGATGTAATTTCTTTTTATTTTTTTGCCTTCCAACACCGTTATCTTCAACGATACATTTTAAAGCTTTCAAACTTTGAGGTAAAATAGAGATGTGTATTGTTCCTCCTTCTTTTTTTGGAGTAATGCCATGAATTATTGCATTCTCTATAAAGGGTTGTATAAGCATAGGTGGTATTTTAATTAAATCTACTTCTGATAAAGCTTCAGTAGCGATAGTATAATTTAGTTTGTCACCAAAACGTAATTTTTCAAGTTCCAAATATAATTCTAAATGTTCAATTTCTTTTGAAATAGAATGCATCGCCACACTTGAGTTATTTAATGTTTTACGAAGTAATTTTGAAAACTTAGCTAAATACATTTCAGAACTTAAAATATCTCCATTAGCTATAAAACTTTGAATGGAGTTTAGGGAGTTAAAAACAAAGTGCTGATTCATTTGCGATTGCAGCGCTTTACTTTCAAGTTTTAATAGCTCCCTCTTGTAGGATTGAATTTTTAATTTACGTGCATAAAAATAGCCGATAGTTTTCCACGATAGTACTATTAATAATGCGACAAGAAGTATATAAAACCACCAGGTTTTATAAAAGGGAATCAAAAATTGAAGTTGCAAAGTACTAGAAGGACCCCACAATCCATCTTCATTCTGTGCCATTATCTCAAAAAGATACTCCCCTCCACTAGGCAAAAACGTAAATTGCTTTTCTGTGTCTTTTGTTTCTATCCAGTCCTTATGGAAACCATCTATTCTATATCTATATAAAATAGCACCTTTCGATTTATAATTAAGTGAGATAAAGTTTATGGTAAGATAGCTATATTTTGAATCAACAATTATTTTTTTAGAGGTTGGAAACATTTTTTCGTTATCCAATCGGATATAAGGAAATACAACTTGAGAGGCTTTGTTTTTTACTAAATCTGATGTTTTAAAGATACTTATTCCTTTTTTTGTTGCAACGTAAAGCTCATTTTTATAACTTGTTACAGAGCTTATATCATTAGAAAGTAATCCGTTTTTTGTTGTAAAATGATCGATATAAGTTACATCGCCATTGTACAACTTAAATAATCCTGTTTTTGTAGATACCCATATCGTTTGTTTCTCATCAATATACAATGAATTAATTTTTTTGTTCTTAAAAATTAAAGGTCCAATAGAGAATATGGAATCTTCTTTTTTAAATAAAATTCCATCACTTTGTGTAGCAATAATCAAATCAAAATAAGTTGAGCTTTTTATAAATATAGGTTTCCCTTTAATTAACAACGGTTTGCTTGTGGTTTTTTCTAAACCGTCTAACTTTAAAATTTGGTCTTGATAAGCACCCCACAAATTTCCTTGATTATCAAGCCCTAAACTACTTAGTTTTTGTGAATTCGTTAATTCAATTTTTGTATGTGTATGATCTATTAAATTTACTTTAAAAATGGCAGAATCTGTATCATAAATATAAATGTGTTCTTTATGTTTCGTTAGTAGATATGGTGCTGCTTTTTTTGAAATATTTAAAATTTCTTTATCTAAATGGTACACAAATAATCCATTAAAATAAAGCGCCCTATTTTCAAAAACCAACCCATTGCTTAAATAAGGTTTGTAATTAATATCGGTATGGCGTATTTCTATTTCATTAGCGTTAAAAAACCAAACAGAGTCCTTTTTAGCTATAAATATTGCATTCTTCGAAGCCGAAATAGTACTTGTGATTACAGAAGGATATGTGTTTTTTAAATTTGGATAAAACGGAAAATAAAATAATCCATTCTCCAGAGTTAAAACCCAAGTAGAACCTTCTTGATCAACTAAAACCTGAATTATCTCTTTTTCTTTTAAGTGTGCTTTTATGGAGGGATTTTTAATTGATTGGTTGGTTTTGGCGGGCTTCTCTAAAACCGCTTCTGTACTTTGATGAATACTGTCATTTAAAAAATAGAAGGTTTCTTTGTTATTTGTGGAAAAATAGAGCTTGTTTGAAGCGTCTTCAAAAAAATAGTCAATTATGTCATTGCTTATTCTGTCTGAATAAAAATGCTCAAACCCATAGCCATTATATCTAGAAATACCTTGTTTTGTTCCAAGCCATATATAGCCCTTTTGATCCTGGTAAATTGATACAATAGAACTCGAAGGAAGCCCATCATCTGATGTGTAATTTACAAAAGGCACTGATTGAGATAAAGCAGTGATACTTAAGCAAAAAAATAGTATGTAAATTATTTTATACATTATATAGGAATAAACAGTTCAATATTATGAAAAATAAGAACACTAACCTTTGAGTATTTATTATAGAGTCAATTTAGTTATTATTCGGTAAAGTATTATTATTATTTAGAGCAGTTAAACTCCTTTAAGCAGATAACTTTAAATAAAATATAATTTAAATGTCGTTTATAAAAAGAACCTCTTGTTGATGAGGGCATAAAGCCACTTTATATTCAATTTAAAAAAAAATAGGTATGAGTAGTAGATTTAGTACCTTAAAAAACAACCCTTTTTTGAAATAAAAACAGTTTTTTTAACTGTATAGTGGGGGAGTGTTATTTACTTGAAGAAGATGTAGTATGAACAATAGTTGTAATCTGATTTTCTTTTTCACTTCTTTGTTCTGCTCGTTGAAGTTTAGGCTTGACAAATTCTAATAATTTAAAATAGTTAATACAAAACTGTTCCTTATTACAAGTATGTAAAATAGCATTTAAACGTTTAGAATGTGCTTCTTGAAGAAGTAGCCATTGTGATACTTTATTATACAAATTGGATTTTCTTTTATCAGTCTTCTTTGCAAGCATCTAATAACAAATAATCCAAGTATATTTTATTAATTGATATTGAATGCTTTACTGCCTCCTTAATTTGATCCATAATCTTTTTAATATAATTAAAACCACTAATTGTTAGTAGTGTTTACGATCGAAGAATCTCTTATAAAAAAAAAGTCTCGTAAACAATATGTTTGCGAGACTTTAAATTATCGGACTAGATATTATTCTATCTATTAAAGAGCTTATCTCTCCAAGATCGTTTAGCTGTATCCTCACTGTACCCATAACCGTACCCATAATTATAGCCATATTTAGACCTTTTACTATCCCCAACCTGATTCACAACAAAAACCATATTCTTTAGCTTTTTATTTTTTGCTAAGGTTTTAGCATGTCCTAGTAAATTCTTTTCTGTAAAATTCGATCGGGTAACGTAAACGGTAGCATCTGCAAATTTAGAAATTAACAAAGTATCGGTTACCGAGATAGTAGGCGCTGTATCCACAATAATATAATCGTAAAGTGTTTTAGCTTCTTCCAATAAAGCTTCAAAACGACCATTGGTTAATAAATAGGGTGGGTTAGGAGGGATCTCACCAGAAATTAATATATCGTGATTTGGATGCTCCTTAAACTCTTTTATTAAAGCTTCTTTCCATTCAAAATTAGGATTGTGTAAATAATTAGACAGACCTTTTTGCTGTTTGTCAATATTTAGATAATTATGTAATTGAGGGTTTCTTAAATCGCTACCTATTAATAGTACTTTTTTATTTAAACTAGACAACGCTAAGGATAAGTTTAAGCTAATAAATGTTTTACCTTCTCCTTTTATGGTGGAGGTCGTATAGATTACACTTCCTTTATTATCTTCTTTAATGGGAAGGATATAATTCGTATTAGAACTTAATATCCGAAACGATTCTGCCAATATAGAGCGATCGTTGGGATTGCTAAATATAGTATTGGTCCCATCTTTAATTTTAGGAATTTCTCCAACCACTGGAATATCGGGTATTAACTTTTCTATATCTTCTTTACCGTGTATTTTACTATCTAAAAGAAACATTAGGTATATAACACCAAAAGGAACTAATAATCCCATTAAAAGAGCTCCTAAATAGATAATTCTAGTTTTAGGTGAAACTGGAAGAGATCCAGAGAGGGCGTATTCTACCACCTTAATAGAAGGCTCTGTGACCGCCAAACTAATAGATGCTTCCTCTCTTTTCTGAAGTAATAATAAAAACAGGCTTTCTTTAATTTTTTGCTGACGATTAATAGCACGCAACAATTTTTCTTTCTGGGGCAAGTTGTAAACTTCCGATTTAAATTGTTTATCCCGAGATGATAATTGCCTTTGTGAAAGTGCTAGTTGATTTTTGTAAGTTTCTAAAGAGTTATTAATATTTGCTCGTAAATCTCCTAGCTGTAATTGTAATTGCCGTATTATTGGATTATTAACTCCACCACTACTAATTAATTTTTCTTTATTGAGTATGGCAGTATTGTATGTTTCGATCAAGGTATTAATGGCATTGCTTTCCAAACCAAAATTAGCAGGCAATAACTTGCTTTTGGTGTTGGGGTCATTGATCGCTTCTTCTAGTAATTGCGATAAGGCCAACTGGTTTTCGATGCGAAAGACTTCTTCATCTGCTTGCGCACGCTTTTTTAGGCTTAATTCGGTATCTGCCTCAATATAGACCAGGTTGTTTTCTTGTTTAAAATCTTTTTTATTCGACTCTATGGAGTCTAGCTCCTGCGATAGAAAAATAAAACGATCGTCAATAAACTCTAAGGTACGTTTTGATGTTAGCTGGCGGTCTCGGATTCCATCTTCATTAAAAGCTTTAGTAATCTCATTGAGAATACTCTCGGATCTTGAAGTACTTTCTCCTTCCATACGCAGTTGTACAATGTCACTCTTTTTACCTATAGAATTTACTTCTAGAGATTTTTTTAAATTAAGTATGGCATCCTTGATAGTTTGTATATGCACCTTATATTGTTTGCCTATGCACAACGCAAGCTCTTCAGGACTTTCTATCTTTAGTTGAAAGGGCAGGCTATGTTGGCTTAGATAGGTGTCATGGTTTGCAAAAAAGGTTGTGGAATCTGTTTTAAAATTATAAATTTCAAATGCAGTTGGAGTCACGGTAATATTAAAACTTCCTATATTAGATACACTGTCAACGTCTATAATTGACCTATAGCTAAAGGGTAGGGTCTCTAGTTGTGAGGTTTTAATGTTTCCCACTTCATAAAAACCATGACTTAGTTGTAGCGCTTTCTCTACTTTCTCTAAGATTCGATATGAACTAAGAATTTCAATCTCATTCTCCAGATTGACATTAGGATTGTTAAATAACAAATCTTCCATGGGTAAATTTAAGCCCTTGCCTTCGTCTAAAATTTTTATTTTGGCAGTAGTTTCATAAATCTTAGCGGTATAACGCAGGTATAAAAAACTTGCCATCACAAATATGATTAGGCTTAGTATAAACCAAGGCCAATACCGAAGGTAATCTGTAATTGCTTGTTTTATATCGATAGTATCTTTTTCTTCCATCATATATTGGGGTGAATATTGCTCTTTCATAAGGTATTAATTAATATGATGGTGCTTAATACTAAGGAGGCAATAGCCACAAAGCTTGCTGGATTACCAAAAAATCCTGCACTTTTTACTTTTGCTCCATTGGGATTGACCATAATCACATCGTTGGGTTTTATTAAATAATAGGGACTTTCTAGCCAATTAGATTGGGTTAAATCTAAATGCGCAATGGTTCGGATACCATCTATTTCTCGGATTAAAACCACATCGTTTCGTTCCCCATTAATGGTTAAATCTCCTGCTAGACCAAAGGCTTGTAGGAGGTTGATATTGTTTTCGGTAAAGGTATAGGTGCCGGGCTTTTTTACTTCTCCTAAAAGAGTCACTTTGGCATTTAAAAGGCGAACATTTACACTGGGACTGACCAAATGCCCACCCGTTTCTAAACGGTTGATCAAGTCTGTTTCCAGCTGAACGATTGTTTTATTTGCCACTGAAATTTCTCCTAATATTGGAAAAGAAATAGTTTGCGCTAAGGACACCAAATAGCCTTCTAGTTGCATCATTTCAAGGGTATTTGTTTGAACCATTGTTTGGTTGATTCTATTGTATGGTATGGCTGTTTCTGGCACCAAGGCTCCAACCGTTATTTTTAAAATATCATTGGGCTGAAGGGTTGGATTGGTAGACTTGACTTCTGAATTGTTATATGCATTGATATCTTGCATATAAAGGATTTCTTTTTTGGACTTACAGGACTGTAAGAATACGAGTAGTAAAAGTCCTAAAAATTTAACTTTCATATATTAATATTTAATGGTTGTAAATATACTTTGATTTAAGCCCAAAGTAAAGGTTGTTTAATGTGGTATTTTTATCTTTTGTTTTGTGATCATTATGTTTTCGCAAACATTGGGAAGCAATCTTGACGTTTTCAGATGTATTAAGAGCTTATTGCAGCCTTTCTTTTTTCGCAATAATAAGTCAATAAAGCGTTTAGCTAGTTGTAAAACAGTTGTATTCGAACTATTTAATTTTCTTCGTTTTTATTTTCTTTCTTAAAACATAAAAAAGCATCAAAAACAGACAGAAGCCCATAAATAAAATAATAAGCATTACAAAGCTATTAAAAATGGTGGCTAACCAGATGAATACAATAACAACAATATAATTTATAAAACTGGATATCATACTGGCCTTAAAGTGTGACATTCCATTATCGATTAAAATATGATGTGTATGATTTCGATCTGGTAAAAAAGGGCTTTTACCATTTAGCAATCGCACCCCAATAACTCTAAATAAATCACATATTGGAATGCATAAAATGGCGGCAACAATGATCAATCCATTTTCCGCTTTAAAGGCGAAAAAATTATAATTTGAAACGTCTATCGCAATAAATTTTAAGGTTAAAAAAG
This sequence comes from uncultured Flavobacteriaceae bacterium, assembly GCA_913052585.1. Lineage (GTDB taxonomy): Bacteria > Bacteroidota > Bacteroidia > Flavobacteriales > Flavobacteriaceae > Marifrigoribacter. The sequence continues at coordinate 1,280 of CAJXEB010000078.1, read as the reverse complement.
CAATGCAAAAACCAATGAGCAGAGAACCCGTATCTCCCATAAATACTTTCTTTTTTTTGGAGAAATTATAGTATAAATAGGCAATTAACATGCCTATTAAGCTTAAACAAAGTAAAAAATAAAAGTATTGGTATAATACAAAAAACATTAATCCAAAAACGCTAAAAATTACAATGGCTACGGAAGCTGCTAGACCATCAATCCCATCAATAAGGTTATAGGCGTTAATAATTGTGATGACTACAAGTATGCTTCCAATATAGGAAATGATTTCAGGAATTTCGTAAATACCTAAAAAGCCATGTAAAGTGGTTACTTCCATCGCACTATTAAAAAATAAAAACATGGTTGCCAAGGCTTCCATAATTAGTTTTGCGCTTGGCGATGATATTACTAAGTCATCTTTTACCCCCACCATAAATATAAGGGTGCTGCTTGCTATTAAATTAAGTCCTATGTTTTCGGTATCGAAATACTGGATAAAAAACATGGTCATAATTAAGGTGATAAAAAATGAAACTCCGGCCATGGTAGGAGTAGAAGTGGTATGAGAACTTCTGCTATCGGGCTTATCATTTAGCTTTCTAGTGATGATTACCCAGCTTATTTTTGGGATGATATAATACACCAGTAAAAACGAATTTACGAATGCAAATATGCTTATCACCGTAAGGTTTGACATTAATTGTTGTAGCATAATAATTTTATTGTATTGTTAATTGGTAGTTTGCCATATATAGCTTCTTATTTTAGTGTATTAAAATAGTAAAGCGTATTTATTGGCTATCACTTCCCAGATATAATTGTTATTGGCAATATCCTCCATGTCGTCGGATATTTTTATTAAATTATTTTTCTCCAACGAAGCTATTGTTTTAACTAACTCATTGCTAGTATAGAAATACATAGCTTTATGCTGCGTGGTTTCTCTATTATAGGGTACTCCATAAGCTATTATGGGTAAGCCTAAAAACATAGCCTCTACAAGGGAAGGGTTCGTTCCTCCTGCACTGTGACCATGTATATATACCAAACAATTACATCGTAATTGATTTAAATCGGTTTGATTGTAAATAGGATTTAGTAAATGAATATTTTTAAAAGTGGAATACTGTTTTTTTAATCTTTTACTATAATTACTATGCTTTTAAGGTGTTGTATTGTTTTTACATTGAAATATAATTTTACATCACCGGTGTGAGAGTTTAAGTATCAGTTGTACTTTATTTACTTTTAATTACATTTCAATTTTTACTTTAGTTTCTGAAATTTCGGTGAGT
>CAJXEB010000077.1 GCA_913052585.1 uncultured Flavobacteriaceae bacterium | reverse complement strand
GTAACTGTAAACACTTGTATTTGCACCTCTAAAGGCTCGAAAGGACGATTGTGATTGAACCAAAACTCGGTATAACTTACAAAAGGATTTGGATAATTTAACACATTATTAATTTCCAACTCATCATTACCAGCAACTATAAATTGAATTTCTGAAGTTGAAGAATTATTATAAACATCCCAAGCCTTAAAGGTTAACGTATGCAAACCTGCTTCTAAATCTCTAAAAGTAAAAGAAGCTTTACCGTTTGCGTAATCATCTACATTTGCTTGATAATATTCATTTATAACAAAAGGATTAGACTCATCATTATCTAAAATCGCTATCATATCATGACCGATACCACTTGCTGTATTTATTCCGTTCTCATCAGATAATTTTGCAATTAAAATTGGAGAATCGTTTGTTATTCCTCCAGAAACAAAACTTTCGTCATTCATAAATAAATTAATTAAGGGCCCTTGGTTATCTTCTGGCGCACTTTCATTTAAGCCTCCGATTCTTAAATCAATATTATAACCGGTTTGGTTATTTAATGAGTTGTCTTCTTGAGAATAAAAACTTATTCGACCGGTATCAACTGGTATCTGTGTATCTCTAGGCATTACAAATTCAAATTCAAACAATCCGTTAGTAACAGTAGCTTGACCGTTAAACAACACTTCTCCTAAGGTAATAAAATCTAAAACTAACAACTGCCCATTCTCTGAAACACCATCGTTTCCTAAAGTGCTTCTTTCTACATTTTTATCGAAAAGTTTTGCTTCTAAAACTCCATTATATTCATTTAATAAATTACCATTTACATCTTTTACTTCCCCTGTTATCTTTACCTTATCTAAAGCTTTTAAAACTTCTGTCGATTCGGCAATAGGAAAATCGTTAACCTTTGTTAATTCAATTTTTTGTGTTGGAAAAGCTAGGTGCATCGAAGGATCACCTATATAAAAAACTACCCTTCTATTTTCACTACCTATCGAATTCTTTGAAATACGCACCGCTTCTGCTGGTGTATTTGGAATATCCAAACCGTAACCAAATAACTCTGGAGCCAAAACTTGATTAAATTCTACACCTACTGAAGCAGAAATGGATCGCGTTGTAGTTACTAAAGATATAGCACCTCCTTCTTTATTCCAAAAAGTAAGTTCACCTGCTGTAACTCGCTGAGGATTATCAAATTTCGTAAACTCACAAGTAACGGTAACAATGCAAGGATATCGATTCTTATTTTTTAAATCCTGACCAGTTTCTTTAGTGTAAATAAATTCGGAAGCTAAACCATCTTCACCACCATGACCAAAGTAATTTATTACAAGAGCACCAACTTCAATAGAATTCTTCAATTCATCATTTACGCCTGGGTATCGGTCTCCCCCAGAAGAAGCAACTTGCTGATATGAATCTGAATGTATTTTTTTAACATTAATCGTTGGTTTCTCCAAAGAAACCTCATCTCCTAAGTTATCTAGGTTCACTTCTAATATTGAGTATTCCCATGCTTTATCAACATCGTCTGACACTAAAACGAAATCATTTCTCCAGTTACCATAAGAAATTTTTGAATCGTAGCTTACAATTTTATCGACCATTGCATTTGCCAAACTAACATCGTCTACTAGAATTCGACCCATTGCAATATCTAATCTTTCATTAGGTAACATCAAGCCTTCCTCTGGATCCATATTTCCAAAAAAGTCGTCAGACATAAAAGCTCTAAACGTACTATCGCTTCTATAGGTGTGGAATGTTGGAATAATGTTGTTATTATTAGATATTCTATCTTTATAATCAACAGAAGTATCACCAAATAAACATACATATTTTATTCTCTTATCTTCTGAGGAAGCATTTTCATAAATATAGCGAACAAAGTTACGGATAGCAGCTATATCTTGTTTTCCAGAACTAAATTCTTCGAAAATCTTATCTGTTGTAATTACTTTAACGTTAATCCCATCTACCTCTCTTCTATGATTTGCTAATCTTAATGCTGGTTGCAATAAAAACGAAGGAGTTACAATTAAGAAATCTATATCTTTAAAATTCCCAGACTCATCATTAAAAATAGTTCCTTTTAGATTCTGATTAGGAACATAGGATTGATTTATTTTAATAGGTGTAAAATAATTACCCGCATTTACGGCAACATATTCTCTTAATTCACCTAAAGTGGATTTAAAAGAAAATGAAGAAGAATTACCTACATTATTTTTTGCAACAATAAAATAGGGATTGGTAACATCCCAAATTTGCGAAAATTGTGTTGCATTACTTATTTGATACTCTCCAATTCCGGGAATAGAAGCTGCTTCAGTCCATCTAAAGTCTAATTGACCACTTTCACCTTTTAATTGAACTAAAGCATCTACACTTATGTAATCTAAGTATCCAATACTAGAAGGGTTTCCTCCATTATTATAACTTAAATTAAAAACAATATTTTCATTTCCTGAAGGAAATTCTCCTAAAAACTGATTGGAATCTAATAAAAAAGGATCATTAATCGGAGAAAAAACCAATGGATTCAAACTAGTCCCATTTATAGAAAGAGCCATAGAAGTTGAAGTTTCAGAAGCTGAAGCAACTTTAACTTTAACTTTCATTTGTTGTCCCGGAATAATATTAGGGAAATTTAAATTAAAAATTTGCTCACTTTCAATATCAAATCGATTGCTGAACCATCGTCTTCCAACTTTAACTGGACTTTCTTCATCAATTTCAATAAATTGATACCTATTATATTGATTAATAATATTAGTTACAGCACCTGAAGGTTCTATCATTTCTTGTACTCTATTTCCTAACCCTTCACCAGCAGTAACATAGTAATAGGAATCATCACTATAAGGATTGATGTTAGTATCAAAATTATTTCCTTGATACCCTTTTGCATTAGTTCCATAAAACAAAACAAAATCATTATTGTCGAAACTCCCATCTAATTCGCCAACGACTTGAATTGAATTCTCAATTAAATCAAAAACTATATTATCGCTGTTTTTTAACGGAAGTACTTTCCCTCCATTACCATAAACTTTAATATTCCTTGGATCAACACCATCAGTATTCATCCCAATACTATTTAAAAAATTTTTATTTAAAATATGTACTCCAGTTTTCTCAACCTTAAACTTATACCAATCACCAGAAGCTAAAACTGAATTTGTAATAGGCATCCTTTGTGTTGCTCTGTCCAGATTTTCATACTCATATGATATTGTAAATGATAAAACTTTTTTATAAATTCCATTAATTCTTATTATAGGATTAATGGACACTGAAGTATAATAAACATCCCTTGCTTTTCCGCTTCCTAGAAAATAAGTATGTTGATCTGAAATTAAATTCTTATCTATTTTATTTATTTCACTAGTAGTTAAACTCCCATAAGCTATATTGCTTATCACTAAAGATTCCTCCTCAGCATAACGAACATCCTGCCATTGCTCTATAAAAAGCATTTCCTGATCAATAGTAAGGTCTAACAATCGTGTTGCAGATTTCCTATTAGATTTCGAAGACTTATTATCAGTTGAAAAAGCTGCTTGTGTACTTTTTTCAGTATTTCCCCAGTTAATGTCAATTGTTTTGTTTTGCGAAAACAAAATAAAAGGTAAAAATAATAAGCTTAATAATAGTATGTGTTTTTTCATCTTTATTAGTAACGCATCAAATATACACTTAGTATAGTTGGTTTTTTAAATATTTTTTTTTACTAAAAAACTCTTTTTATAAAATAAACATAATATTAATTCGTTTGTTAATTCGTCGGCATTAAAACCGAAACTTTAATACTGTTCATTATAATTTAAAATATTATTGAATTATTATCGTTAATTACTATATTGCGAACCCAATTTTTTCATAACTGAAAACTATGAACTTGAAAAACAACCTAGCGTTAAAGCTATTTATTTTATTAATTACAACTACTCTTTTAGTAAGTTGTAATAAATCCAGAAACTATAAAGATAGTTCTAGAGCAACCGGATGGAAAGTGAATGCCAAAGAAGGAGGCTTTCAATACAACGCCGAGGCTAAAGAACAGGAAACAGGACCAGGACTTGTGTTTATTGAAGGTGGTACATTTACAAAAGGTAAAGTACAGGACGATCCAATGCACGATTGGAACAATAGCCCTAGCCAGCAACACGTTCAGTCATTCTATATGGATGAGACAGAGGTTACCAATTTAATGTATTCTGAATATTTAGATTGGTTAAAAACCCTATTCCCTCCTACCGATGAAAATTATAAAAACATTTATACAGGTGCAATTCCAGATACATTAGTTTGGAGAAACAGACTTGGTTACAATGAAGTAATGACCAATAACTACCTTCGTCATCCAGCATTCGCAGATTACCCTGTAGTAGGTGTTAGTTGGATTCAAGCAGTAGAGTTCAGTAACTGGAGAACAGATCGTGTAAATGAATTAATATTAGAAGAAGAAGGATTTACAACTAGAAATGCTCGATATGATGTTGAGGCTGGTGAAACTTTTAGTACTCAAACGTATTTAAAAGCGCCAACACAAACCTATGGAGGAAACGATTCTATCACTAAAGGTGGAAAAGCTACTCAAGCTAGAATGAAGAGGAATAAAGATAGTTCCGATATTTATGTCCAACGTAAAGATGGTATTTTATTACCAGGATATAGACTTCCTACTGAAACAGAATGGGAATATGCCGCTCTTGGTCTAGTTGGATTACGTAGCTACAACGTTTATAGAGGAAGAAAAAAATACCCTTGGGAAGGTCAATACACACGTTCTGGAAAAAGAAAATCTAGAGGTGATCAATTGGCTAACTTTAAACAAGGAGATGGTGATTACGGTGGTATTGCTGGATGGAGTGATGACGGAGCAGATATTACAGCTGAGGTAAAGTCTTACGAAGCTAATGACTATGGTTTATACGACATGGCAGGAAATGTAGCCGAATGGGTTGCAGACGTCTACAGACCTATTGTTGATGATGAATTTAGTGATTTTAATTATTTCCGTGGAAATGTATATACTAAAGATTATATAGGTGCAGATGGAAAAGTAAAAATTGTAACTGCAGATTCTATTGTTTACGATACATTAAGTAATGGTAAGATAGTTGCTAGAAATTTACCTGGAGAAATATACCAAGTTCCTGTCGATGAAAATGAAACTTATTTAAGAACTAACTTCTCTAAAAGTGATGAGATTAACTATCGTGATGGTGATAAAAAATCAACTCGATACTATCAATCGTTCAGTGATGAAGATGAAGAAGAGGATGATTCTAAAAAAATGTATAATTCACCAAAGCATGCTGTTGTTACAGATGACTCAGGAAAATTAGATCGTCAGTACGATGAATCATCTACTAGAACATCATTAATTAATGATGAAGTACGTGTATTTAAAGGAGGATCTTGGAGAGATAGAGATTATTGGTTAGATCCAGCTCAAAGACGTTATTTCCCTCAAGATATGGCTACAGACTACATTGGGTTTAGATGTGCGATGTCTCGTGTAGGTTCAAAATCTAAAGAAGGAAAAAGACCAAGACATTAATAAAATTATCAATTATAAAAAAACCTCTTCAGTAAACTGAAGAGGTTTTTTTGTACCTTTATTTTATGATTACAGAAGATATTCACAAACATTTTATCAAGTCCTCTGGTATTTGTACCGATACTAGATCAATTAACAATAACTGCCTTTTTTTTGCTTTAAAAGGAGCCAATTTTAATGGCAATACATTTGCAAATAATGCAATTGAAAAAGGAGCTTATAAAGTAATCATAGACGAAAAAGAGTTTCAAAATGATCATTCAATTTTGGTTTATAATGTTTTAGAAACGTTACAAGAACTTGCAACATTTCATAGAAAATACTTAAACATTCCTATCATTGCTCTTACGGGTAGTAACGGAAAAACAACTACAAAAGAGTTAATCAACGCGGTGCTTTCCAAAAAGCATAACATAGTTGCCACCAAAGGCAACCTTAACAATCATATAGGGGTTCCTCTTACATTACTATCCATGAATTCTGATACTGAAATGGGCATTGTGGAAATGGGTGCCAATCATCATAAAGAAATAGAATTATTATGTGAAATTGCCAAACCAGATTATGGATATATTACAAACTTTGGAAAAGCACACCTAGAGGGATTTGGAAGTCTTGAAGGTGTTATAGAGGCAAAAACTGAAATGTACCGGTATTTAAAAAGGAATGACAAAACTGTTTTTGTCAATTTTAATGATAAAAAACAATGGAGTCATTCTGAAGGAATTAACAAATATACTTTTGGAAACGAACTTCAAAATTGTAATATAAAATTATTAGATGCCTCCAACGAAGTTTTACTTAGTTATCAAAATACAAACATACAAAGTCACTTAATTGGGCAGTATAATTATAACAATATTGCTGCTGCAATTACAATTGGACAGTATTTTAAGGTAACAACAGAAAATATAAAAGCAGCGATTGAAGATTTTATTCCCTCAAACAATCGTTCACAATTACTATTAAAAGGCACTAATAAAATTATTCTAGACGCCTACAACGCCAATCCATCAAGTATGATGGCTGCATTAGAAAATTTCATACAATCCAAAGGAGAGCACAAAACAGTCTTTCTAGGCGATATGTTTGAGTTGGGTCCAGCTGCTGAAATGGAACATCAAAACATTGTTTCTTATTTAGAAAATAGCTATACAGGAACGAGTTATCTTATCGGAGAAAATTTCAATAAAACAAAAGTCAATGCCTCCACTATTTATAAATTTAAAAACTTTGAAGAACTAAAAACATCCCTTTATAAAACATCTATAAAGAATAAACATATTTTAATAAAAGCTTCAAGAGGAGTGGCTTTAGAACGCATACTTGAGTTAAACTGTTTTAATTAACCATCAATTTTTTAACAATAGAAACACCGCTTTTTGTGCTAAGTTTAGAATAATATATTCCGCTAGATAATTTTAATTCCGAAAGTAAAACTTGATGTGTTCCTGTAGATTTTTCTTCATTCACTACTGTCTTTATTAGTTTTCCTATAGAACTATAAATGCTTATCGTTACAGTTTCAACATCATTCAGAGAAAATTGCAAATACGATAATTCATTTATTGGGTTGGAAGAAATTAGATAATCAAACGGATTGGCATCTTCATCTGTAACCGATAACACCGTTAAGTCTACAAATATCACAGAAGATCCCATCGGAATTCCCAGCACATCTGTACTTTTACTATACCCAATATCGGCAGGAGCATTTAAGTTTGGAGTATCAACAATTTCAGAAACTGAAAAGTCATTGTTGTATTTTGTGATTCTAGCAGGTGACCAAGAAGAAATATAATAATTACCATCATTATCATCATCAATACCATCAATATTTGATAGGCTTGTAGTAATGATTGTTGAAACCATATTATTACTTAAATCTACAACTTTAACCTTTGCATTGTTTCCCCAAGTTACAAATAACAGTCGGTTATTATCTTCATCAAACAATACGCCGTTTGGTGTTCCTTCGGTATTTGATACAATTTCAGTAAAAGTTGGGTTTAATAAATCTGAAACATCAATGGAATAAATTTTTCCAGCGCTAAAATCAGTTACGTATAAAGTATTTGATCCGTCATTAGTTAGGCCGTTTAGAAAACTTACACCTGGAATTTGTAAATTCATTACTTCCTCTTCACTCGTTAAGTCATACCCTTTAATCGCATTTGATGCAACAGCAAACAAAGTATTGCCAAGCACTTCCATTCCATGAGAAGCATTTCCAATTCCAAAAAAACTTAAATTACCTTCTCCATCATCGGCAATAATACTTGAGCCATTTGCAACTAACCATTGACTATTTACAGAATCGTATTCAACGCTTTCTGCAGATTGATAGTTTTGTGACATTAATAATGACACATTAAATAAGAAGATAAATTTAAAGATAGTTTTCATCGTTTTTTTTTCGAAACTACTACTTATTATTGAATTTTAATTATTCTATTACTTGTTTTACTTCTCCACAAATAAGCATTGCATCACCAAAATAAGGACTGATTACTTGTCTTTTAATTGAGCTGCTCCATCTACCGTAAATGTGCCATTGGTTATTTCATTATTAGCTAAAGCCAAAAGTATCTACCCTAAAAGCAATCCTAAAGCAAATATTACTGTGTGAGCTATATATTTTCATTTTAAAATATGTTTAATAGCATTAGCACTGCCATTATAATCATAATGGTGTTTTCTATAAATGTTGCTTCTGTCATCGGTAATTTCAAAGCTGTTCCTAAACAAGCACATCGTATAGATTTTTTATCTAAAAGTGCTTTTGTTACTCCAATAGTTGTTATTCCTAATACGACAAGTGTAACAACCAAAGCTATACTAACTTCAAATCGCATTAAGAACATTAAACCTAAAGCAGTTTCTATAAAAGGATAAATCCATCCATAAATGGGAATACGTTTCGCTAATGGGTCGTACATTTTAAATGATTCAGGGAATCCTTTTAAGTCTAACATTTTGAAGAAACCAAATACAACATAGAATAAGCCCATAAAGTCAAGCATAAATTCACTCCAAGACCAATCTTTATAATGAAGCAATACACTTGCTGTTGTGATATAAAAAATGATGAGCAATAATGGCTTTAACTGTTGTAGTTTAGTTTTTTCTTCATCAACAACCATATTAGATGAAAACACATTTTTTTCATCCTTTTCGGATAAAGTATATTTTTCTGGCAATGAATTTTGTAATACGTTAGTTGTAATGTGTTTATCCATTGTCACTTCTGCTTCTCCATTTTCAAGATGAACAGAAACATTAGTTATGTGTTCTAATGCGGATAAATATTTTTCTGCGGAAGCTTTACAATTATTGCAAGTCATTCCTTCAATCTTATAGGTATGTTTCATTGTTTTGGTAATTTTAGTATTAATTGATTATCTAATTGTAAATCATCAATGTGTCCAGCAATGTTATTATCATTTGTTTTAAAATGCATATGCATATTAGTAGTATGATGCGTAAAAACTGCTTTATGTTTTGTGGAGTAAAATCCTAATATTTCGACACCTGTATTTCTCAATATGCCATTTAACCCTGCCTCTTTATGCTTTTTATGATTATGAATAGTATCACCTTGTTTCCAATTAATAACGTGCCAATCTAATGAAGATATGGTGCCTTCTAATAAGAATGGAAAGGGTTTTTCTATGTTTATCCCTTTACTTTTAGCTGTTTCAAAAATTTTCTCTTCTAAATCGCTTTTTGTAGTAATATTTGAAATCTCGTAAGAGTCCCATTCTTCAACTTCAGCGTACACCAATAAAGCTGCTTTTAGCTGGTATGAATCTATAATTTTCAAAGTGCTATCAACCACAAAACTATTGCTTGGTTTACTATCAAATATTTGGATTTCACCTTCTAGATTTTCCACAGCACCAAGGGCATATAGCTGTTTTTTGGCTGAAAGACTATCTAAATTAATTACCGATTGAATGCTACCTGACATAATAGCTTTTAAGGCTCCTGAATATTTAACTTCTGTCGCAGTTGCTTTCTTGTCTGCATTTTGACAAGAGCTAAAAAGCAATACCAAAATTGTAGCTATTATTAAATTTACTGATCTCTTCATTATTTAAATTGGTTAAATAATTAATAAGTGGGCTTTTTTAAAAAAAAGGGGTTTTCCCCCTCAATAATAGGGGTTTTTTCCTAATAGAACATTAAACAAATAATATTAAGTTTGTACCACAAGCTGTGAGCTAGTGTTTACACTTTAAAAATTTATAACTAACCGCTATATTTTTATCTAAAAGGCTATCGTTTCGGTAGCCTTTTTTTATTACGGTTTCCCGCACTTAATTAATCGTAAAAGTGAGTAGTTTTGATTTATCAAATGTCACATTTTAAGAAAGTAGTATACAGTAAGTTTATGTATAATAAAAAATCCTAAAATGAAAAACAGAATACAGATTAACGAATACAACGTAAATTACTTGTAAGAAAACCCTATCAATTTAGAAGATTATAAAGATGATGAAGATGATGAAGTAAAACTATTAATGGCTTTAAATCTAATATCAAGTAAAAATAGAAATGCCAAATTAGAAAGCATTAAAAAGAATTTACAATTCTTCTTTTGGTTAGCAATAATTGGTTTAGTGTTTGCTTTAATAACTGTTTTTGATATAGTATAAAGTAATTTACTAAACTTAATAGAATATACACCATTAATCACATCAATTCAAATGAGAAATCCAGATTTAAAACGAGGATACGAAAGTTTATTGGAAGGCTTGTGTGCAATAGTTATTGTTTCATCGGCATACGGTTTATTTCTACTATTTAAATGGTTGTTCAATTAACCAAAGGAAGGCAATCTTAAACGGTTGCTTTTTTTATGTGGTTTCCATAATTAATCAATCGTAGTAGTGAGTAGTTTTGCATTATCAATCATTAAACAATTATCATTATATATAAAAATTTTTAAGCCTAAATTCACAAGCCAAAACCTAAAACAAACAATATGAAAAAAGTATTACTAGCATTAATAGTAATAACTACAATTAGTTGTGGGAATCCAAATGATATTTCAATATTCGAAACACTATCAGTTGAGGGAAAAGAAGAATTAAAAGAAGAATTTACAGATATAAATAGTGATTGGTTTGATAATTTTAAAGAATTAAAAATATTAAAAAAAGAAATTGAAAATAAATACCGGCACATTACATATGGGGATGTTTTAGAGTATAATGATTTTTGAAAAAATGATGATAAAAGCTCTCTTCTTATGTCAGAATGGGAGAAAGAATGGAGTAATAAATACCTTTCAACTCTTTTAAAAGTTGATTCTATTAAAGTTCATTATGAAAATGTTGTTCAAAAAGAATTTTATGAGGCAGCAGATATTAAAATAAATAGAATTAGAACAGACTATTATAGAAGTATTGGTGGTGTCAAACAAGTTGTATTATATGTTAAAGTAACACCTTTAAATGGCGCAATAGACCAAATAGAATTTACAATAAATCCAATAAAAAAGATAAAACAAGATGATTATGAAAAGTTTCCAGATATATATGACAGAAATAAAATGAGAATTACTGAAAATATTTTTTCCGATAAACCTAAAACAAATGGATGGATCGCAAAGTATAATATGGAAAATGAATTAGCAGGGATGACTGTATCTGAATTCAATAAAATTTACAATTCAAATATTTCAATAGAAAGGGTAAGTAAAGATGATGAAAATTATTTGCTTAGCGTTGCAGATGGTGTTGTTTCGCAGATTACTGAAGTAAATGGTCCAATTGAATTGGGTTTAGAAAACAAAAAGTTTACAAGAGTGAGTATTTTTATGAATGTTTTTGACTGTCACGTTAATAGAGTTCCTTCTTCTGGAAAAATTGATCAAATATTTTATAAGTCAGGAAAATATATAAACGCAACGTTTGATAAGGCAAGCGACGAAAATGAAAGAAATTATGTTAAAATGACAAATTCAA
>CAJXEB010000076.1 GCA_913052585.1 uncultured Flavobacteriaceae bacterium | reverse complement strand
CTCGTCGGGCTCATAACCCGAAGGTCACTGGTTCGAGTCCAGTTCCCGCTACTAAGTAAAAACGCATCACTTTTAAAGTGATGCGTTTTTTGTTTTACACGCTTATCGATTGATATACATTCAATTGCTGAAATGAATGTCTATGAAGCCACCAAAGAAATACGTAATTTAAACAAATATTTTATTATAATTACTCATCAGGATTATCGCCTTTATCATTTTTATCCATTTGCTTGAAGGTAATTCCAATCGCTGCTCCAATAGAAATCCCTAAACTTATCCATAATCCAATATTATCAGTAATGACTCCTATTACAACACCAATTGTCATTCCTATTAAAATTCCAACAGCTAATTTGTTTTCTTTTTTCATGTTGGAATATGTTTTAAAACTGAGTGTTTAATTTTGAAGGAAATTGATTTGGAATTTCCTCATCAGATTCTCCTAGGTTTTGCCTTAAATCAATTTCAATTCCTCTTGCAATTGTAGAAATAGGTACATCATTAGGGGTTCCTTCAAAAGGATTTTCACCGGTTCTTCCTATCCGTTCCATAGTATGAAAAACCCAGGCAACAATTACATAAAACGGAATGGTAAACCAAATAAAATATTCTCCAATAAATGGATTATAAGTACTTACTTCCTTTCCAATATCTGCAAATTGAGGAACCAATGCTAAGGGTAATAAGAGTACAAAAGTCCACATAAATAAATGGTTTAAAGTAGCAAACTGTCTTGGGTAAGGAAAGTTTTTAATTCGTTCACTCTTTCCTTGTAGACTAAATAGTTCTTGAATTACACCTTCCAATTCTAAAAAAGAAAATTCCCATATAATTCCTTTTTCTTTTAAGAATTTTAAATGTTTCGATTGCAAATATAAAACCGCAGTCTGTTTATTGTTTTTACTCATGATATACTTAAAATCACTTTCAGATATATACGGTTTAATATCCTTATCTAAGGAGGAATCATGTTCTGGAGGACGTATGTCCCATTCATTGTTAGTTTTGTGTTTTATGGAAGTTTCCCATTGTCTAATTTCTCTCATAGCATGACGTAAAGCCGTCATCCACGCAATGTGTCTATAGGTTAATGTTTTTATCTCTTTTTGTAAATCTGTTTCATTTACAGGAGTTTTATTGTGTTCATTGGTAACCATATCTTGTATAAATACTCCAAAAGTTCTTGAGGTATTTACAATTCCTCCCCAGATTTTTCTTGCTTCCCAAATTCTACTATAAGCAGCATTATTTTGAAATCCAATAACAAAGGCTACTGCTGTACCTATTAAAGCCAAAGGTGTCCAAGGAATTCGTAGCCATATTAAATCGAAAAAAAAATAGGCAGAAACACTTAATGTAATAATAATTAGAAATAAAAGTGTTTCAAAACGCGTCCATATTACCATTTGAAAAATGGAATAAGTTTTTTTTGTGTACATATTGGATATTAATTTCTATATTAAAAATAAGATTTTATTTTTCAAAAAGATGGTCGATATTTTTAAAAGCTTTGAATTCTAGAGCGTTATTTTCAGGATCCATAAAAAACATAGTTGCTTGTTCGCCAACCTTACCTTTAAACCGAATATAAGGCTCGATAATAAATTCAATATTATTTAATTTTAATTTTTTGGCTAAATTCTCCCATTGTTCCCATTCTAAAACCACTCCAAAATGTGGAACAGGTACTTCATGACCATCTACTGGATTAGAAATGTGTTTTTCATTTATTTCAAAAGCTGGTTTTTGATGAATCACCAATTGATGACCAAAAAAATTAAAATCTACCCAATTTTCAGAGCTTCTACCTTTTTTACATTCTAGTACTTTATTATAAAATTCACTACATTTTGATAAGTTTGAAACAGGTATGGCTAGATGGAAAGGGTTCATAAAATCAATTTTTATTTAATTCATTAATACAAGTTTGGTGGTCGAAACTTGATAATTGTTTCTTATTAATTTTGCAATATAAATTCCATTAGGAAATCCTTTAGTATTCCATTTTATGGAAGTTTTACCCATAAGATTCTTAATAGACGAAACTTTCTGTCCGTTTATATTAAAAATTTCTATTTCTTGGGTTTCAGTAAAGCTATTAAAATTTAAGATAGTTTCTGACTGAAAAGGATTGGGAGTATTATAAAACTTAAGTTTCGAATTAGATATATCAATAAGGTCTAAATTTAAATCAATTTTTAATTTTAATCCCACTGGGCGATGATCTGAAATGTTTTCATCATACTCAGACCAACCGTTAGTAAGGTATTCATCAATTTTAATGGTAGCTATTTCAGAATCGTTATGCTCAAATTCATCAAACAATTCATTCGTTATCATTATGTGATCTAAATGTGAAGGCCAAGACGGGTAGGACCAATTTGAGCTACTTCCGGAAGCAATATCAATGTCGGTAAATAAATAGTTGTTAGACTCATTTAAAAACATCTGAAAAACGTTGTTTTGAGTAGCATCGGTTATGTCGTCATTTAAATCTCCTAACATAACAACATTTTCATTCGGAAAATTAGAATCAATAAATTCCTTTAGCAATAAATTTGCTTGATACCTTCTGGTTTCTTCATCGTTTGAATTGGTAATATCTAAATTACCATCACCACAACATTTTAAATGATTATTAATTACAATAATTCTATTATTCAGATAATTTAAATCCATCACCATGGGAGCTCTAGGAAAAGAACTCCAGTACTGAGAAGAGGTGTAAATTTCGTAGATATCGTTTATTTCTATAACTTCTGGATTATAGATATAAGCCAGTCCAGCAAACCATGAAGATTCAAGGTAGCCATTGTAAGAACTCAAACTACCAACCATTTGTTCAAAATAATTAATATTTTCTACTTCTTGAATGGCAATTAAATCAACATCTAAAGCTTCAATAATTTCTGAAACATAATTAACTGTTGTTTGTCCATTTTTCGGAAAATGTTCAATATTCCAAGTCATAATTTCAAAGGTATCCTCAGTGCCAAAAGATAATTCTTGAATTTGAGCATCTAAAAAAAAAGAACTCATCAATAAAAATAAAATTGTAAATTTTGAAATCATATATATGTTTTAATTCTTCAAAAAGTAATGAAAATTGTATTTAGCCACTAAGTTAACAAAAAGAATCTTTTCATTTAATAAATTAGATATTAGTTATCTAAAAAGTGCCATTTAAAAATAATTTTTTGTAAAATATTTTTCGGTGCAAAGCTTAAATGTTGCTCTTACCGACCGCTTAGTTTTGTGTGATCGGTCTAGGAGTAAAACCAGAGTTTAGTTTATCTTTGCCAAAAATTACTATATGGCACATAAAGCAGGTTTCGTTAATATAATTGGAAATCCAAACGTTGGTAAAAGTACCTTAATGAATGCCTTTGTTGGGGAACGGTTATCGATTATTACTTCTAAGGCACAAACTACAAGACATCGTATTTTAGGCATTGTAAATGGAGAGGATTTTCAAATGATATTGAGCGATACTCCTGGGATTATCAAACCTGCATACCAGTTACAAGAAAGTATGATGGGTTTTGTGAAATCTGCTTTCGAAGATGCCGATGTGCTACTTTATTTAGTAGAATTAGGAGAAAAAGAATTAAAAGATGAAGCTTTTTTTAATAAAATAACTGCTGCTAAAATTCCAGTTTTATTGCTTATTAATAAAATTGATATAGGAAATGAAAAATTGCTTTCAGATGCTATGAAACTTTGGTCGGAAAAAGTTCCAAACGCTCAAATATTTGCTATTTCTGCACTTGAGAATTTTGGTGTTAAAGAAGTGTTTCAACAAATAATTTCATTACTACCAGAGTCTCCTGCATTTTATCCTAAAGATCAATTAACAGATAAACCAGAGCGGTTTTTTGTTAATGAGATTATTCGTGAAAAAGTTTTAATTCATTACAAAAAAGAAATTCCTTATTCTGTAGAGATAGATACTGAAGAGTTTTTTGAAGAGGAAACTATTATCCGAATGAGAAGTGTGATTATGGTCGAAAGAGAAACCCAGAAGGGAATTATAATTGGACATAAAGGAACAGCTATTAAAAGGGTAGGAGTTGAAGCTAGAAAAGATTTAGAGAAGTTTTTTGGTAAACAAGTTCATATGGAACTTTACGTTAAGGTTAATAAAAACTGGCGTAATAACGATAGGCAGTTAAAACGATTTGGGTACAATCAATAGTTTTTAAAAACCAAATTAGAATAAGGTCAATCTCCAACAATTACAAAAAGCCCAATTACTGCAAAATGAAAAAATATAAACATAGTCCAAACGGAAGATTTTGTTTCAAATAATTCCTTCAATTCGCTTTTTGTAGCGTCTAGCTCATCAATCTCAAGGTGTAATTGTGGAGGTCAAAAATGTTAATCTGTATTTAGAATCTGAATAAAAACGTGATTATCAATTCTTGAAACTATAAATTTATTTTGTGACTCTTTAGTGTTTCCGATGGTTTTTAAGGTTTTTTCGTTATTTTTATTAATCTCAAGTTTAAATCTGGGTCTAAATATTATTTCGTTTTCTAGGCTCATATGGGGTGAAATTAGAGTGTGATTTAGAGTTTTTTCTTCAAATAGTAAAGCCTACCTTTGCAGCCAATAAAAACGATATGAGTATAGTAGCCATTGTAGGAAGACCAAACGTAGGGAAATCTACTTTATTTAATAGATTAATTCAACGTAGAGAAGCAATTGTAGATGCTGTTAGTGGTGTTACCAGGGACCGTCATTATGGAAAAAGTGATTGGAATGGGAAAGTTTTTTCTTTAATAGATACGGGAGGATATGTAGTTGGAAGTGATGATATATTTGAAGAGGAAATTGATAAGCAAGTTGAACTAGCTATTGATGAGGCCGATGCGATTATATTTATGACGGATGTTGTTTCTGGAGTTACTGGTATGGACGAAGACGTTACTAAGCTTTTACGAAAATGCGCAAAACCTATTTTTTTAGTTGTTAATAAAGTTGACAGTGCTAAAAGAACCGATGATGCTGTTGAGTTTTATTCGCTTGGATTTGAAAAATACTATATCATGTCTAGTATTAACGGTAGTGGTACTGGAGAATTACTTGATGATTTAATAAAGGTACTTCCTGAAGAAGAAGAAGTTGAAGAGGAAAGTGAATTACCTCGTTTTGCTGTTGTTGGGAGACCTAATGCTGGGAAGTCTTCATTTATTAATGCGTTAATTGGAGAGAATAGATACATTGTAACTGATATTGCTGGTACTACTAGAGATAGTATTGATACTCATTATAACCGATTCGGTTTTGAGTTTAACTTAGTAGATACTGCTGGAATTCGTAGGAAAAGTAAAGTTAAAGAAGATTTAGAGTTTTACTCTGTAATGAGAAGTGTTCGAGCTATCGAACATTGTGATGTTGCAATTCTTGTTCTGGATGCTACAAGAGGTTTTGACGGTCAGGTTCAAAAAATATTTTGGCTAGCTCAAAAAAATAATAAAGGAGTTGTTGTTTTAGTAAACAAATGGGATTTAGTTGAAAAAGATCACAAAAGTGTAAAAGAATTTGAGAAAATAATTCGGTCACAATGCGAGCCTTTTACTGATGTACCAGTAATTTTTATTTCGGTACTTACAAAACAACGTATTTTTAAAGCAATTGAAACTGCTGTTGAAGTATTTAAAAATAGAAGTAAAAAAATTAAAACTAGTGAACTTAATGAGGTAATGCTTCCCATCATTGAAGCGTATTCCCCACCTGCATATAAAGGAAAATATGTAAAGATTAAGTATTGTATGCAATTACCGATTCCGTATCCAAGTTTTGCGTTTTTCGCTAATTTACCTCAATATGTAAAGGATCCTTATAAAAGATTTCTCGAAAATAAATTACGTGAGAAATTCGATTTTCATGGAGTACCGATTACGGTTTATATAAGGAAGAAATAGAGGGGATTATAAATGGTCTTTAATTTTAAGTAATTCGGTTTTTACAGTTTCTAATTTTCTGATAATCTCAAAATTACTTATTGTTTTGTGTTTATTTTCTTTAAGATGTGTTTTTGCGCCCTCAAGCGTAAAACCACGTTCTTTAACTAGATGGTATATGAGTTCTAAATTCTTAATGTCTTCAGGTGTGAATTTGCGGTCACCTTTTGCATTTTTTTTAGGCTTGATTACATCAAATTCTTTTTCCCAAAAACGTATTAAAGAGTTATTTACAGAAAATGCTTTAGCAACTTCTCCAATTCCATAATATCTTTTTTCAGGTAGTTCTATTTTCATTTAATCTAATGATTGATTTTCTTGTCCTGCAACTTTTAGTAATTCAGCAAATTCTTCAGGAGTAAGGTTTCCGTAATAGAAATTAATAGGATTTAAATTTCTCCCATCTTTAAATATTTCATAATGTAAGTGTGGTGCTTGTGACCTGCCAGTACTTCCTACAAAGCCAATTAAATCACCACGTTTGACTTTTTGTCCTTTTTTAACAGCATACTTATAAAGGTGTGCATATAAGCTAACATATCCAAATCCATGATCAATTCTAACGTGACGGCCATATCCAGATGAGCGTCTATCAGCCCTCTTTACAACACCATTACCTGTTGCATAAATTGGAGTGCCTCTTGGAGCTGAAAAATCCATTCCTTTGTGGAATTTTCTAGCTTTTGTAAATGGATCTGATCGATATCCAAAGCCAGAAGCCATACGCGTTAAATCTTCATTTTTTACGGGCTGAATTGTAGGAATGGCTTTTAATAATTTTTCTTTTTCTTCGGCAAGTATTGCTATTTCATCTAAAGATTTAGATTGCACAACAATTTGTTTAGTTATAATATCTATTTTTTTGCTAGTACTTATAATTAAATTTGAATTATCAAAACCTTCTAAATTTTTATAGCGATTAACTCCTCCAAAACCTGCTTTTCGTTGTTCTTCAGAAATTGGATTTGCTTCAAAATAAACTCTATAAATTGTATTATCTCGTTCTTCAACTTCAGATAAAACTCTTTGAGCTTGCCCCATCTTTTTATTTAATAACTCAAATTGTAACTCCATATTAACAAGCTCTCTTTTTAAAGCTTTTTCTTTTGGAGTTTCAATATATGGGATGTTTAAATAGATGATAAGTAGCATAAAACCACTTAATAACATGCCTAATAAACTAAGAAAGAAAATTTTAGTTTTTCTACCTTTTTTATATTCTAATTTTCTGTACGATAAGGTATCACTATCGTAGTAATATTTTACTTTAGCCATACGTTAAAAAATCTTATTTTTGCTCATTGGGGAAACTGATTACAATCAAAAACGAAACACAAATATAGAAATTGTGCAAGAAACCCCCTAATTAGGCTTGTTATTAAAAAATTAACTTATGACTTCAAAGGAAATACGTTCCAGATATTTAGATTTTTTTAAATCGAAATCACATTCAATAGTGCCGTCAGCGCCTATGGTAATTAAAGATGATCCAACTTTAATGTTTGTAAATGCAGGGATGGTTCCTTTTAAAGAATATTTTTTAGGTCAAAAAAAAGCAGTAAATAAACGTGTTACAGATTCCCAAAAGTGTTTACGTGTTTCTGGAAAACACAACGATTTAGAAGAGGTTGGTAAAGATACTTATCACCATACTATGTTTGAAATGCTAGGAAATTGGAGTTTTGGTGATTATTTTAAAAAAGATGCTATTACTTGGGCTTGGGAGTTTTTAACAAAAGAGCTTAAAATTGATAAAGACTGTTTATACGTTAGTGTTTTTGAAGGTTCTGATGAAGACGGACTAACTTTTGATCAAGAAGCGTTTGATTTTTGGAAAGAATTTGTTGACGAGGACAGAATAATAAACGGAAATAAAAATGATAATTTTTGGGAAATGGGCGCTCAAGGACCTTGTGGACCTTGTTCTGAGATTCACGTAGATATAAGATCTGCGGAAGATAAAGCTAAAGTTTCTGGTAAAAGTTTGGTAAATATGGACCATCCGCAAGTGGTAGAAATTTGGAATCTTGTTTTTATGGAATTCAATCGTAAAGCTAATGGTAGTCTTGAAAAATTACCATTTCAACATGTAGATACAGGAATGGGATTTGAGCGTTTATGTATGGTGATGCAAAATGTTCAGTCAAATTACGATACCGATGTTTTTATTCCTTTAATAAAAGAAGTTGAAACAATTACAAATAATAAATATGGTGTAAATGAAGATGTAGATATTGCTATTCGAGTGATTTCAGACCACGTTCGTGCTGTTGCATTTTCTATTGCTGACGGACAGTTACCATCTAATACAGGTGCAGGTTATGTTATTCGAAGAATTTTAAGAAGGGCTGTACGTTATGGTTTTACTTTTTTAAATACTAAAGAACCTTTTATTTATAAATTGATAGCCGTTCTAGCCAAACAAATGGGCGATTATTTCCCGGAGCTAAAAAAAGAAAGGCAACTAATTACCAATGTTATAAAAGAAGAAGAAAATTCTTTTTTAAGAACATTAGATCAAGGATTGGTATTATTAGATGGAATTATAAAAAATACACGAGGAACAGAAGTTTCAGGAAAAAAAGCATTCGAATTATTTGACACCTATGGTTTTCCTATCGATTTAACCGCATTAATTCTTTCTGAAAAAGAACTGACCCTAAATGAGGAAGAATTTGAAGTTGAACTAAAAAAACAAAAAGACAGATCAAAAGCTGCTTCAATTGTAGAAACTGATGATTGGGTAATTTTATTCGAAGATGATGAAGAAGAAGAGTTTATTGGATACGACACATTATCGGCAAAAATAAAAATAACTAGGTACAGAAAAGTTACTTCAAAAAAAGATGGAGATATGTACCAGTTAGTTTTCAATATGACTCCTTTTTATCCTGAAGGAGGTGGACAAGTTGGTGATAAAGGTTATTTAGAAAAAAGTGATGGAAGTACTGTTTACATAATTGATACTAAAAAAGAGAATAATTTAATAATTCATTTCGCAAAATCTTTACCAAAAGACCCTACGGGATTTTTTAATGTTGTTGTAGATGAAAAGCAGCGATTTAGAACTGCCTGTAATCATACGGCTACACACCTTTTACACCAAGCTTTAAGAGAAGTTTTAGGAGAGCATGTTGAGCAAAAAGGATCTGCAGTACATTCAAAACATTTGCGATTTGATTTTTCTCATTTTTCAAAATTAACTATTGATGAGCTTACGTATGTAGAAGATTTTGTAAATGCTAGAATTGAAAATAAATTACCATTACAGGAGTTTAGAAATATTCCTAAAGCAACTGCCGAAGAAAAAGGAGCTATAGCTTTATTTGGTGAAAAATATGGAAATACAGTAAGGGCAATCCAATTTGGACAATCTGTTGAGCTTTGTGGTGGTACTCACGTACAAAACACAAGTGACCTTTGGTATTTTAGAATTCAAACAGAAAGTGCCATTGCTTCTGGAATTAGACGAATAGAAGCAATTACAGGAGATGCCATGAAAACACAATTTTCCGAGAACAATAGAGCATTATTCCAAATTAAAGAATTGGTGAAAAATTCTAAAAAGCCAGTTGAAACAATTTTAAGCTTAATTGAAGATAACAATAAACTTAAAAAACAAGTGGAGCAATTATTAAAAGAAAAAGCTAAAATTGCTGCTGCTGGATTGGTAAATGAAATGGAATTAATTAACGGTGTTAACTTTTTAGCTAAAAAACTTGATTTAGATCAGAATAGTGTAAAAGACTTAGCAAATGATCTAGGGAATAAAATTGAAAATTTATTTTTATTAATTGGTACTGAATCTAATGGAAAGGCATTTTTAACTTGCTATATTTCTAAAAATCTAGTCGCTGAAAAACAATTAGATGCAGGAAAAATTATTAGAGAACTAGGGAAGTATATCCAAGGTGGAGGTGGAGGTCAGCCTTTCTTTGCTACTGCTGGAGGTAAAAATCCAGATGGATTAAGTGAAGCTTTAAGTAAAGGAAAAGTTTATATTTCTTAAAGCATTAAATTTTTAGCTTTTGTTGAAATACATATGAAACTTCAAACTAAAATACCGATAACTTCAAATGAACCTAAGATAGACTATGATTCTAAAATAGTTTTATTAGGATCTTGTTTTGTAGAAAATATTGGAGAAAAGCTGAATTATGTAAAGTTTCAAACCTTGCAAAATCCGTTTGGCATTTTGTTTCATCCAATAGCTGTTGAGAATATTATAGAAAGAGCACTACAAAATAATTTGTTTACTGAGCAAGATATATTTTTTAAAAATGACCGGTGGTATAGTTTTGAGATGCATTCTTCAATAAATGCAACAAATAAAAAAGTTTTTCTAGATTTAATAAATACTAAGTTAGCGGAATTAAAAGAGTATTTATTAAACTCAACCCATATCGTTTTAACCTATGGAACAGCTTGGGTGTATCGATTTATAAAGACTCAAAAGCTTGTTGCAAATTGCTTTAAAATACCACAAAAGGAATTTGAAAAAGAATTGCTTTCTGTACGTGATATATCAAGTTCGCTCTCAAATATACTTTCATTAATAAAAGAAAATAACCCGAAAGCTTCCATAATAATAACAGTTTCTCCGGTAAGACATTTAAAAGATGGTTTTGTTGAGAATAATTTAAGCAAGTCTCATATGATAACTGCCATTCATCAGGTTGTATTAAAGGATTCTATATCTCATTTTTATTTTCCTTCTTATGAGATGATGATGGATGAATTAAGAGCGTATCGTTTTTATAAAGAAGATATGATTCATCCCAATAATACTGCTGTTACCATAATTTGGGAGGCCTTTAATAAAGCGTGGATTTCTTCAAAAACAGAGCCGTTTCAAAAAACTATTTCAGCAATTCAATCTGGTTTAAAACACAAGCCATTCAACCCTAATAGTGAGGAGCATCTACTGTTTGTTAAAGGTTTAGAATCTAAAATTAATTCAATTAAAAAGGAGATTCCACATCTAAAATTTTAAATATACGGCAATTGCCCTATTGTAAGAAGTTGAGATCTGATGCATTTTTGTATCATATTAATTATAAAACAGCATTCATCTATTTAAAAAAAATTATTAAATTACCTTTATCAAAATATTTTTAATGAATAGATTTATAATCATATTTATTAAGAATATTATTTTTTTAAAGAACCTTTATCCTCAATTTATGAAACCTACATTAATTATTCTAACTATTTTATTATTATTCAATTTTACATCTTATTCTCAATGTACTGGGGATTGTAAAAATGGCATTGGAACCTATAAATGGAGTGATGGTGACACTTACAAGGGTGAATGGAAAGAGGGGAAGTTTCATGGGAAAGGCGAGTATTTATATAGTAATGGTTCAAAGTTTATAGGAGCTTATAAATTAGGAAAAAAACATGGTGAAGGGGTTTTTATAAAAGCTAATGGAAATAAATATGAAGGTACTTGGGAACTTGGAAAAAGAACGGTAAAAACAAATACTACAAAAAAAGGTTGGTTAAATGGAAAATGGTCTGGAAAGGGATATGAAGACAATGGTAAAACGTGGCAAGTAGTTTTAGATTATAAAAATAAAAACGAAATAAAAATTTCTTATCCTAGTTTCTCCTGTAGTGGTAACTGGGTTTTTGATAAAGAAAATGAAAC
>CAJXEB010000075.1 GCA_913052585.1 uncultured Flavobacteriaceae bacterium | reverse complement strand
CCTGCTGCAGTCAAGAACAGAGGATCAATTGGATTAACTTTTTTACCATTTACACATATTTCAACTGATTGAAGAAAATTACGATATGTTTGACCGATATATCTTAATAGTTTGTCTTCATTAATTTCCAAGATTACTTTATTAAATCCCAGCTGTGGTTTTGTTGGAATCCAATGTATGTATCTGTCTGAGGAAATACGCATATTCTCGGGTGCTTCTAATATGCTTACTTTCGATCCGCCCATTAAAGGAATTTTATGTAAAATTCTAAAGCTACTCCAAGCAAACGTGCCAATAACTACCATAAACATTACACCCACTAAAGCTGCAATTGGTATTTGTTCAATTAATGGAGCGCCAAAAAGTACAAACCCTAACAGGGCTATGGCAGCTACAATTCCAGATAACCTGCCTCGACCACCAGAATTTACATTTATGATGGATTGTCCAATCATCGCACAACCTCCCATACCACCAAATAATCCGTTTAATATGTTTGCTCCACCTTGAGCTACACATTCTCTGTTTCCTGACCCTCGAGTCTCGGTCATATCATCAATAAGGTTTAAGGTCATTAAAGACTCTATAAGTCCTACTGCCGCTAATAATACTGCAGTTGAAAGAATTAAATCCCAATTACCAGAAAGCGTATCAAATAATCCGAAAATTTGAGCTTGAAAAGTAGGTAATGAACCTTGTAGCCCATCACCGCCACCATCTGTAATAAATGATCCAACTGTACTCACATTTACATCTCCAAATATAGTAATAGCTGCTACTACAATAATCGCAACTAATGCTGCGGGAACCTTTTTAGTAACCTTTGGCAATAAAAACATGATAGCCATAGTAAGTCCAACAAAGCCAAGCATTACCAATAACGTTGAACCTTCCATCCATTGCATTTCTCCATTTACAGACTCTTTAAATAGACCTAGTTGAGATAAGAAAATTACAATTGCTAATCCATTAACAAAACCCATCATCACAGAGTGAGGGATTAACCTAACAAATTTACCAAGTCTAAAAACTCCTGCTGATATCTGAATAAGTCCAACAAAAAGTAACGTGATAAATAACCATTGAAGGCCTAAATTTTCAATTGGAGCCTCTAGTCCGATTCCAACTTCATTTCCCTTTTGGATTAAATGAACCATTACTACAGCCATAGCTCCAGTAGCTCCAGAAATCATTCCTGGACGACCACCAAATATTGCTGTAACGATTCCCATCATAAAAGCACCGTAAAGTCCTACTAATGGATCAATTCCTGCAACAAAAGCAAATGCTACTGCTTCGGGTACTAAGGCTAGTGCAACCGTAAGACCAGATAAGATATCGTTTTTGGGATTGAAGGTAAAATTTTTAAGTAATCTTTGCATTTCTGTGTATTTTTAAGGCGCGCAAATATATAATTTTAAAAAGGAGTGTGCCGTTTAGGTATGTAAAATGTTTAAAGAAAAAAACGTATTAATTTTAAGTGAATTTATTAATACCAACGCTTCTTATTTTTCTTTGAAGCTATTGACTTCCGACCTTTTTTATGTTTAGTATTACTGCTTTTTTGTTTAGTATTACTCTTTTTATTGAGGTTGATAGCTTTCTCTTTTCGTTGTAAAGCATAAGGGTGATCTTCTACAACAGGGATGGCTTGCTTAATTGTTTTTTGAATGTCAACAACATATTTTTTTTCATCTATCGAACAGAAAGAATAAGAAGTACCTTTTTTCCCTGCACGACCCGTTCTACCAATTCTGTGTACATAGGTTTCAGAAATATTAGGAAGATCAAAATTAATTACTACATCTAAATCCTCAATATCAATACCTCTGGAAGCAACATCGGTAGCGATTAAGATATTTACCTCATTATTTTTGAACTTATTTAATGCGTTCTGTCGTAGGTTCTGACTTTTTTCTCCGTGTAAAGTTTCTACTTTAAAACCATTTTTCAAAAGAGTTTGTTCTAAATTATCTACTCCATTTCTAGTTCTTCTAAAAATAAGGATATTCCCTTTTATAGTATTTCTTAATAAATGCAAACAAAGCTCTATTTTATTAGGCTTTGGCACATAGTATAACAGTTGTTTTACCTTAGTTGTTTCCGATTTTTTTGAAATTACTTCTACTATTTCCGGATTGGATAAAAGATTTTTAGCAAAATGAACCACTTTTGAAGGCATCGTTGCAGAAAACAATAATACTTGTTTTTCGTTGGGACATAAAAGGTCTATTTTTTTAATGTCATCTATAAAACCCATATCTAGCATTAAATCTGCCTCATCGAGTACTAATATTTCAATAGTACTAAGATCGACGATTTCTTGGTTACAAAGATCTAGTAATCTTCCAGGAGTAGCGATTAAAATATCGACCCCTTTTTTAAGTACTTTTTTTTGAGCGTCAATAGATATACCTCCATATACAACTGTAGAACTTAGGTTGGTATATTTTGAGTAGTCCGTGAATTCTTCGTTAATCTGAACTGCAAGCTCCCTTGTAGGGCTTACTATTAAAGCTCTAATGTTTTTTTGTTCTTTATTTGCATCTTGTTGATGAAACAATAATTGCAAAATAGGCAGCGCAAAAGCGGCTGTTTTTCCAGTTCCTGTTTGTGCCGAAGCAATCACATCTTTTTTAGCTAAAACTAAAGGAATAGTTTGTAGTTGAACCTCTGTAGGAGTTTCGTAATTTTTCTCAAAAATAGCTTTTAAGAGAGGTTTATTTAGATTAAGGTCACTAAAGTGCATAGAAACGATTTACATAGAATTTTTGCAAAGATACTATAATTTGAAAGGGACTATCTATGCTTATTGTTTTATAAACTTCAATACTTGAGTTTGATATTCTATTTCAATTTAAAATTTGTTTCCTCTTTATATAAAAGTCCTTTTTAATCGTAGCAGTTTTAAAATAAATTAAGAATTTTTAGAAAGATATTCCATCTTCTTCAAGTCTTCTTTATGATTTATTGGAGAGCTAATACCATCTTTAATAACGATGTTTTTTGAAGTAATATTTAAAACATCTTCATAATAATGATCTGTAATTATAATTCCTTTTTTTTGCTTTAATTTTAAGAGAAGTTCTCTTATTTTTTCTTTATATAATGGATCAATCATTGAAAAAGGTTCATCTAAAAGTATAAAATCACGATCTAAATTTCCAATTAGAAGTACTTGTAAATATCTTAATTGCCCAATTGATAATTCTTTTATTTTTTTTGAACTAATTAAGGCTATTTGAGAATCATAAAATATAGCATCTTGATCTTTTTGACTTTGATAATATATAGGAATTAAATCCCTGACTTTACTATTGAAAGGTAAAAATGAATGTTGTGGGAGGTATGCAATTTTTTTCTGAAGAATAACTTTAGAAGGAATTAAAAGTTTGTGGTTGAAACTCATTTCTATTTTTGAAGCTTCTAAGGTTCCAAAAATCATTTTTAAGAGTGTTGATTTTCCACAACCATTTCTACCAAAAATCCCTAAAATTTCTCCTGTGCTACAAGAAAAAGATACTTTTTTAAGTATTTCTTTAGCCCCAAAAGATTTCTCTACTTTATGTAATTCTAAAATCGCCAAAAATATATGATAAGGTTAAAAAAAATAAAATAAGAAGGGGAGTGCCAACAATCAAATTTATTAAAAATACACTTTTAAAAAGTTTCCATTTAGTAATTCCCAAATTATAATAGAAATAGAATTCTTTTTTCTTTAGTAAACTATATGCTAAAAACCCAATTCCAATTCCTAGGGTAAGAAATATAATTAATGCTGGAAAACTTCCAAATAATACTTTTGATAGTAGTGTGAAAACTAATACAAAAGGTATGATGTCTCTATAGAATTGAATATAGGCTCTAATATTCATTTATTCCATTTTAGAATTTTCCACATAAAAATCTTTTTTAATTTCTATGCTTTTAATTTCTTTTGAAATTTCTTTTGATTTCCATTCAGCAGTAGGGAAAATCCATTCTTCTTTTCCGTTAATAATTGCTATTACGGGCATATCAAAATTTTCTATAATAGAAACATATCGAAAACGTAGTTGATTGCTACTAACTTTATATTCTACTTTTGGAACCTGACTTGTTCGTAAATATTGATTCCAAAATTCAGTTAAATCAATACCAGATTTTTCACTAATATATTCTTCTAATTGTTTACTGCTTATGGTTTGATGGTGAAAATATTTATTCAAACCTCTTAATATATTTCGCCATTTTTCATCGTCTTCAATCAATTGTCGTAAAGTATGTAAAATGTTCGCTCCTTTATAATACATATCGCTACTGCCTTCTTTATTTACTTCATAAACACCTATAATTGGGCGATCGTTTTGAATAGAACTTCTAGTACCGATTACATATTCTGAGGAAGCCTTTTTTCCGAAGTGATAATTTAAATATAAGTTTTCAGAATAGGCTGTAAACCCTTCATGAATCCACATATCTGCAACATCTATATGGGTGATGTTATTGGCAAACCATTCGTGACCAGATTCATGAACAATGATAAAATCGAACTTTAATCCCCAGCCAGTTCCAGATAAGTCACTTCCTAAATATCCATTCATATATTGATTTCCATAAGTAACACTACTTTGATGTTCCATACCTAAATAAGGAACTTCCACCAACTTAAAACTATCTTCATAGAAAGGGTAAGGACCAAACCAATGCTCGAAAGCTTCCATCATTTTTGGGGCTTGTTTAAACTGTTTTCTGGCTTTAGCTTTATTTTCTTTAAGGACATAATAGTCCATATCTAAGAAACCATTTTCTCCATTGTATTTTTTTCCAAAATGAATATAATCTCCAATATTTATATTCACCCCATAATTGTTAATGGGATTAACTACTTTCCAAGACCAAGTAGTTTTGTCTTTTTTAGTTTCTTTATTTACTAATCTTCCATTGGCTACTGCCATTAATCCATTTGGAATAGTAATGTCAAAATCAATACCATTATCAGGTTCATCGTAATAATGATCTTTGTTTGGCCACCAAATACTTGCACCTATTCCTTGATTAGAAGTTGCAACAAAATGCTTTCCATTAGAATCTTTTTCCCAAGAAAAGCCACCATCCCAAGGTGCATTTTTTGCAATAAGAGGCTTACCAGAAAAGTAAACAGTCACTTTATAATTGGAGCCTATTTTTTGTTCCTTTTCTATATGAATAAAATGAGCATTTCCTTCTGAAGTAAATAAAAGTTCCTTTCCGTCTTGAAGAACCTTTTCAATAATCATCGGTGGTTGTAAATCGATTTGCATCGAATTATTTTCATTTAACACCTTATAGCTAATTAAATTGCTTCCTTGTATTTGTTTAGTATCAAGATCTACTTCCACTTGTAAATCGTAATGTTTTAAATCCCACCAAGCTCTTTCTGGAGTAATACTTCCTCGTAAAGTATCTTGTCTAGTAAAGTTTTGACTTATTGTGGTTGTTGAAATAAATAATAATAATACTGAAATAAAAGGTTTCATAGCATCTATTTGAATTTGGTTTTTTATTTATTTGAAATTGCAGGTTTCAGTTCAGCTACCATCGCTAATTTAGAACCGTCCGGACTTATAGCCAAGCGTGTAATATCTTTTATATTGTATTTTGAAAGGTCTGCAACTAGTTTCCAATCTCCATTTCCAAATAAATCTAATAAAAATAATTTATCAAGACTTCCAATTAATAAAGTAGCTTCATTTAACCAAATATGATCCTGAATTCCAATTGGTAATTGACTGACAAAAAAACTTTCTAAAGTAGTAATGTCAAGCTGATAAATATCCATATTACCTTCATCATTTACCGATGTATAACTCATGGTATTAATAGTATTTGGAACTTTATGAATGGACCTTCCTACTTTTACTAATAGGGTGTCATTTGATTTTTTAGAGATATCTGAATACACTAAATCTAAATTCGCTCCACTTAAAACAGATGTTAGTAGTCTGTTTTGATCATAAAAAGAAAAATAAGCTACTTGTAAATTTCCAAATAATAAAGAGTATTGCTTTGAGTCTGAATCATATTTATAAAGCCGTTGCAATCCTGTTGTATCTAGACGTACAGCAGCGTAGTAATTACTGTTTGGGATTTTTTGAGGAGAATATTCTCCGCCAATTTTAGTTTCACTTAGATTAATTTGTGATTCATTTTTTAAATGATATTTAGCAATATCTGTTTGGTTATAATAGGTTCTAGCATATACTATTTGCTCATTATCTATAAAAAAGGGTTGACTATCATACCCCGGATTATTTGAAATGTTTTTGAAGCTTTCTATGTTAAAATCATTTTCTGAAAATTTTAAATCCATTACAAAAACTTCTGTGTTGGGTTGTGCAATCAATAAACTGCAAGTAAAAAGAAATACTAAGGAAATTAGATATTTAAACATTTAATATAATTTGCTTAAATATAAGAAAGAATTTTAAACGAGTTTCACAATCAAATATTAAAAAAAAACCGCCTTTCAAATTAATGAAAAACGGTTTTTAACTAACTAACTAACTAACCAAAATTAAACTTAAATTTAAAAGTAATACTTGTTCTCTTTTTGAATCTTTTCTGAAATGTTACTACGTAATGCAACCACATTTGGCTGATTTTGATAATTTGTAAAACGTTTTAACCCCATCAGCATCATCCGTTGCTCATCTCCTTCTGCAAAGGAAACTATCGCTTCTTTTGCTTTTTGATGTATAATATCTACTGCGTTATATAAATACAATTGCGACATTTCAACTTGTCCCTTCTGGCTATCTTCACCAAAACGTTTTATGTTTTTAAGGGTACGTAAAATGGCAGATTCAGCCATATATATTTCAATCAATATATCTGAAGTCGCCAATAATACTTGTTGGTGCTCCTCTAATTCTGCACCAAACTTTTGAGCTGCTGCACCACCAACCATTAAAAATACTTTTTTTAATTTTTCAACCATTGCTTTTTCTTCTGAAAGAAGCTCAGAATAATCAGGTGTTTCAAAAGATGGAATTCCAGTAAGTTCTCCTATTACTGCTTGAGCAGGACCTAATAAATCTACATGACCTTTCATTGCTTTTTTCATCAGCATTCCTACAGAAAGCATTCTGTTAATTTCGTTGGTCCCTTCATAAATTCTTGTAATTCTTGCGTCTCTCCAGGCAGATTCCATTGGAGTTTCCTTTGAGAACCCCATTCCGCCAAGAATTTGGATTCCTTCATCTGCACAACTTTGAACATCTTCAGAAACAGAAACTTTTAATATAGAACATTCAATTGCAAATTCTTCCACTCCTTTTAACTCTGCTATTTGATGTGTATCTCCTTCAGCTTGTCTAATTTCTATCCTATTCTCAATGTCTTTAGCAGCTCTATAGGTAGCAGATTCGCCAACATAAGTGTTGGTTGCCATTTCAGCTATTTTAGACTTGATAGCACCAAATTCTGCGATAGGAGTATTAAATTGTTTACGTTCAGATGCATATTGTATTGCATAAGATGTAATTCTTCTTTGTGAATCTAAACAAGCTCCAGCTAATTTAATTCTTCCAATATTAAGCGCATTCATTGCAATTTTAAAGCCATTACCACGTTCAGAAAGCATATTTTCAACAGGAACTACCGTATCTGTAAAAAATACTTGACGTGTAGAAGAAGCGTGAATACCTAATTTATGTTCTTCTTCACCCAATGAAATTCCATTGCTAGGGTCATTTTCAACTAAAAAACCTGTAATATTTTTATCATCTTCAATTCTTGCAAAAACAATAAATAGCTTACAAAATCCTGCGTTTGAAATCCACATTTTTTGTCCACTAATTTTATAATGGGTAGCATCTTCTGAAAGAACCGCCTTTGTCCGTCCGCTATTAGCATCACTTCCCGCAGTAGGTTCTGTTAAGCAATATGCTCCAAACCATTCTCCAGAAGCTAATCTTGGAACGTATTTTTGTTTTTGTTCTTCTGAACCATACAAAGTAATTGGCATCGTTCCAATTCCAGTATGTGCCCCAAATGCAGTACTAAAAGATCCTGTACCACTAGAAATATAATCACAAGTTAATAATGTAGAAACAAAGCTCATTCCTAATCCACCATAAGCTTCAGGAACTGCAACACCTAGAAATCCTAAAGCACCTGCTTTACGCATTACTTCTTCTGTAAAAGCATAATCTTTATTTTCGAATCGATCTCTAAATGGAATAATTTCTCTATCATTAAATTCCATCACAGCATCTTTCATCATCTTTTGTTCCTCTGTAAAATCTTCTGGAGTGAAAATATCTTCACATTTAGAATTTTTTACGATGAATTGTCCTCCTCTTATTATTTCGTTTTCCATTTTTTGAGACTTAATTTTATTTAGTTTAAAAATTCAAATATTCCACAAGCACCTTGACCAGTACCCACACACATAGTTACCGCTCCGTATTTTCCTTGCATATTTTGTTTACGCATTTCATCAAATAATTGAACTGAAAGTTTAGCTCCAGTACAACCTAAAGGGTGTCCTAATGCAATAGCACCTCCATTAACATTTATGATATTTGGATTTAGATCTAATTCGCGTATCACTGCTAAAGATTGAGAAGCAAAAGCTTCATTAAGTTCGATTAATGATAAATCATCTTGTTTCAATCCAGCTTGCTTTAACGCTTTCGGGATTGCTTTTACAGGTCCAATTCCCATTATTCTTGGTTCAACTCCTGCGGCTGCATAATTTACTAATCTAGCAATAGGTTCAAGATTTAATTCTTTTACCATATCCTCGCTCATCACCATTACAAATGCTGCTCCATCACTCATTTGAGACGAATTACCAGCAGTTACGCTACCACCCGCTGCAAATACAGCGCGTAATTTTGCTAAAGCTTCTTTACTAGTTCCTTTTCTAGGTCCTTCATCTTTAGTTACCGTATATGATTTTAAGGCTTTTTTTCCATTTTCATCTAGGTAGGTTTGATTAACAGTAATGGGTACTATTTGATCTTGAAAACGATTTTCTGCTTGCGCTTTTAATGCTTTCATATGAGAATTAAATGCAAACTCATCCTGATCTTCCCTAGAAACCTTAAACTGATTGGCAACTGCCTCAGCTGTATTTCCCATTCCCCAATAATAATCTTCGTGTCCAGCATTTACAACATCATAATTCAATTCTGGTTTAAACCCAGTCATTGGAACCGAACTCATGCTTTCTGCACCTCCAGCTATAATACAATCTGCCATTCCACTTTGAATTTTAGCGGTAGCAATACCAATAGTTTCAATTCCTGAAGAACAAAAACGATTTACGGTTACTCCTGGAATATCTACAGAATCTAAGCCCATTAAAGAGATGAGTCTAGCCATATTTAAACCTTGCGATCCTTCTGGCATGGCATTACCTACAATGACATCATCGATGCGAGTTTTATCTAATTGAGGCAATTCTTTCATCATAAATTGAATTGTTTCTGCTGCCAATTCATCTGTTCTTTTAAACCTAAAAACTCCTTTAGGTGCTTTACCTACTGCTGTACGATATGCTTTTACTATATATGCTTGTTTCATTTTTTTAGTTTCTTAAAGGTTTTCCTGTTTTTAACATATGTTCAATTCGTTCTAGGGTTTTGCGTTCTGTACAAAGACTTAAAAAGGCTTCACGCTCAATATCTAATAAGTATTGCTCTGTCACTAAAGTAGGTTCTGATAAATCTCCACCTGCCATCACATAAGCTAATTTATTTGCAATTTTTTGATCGTGCTCACTGATGAAATTCGATGCTTCCATAGAATCTGTTCCAGCTAAAAACATACCTAAAGCTTGCTTACCAAGTACTTTAACATCTTTTCTAATAGCAGGTTGCGTATAACCTAAATTTGCCATTGATTTTGCCACTGCTTTTGCGGTTGCTATCTGACGATCTTTATTTACGATAACAATATCTTTTCCTTTTTCTAGAATTCCAAGATCATATGCTTCATAAGCAGAAGTGGAAACTTTTGCCATTCCTATGGTTAAAAAGTATTCTTGTAATACATTTAGCTCTACATCATTCTTATGGAATAAATCACTGGCTCTTAAAGCCATCTCTTTAGATCCACCACCACCGGGTATCACTCCAACTCCAAACTCTACCAATCCAATATAACTTTCAGCTGCAGCAACTACTCTATCTGCGTGGAGTGTCATTTCACATCCACCACCTAAAGTCATTCCTTGAGGAGCAACTATTGTTGGGATTGATGAATAACGCAATCGCATGACACTATCTTGGAAATATTTAATTGCCATATTTAGTTCGT
Organism: uncultured Flavobacteriaceae bacterium; assembly: GCA_913052585.1. Lineage (GTDB taxonomy): Bacteria > Bacteroidota > Bacteroidia > Flavobacteriales > Flavobacteriaceae > Marifrigoribacter. The sequence goes on along the minus strand of CAJXEB010000075.1, from coordinate 2,292 downwards.
CATATTCTTGCTCTACGGCCATCATAAAAATCATTCCGATATTAGCACCCACCGAAAAATTTGCTCCTTGATTACCAACGACCAATCCTTCAAAATCTTTTTCAGCAATGTCAATAGCTTTGTTTAATCCAGCTAAAACATCGCCGCCAATAGTATTCATTTTACTTTGGAATTCTAAATTTAGAATACCATCCCCTAAATCTTCAACTACACATCCGCTGTTTTTAAATACTTCACTTGATTTGCGAATATTATTAAGAATAATAAATGCATCCTGTCCTGGTATTTTTATATGTTTCTTTTGTGGAATATCATAATAATAGGTTGCTCCATCTTTAATGGTATAAAATGAAGTAATTCCAGAGGCTAACATTTCTGGCACCCAAGCAGCTGGTTCTTTTCCAACGGCTTTCATTAATTCGATACCTTTTTCAATTCCGATAGCATCCCAGATTTCGAAAGGACCATTTTCCCATCCAAATCCAGCTTTCATAGCATCGTCAATTTTGTATAATTCGTCAGATATTTCAGGAATTCGTTTAGAAACATACGAAAACATTAGAGAGAAATTCTTACGATAAAATTCACCAGCTTTATCTTTACCTGCTACTAAAATTTTAAAACGATCAATTACATTATCTACTGTTTTTGTTAATTCTAGGGTAGGGAAAGTAGCTCTTTTTCCTTTGCGATATTCTAGAGTTTCAAGGTCCAATCCTAAGATTTGGCTCTTGCCATTTTCATCTTTAACTTTTTTATAAAATCCTTGGCCAGATTTACTTCCTAACCATTTGTTCTCCATTAACGTGTTAACAAAGGCAGGTAATTTAAATACTTCATGCTCTTCATCATCAGGACAATTTTCGTAGATTCCGTTAGCAACGTGAACTAAAGTATCTAATCCTACTACATCAACCGTACGAAATGTTGCTGATTTTGGTCTACCTATTACTGGGCCAGTTAATTTATCAACCTCTTCAACAGTAAGTCCCATTTCTTTTACCAAATGGAAAAGACTTTGAATTCCATAGATACCAATTCTATTCCCAATAAATGCAGGAGTATCTTTTGCAATTACAGTGGTTTTTCCTAAAAATTGTTCACCATAACTATTAAAGAAGTCCAATACATCAGGAGATGTGTTTGGTCCTGGAATGATTTCGAAAAGTTTTAAATAACGAGGAGGATTAAAAAAGTGAGTCCCACAGAAATGTTTCTGAAAATCTTCGCTTCTACCTTCATTCATGAATTTAATTGGGATTCCTGAAGTATTACTAGTAATTAAAGTTCCAGGAGTTCTATATTTTTCAAGTTTTTCAAATACTTGTTTTTTAATATCTAAACGCTCTACCACTACTTCTATAATCCAATCTGCAGATGCTACTTTTTGGATATCATCATCAAGATTACCAGTAGTAATTCTATCAGCAAACTTTAGGTTATATAAAGGTGCAGGTTTAGATTTTATAGAAGTAGTAAGCGCATCATTTACCAAACGATTTCTTACTACTTTATCTTGTAGTGTTAATCCTTTTGCTTCTTCCTTTTTAGAAAGAGAAAAAGGTACGATATCGAGTAATAAAACTTCAACACCAATATTTGCAAAATGACAAGCAATACCGCTTCCCATGATTCCTGAACCAATTACGGCTACTTTTTTAATTCTTCTTTTAGACATATGATAATCTATTTAATCTTGTATGTATATTTTTTTGGAGTTAATTAACTCCAAAATTGTATTAGTTACTTTTTTAAACGCTTTTAGTTCTTCTGAATCAACTGCTTTATTTACTGCTTCATCAAATCCAATTACTACTTTTTTTGAAAACTCTCTCATTTCAATACCAAAAGGAGTAAGGTGAATTAAAACACCTCTACCATCTAATGGGTTAGGTTTTCTAATTATAAGTCCTTTTCCTTCCATGGTTTTTAATGTTCTTGAAAGGCTAGTAGCTTCAATACCCATTTTTGGTCCTAAGGAAGTAGAAGGAGTTCCTTCATCTGGATCGATACTAATAAGTGCAAACCCAGTTGCCATAGTACTACCTTTTTTACCTGCCTCTTCATTGTACATTTTGGTAACACCCATCCAAGTGGATCTTAAAAGGTAATCTATTGTTTTTTCTTTCATTTTTCAAATATACACAAAAAATACTATGCGTGCATAGTAAATATAAGTTATAATTTATTAAAGATGAAAAATTTAAAAAATAAATATTAAAAATAGGGGACTAATAACTTTTTAAAAAGGATCTTTTTTTAAAATAATTCTAATGGTTTAGCTAAAAACTT
>CAJXEB010000074.1 GCA_913052585.1 uncultured Flavobacteriaceae bacterium | reverse complement strand
TTCAGTCTTTAAATATATACCTTTGCCGCAATGCAAAAAGAAATTAAAGAATTAGTAAGCAAAGGTGAGATGCTTCCCTTAATGGAAGAATTTTACACCATACAAGGAGAAGGATATCACAAAGGTACTGCGGCCTATTTTGTAAGAATTGGTGGTTGTGATGTGGGTTGTCATTGGTGCGATGTTAAAGAAAGTTGGAACGCAGATTTACATCCTCCAACAAAAACACAGCAAATTGCAGATAATGCAGCCAGCTATTCTAATACAGTAGTGGTAACTGGTGGAGAGCCTTTAACCTGGAAAATGGATCCCTTAACTTCCTTGTTTAAAGAAAAGAATATGCAGGTGCATATTGAAACTTCTGGAGCTTATAAATTATCAGGTACTTGGGATTGGATTTGCCTGTCTCCTAAAAAAATAAAACTTCCAAAAGAAGAAATATATAAAGTTGCTAACGAGTTAAAAATGATTGTTTATAATAAAGCAGATTTTAAATTTGCCGAAGAGCAAGCGGCCAAAGTTAATGACGATTGTATTTTATATTTACAGCCAGAGTGGAGTAAAAGGGATAAAGCGATTCCTATGATTGTTGACTATGTAATGGAGAACCCTAAATGGAAAGTTTCATTACAAACTCATAAATACCTAAATATACCATAAAAAAAAGCCTTGATTTCTCAAGGCTTTTTTTATTCCAAAACAGATAAGCTTATTTAGTAAATGGTACGGCAACTCTAACAGTGTCCCATCCCATGTGCATGGTAATGTTACCATCTTCACCATCAAAAGTAATAGAAAAAGCTTCTAAAGAATCACCTGTTGTAGCAGGGACTGTAATGCGAGCCACATCGTTTTTTTTGTTATAATAATAAGATCCCCAAGCGTTTAAATCAGAATTTAAAATAACCGTCCATTCTTTTTCACCAGGAATCGTTAATAAAGCATAGCTACCCGCTTTTATTTTTGTTCCGTTTAAGTTAAAGTCTTTATATAAAACTAATTCAGGGGCTTCATTGGCACCAGTTCTCCAAACTTCTCCATTTGGTGCTAGTTTGCTTAACTTTCTTCCTTTAAGTTGAGGTCTACTATAAATTACCTTCATGTCTTTGTTAGCCTCTTTGTAACTAGTTGGAAAAGCAGCTATGTCCATGGGGCTTTTGTCTAATTTACTAAATTTTTGTGCGTTTACTGAACTTCCTATTGCCATTAATAATGCAAATAAGAAAATTGAGATCGTGTTACTTTTTTTCATTTGATATGTTTTTTTTTAGTGCTGTTAAAAATACTTTTCATTTTTTTAAATTATGAAAAATATTTGTTAAAATGATGGTTGCTAGGTCGTGAATAAATTTAAAACTTACGTTTTTTATAAGGAAAACAGTAAAATTTTGGAATTGAAATTTCGTTTTTGAGCACACTTTATGTTTTTTTTATTTTCATACTGTTTTTCATAATCATAAAATGTAATTTAAGATACTTATTAAACGTTTTAAGCAGGTTTTAGGAAATTAACAAAAAGTTAATAAATACCTGTAAAATGGCTTTAGAAGCTTTAATTAAAGTGTGGGAAAGAGTATATTTGTTTGTAATCAATAAGGGTTTTACAGTTCTAATTGATTTTTAAAATTAACATTATTTAATTATAATTTATGAGCGAAGAACAGAAAAAAGATAGCTATGGTGCTGATAGTATTCAGGCCTTAGAAGGGATGGAGCATGTGCGTATGCGTCCCTCCATGTATATTGGTGACGTTGGAGTACGAGGTTTGCATCATTTGGTCTACGAAGTAGTAGATAACTCTATTGATGAAGCTATGGGGGGTTATTGTGATGAAATAGATGTTATCATTAATGAAGATAATTCCATTTCAGTAAAAGATAATGGTCGTGGTATCCCGGTCGATTTGCATAAAAAAGAGGGAGTTTCTGCCTTAGAGGTAGTAATGACTAAAATTGGTGCAGGTGGAAAGTTTGATAAAGATTCTTATAAAGTTTCTGGTGGTCTTCACGGAGTAGGTGTTTCGGTAGTAAATGCACTTTCTGTAAATTTAAAAGCGGTAGTACATAGAGATGGAAAAGTATATGAGCAGGAATATGAACGTGGAAAAACGATGTATCCTGTTAAGCATGTTGGCGAATCAGATTTTAGAGGAACGATTGTCACCTTTAGTGCAGATCCAGAGATATTTAAGCAAACTACAGAGTATAGTTATGAAACCCTATCTAATAGATTACGAGAATTATCATTTCTTAATAAAGGGGTTACGCTTACGATAATCGATAAAAGGGAGAAAGATGAAAAAGGAGAATTTGTTGCAGATACTTTTAAAAGTGAAGAAGGTCTTAAAGAATTTATTCGCTTTTTAGACGAAACACGTGAGCCAGTAATTGGTAACGTAATTCATATGGAAGGAGAGAAAAATGGTATCCCTGTTGAAGTTGCCATGATATACAATACTTCTTACAGCGAAAATTTACATTCTTATGTAAATAACATTAATACCCATGAAGGAGGGACACATCTTTCTGGATTTAGACGAGGGCTAACCCATACACTTAAAAAGTATGCCGATGCTTCAGGAATGTTAACTAAGCTAAAGTTTGATATTGCCGGTGATGATTTTAGAGAAGGCTTAACAGCAATTATTTCAGTAAAAGTTGGGGAACCTCAATTTGAAGGACAAACAAAAACTAAATTAGGGAATAGAGAGGTTTCTGCTGCTGTAAGTCAATCGGTTTCCGAAATGCTAGAAAATTATCTTGAAGAAAACCCTAACGATGCCAAAACTATTGTACAGAAAGTAATTCTTGCAGCACAGGCTAGACATGCCGCCAATAAAGCTCGAGATATGGTACAGCGTAAAACCGTTATGAGTATTGGAGGTTTGCCAGGAAAATTATCTGATTGTTCTGAGCAAGATCCAGCTATTTGTGAAGTGTTTCTTGTTGAGGGAGATTCGGCGGGTGGTACAGCAAAGCAAGGTCGAGATAGAAAATTTCAGGCTATTTTACCTTTAAGAGGTAAGATTTTAAATGTTGAAAAAGCAATGCAACATAAGGTTTTTGAAAACGAAGAGATTCGAAATATATTCACAGCCTTAGGAGTAACAATTGGAACAGAAGAAGATAGTAAAGCATTAAATATAGAGAAACTACGATATCATAAAGTAGTTATCATGTGTGATGCCGATGTAGATGGTAGTCATATTGAAACTTTAATTCTTACTTTTTTCTTTAGGTATATGAAAGAATTAATTGAAAATGGTAATATTTATATAGCGACTCCTCCTTTATACTTAGTAAGAAAAGGAGCAAAGAAAAAGTATGCTTGGAGTGATGAAGAACGAGAAGAAATACAAAAAGATTTTGGAGAGGGTTGTAAAATACAGCGTTATAAAGGTCTTGGAGAAATGAATGCTATTCAACTTTGGGATACTACTATGAAACCAGAATCTAGAACACTCCGTCAAATAGTTATTGAAAATGGTGCAGAAGCAGATCGTGTATTTTCTATGTTAATGGGAGATGAGGTGCCGCCTCGTAGAGAATTTATTGAGAAAAATGCAAAATATGCAAATATTGATGCTTAAAAATAATCTCTATTAATAAAGTAAAAACATTTTTTTTTACTTTATTATGTTTACAAAGTCCTTCTTTTAATTTTTAAAAGAAGGACTTTGTGTTTTTACTCTTTTCATAACAAAATTTAAGCTAGATAATTGTATTTTTGCACCGTTCTATCATTAAGGTAGAATGAGATTAATAATTATATAAAAAACATATAAAACTATGAAAATTACTATTGTAGGAGCAGGTGCGGTTGGTGCAAGTTGTGCTGAGTATATTGCTATCAAAGATTTTGCAAGCGAAGTTGTTATTTTAGATATCAAAGAAGGATTTGCTGAGGGAAAAGCTATGGATTTGATGCAAACGGCTTCATTAAATGGATTTGATACAAAAATTGTTGGTGTTACTAACGATTATTCAAAAACTGCAGGAAGTGATATAGTAGTTATTACAAGTGGTATTCCTAGAAAACCAGGTATGACACGTGAAGAATTAATAGGTATTAATGCTGGTATTGTAAAATCGGTTTCTTCAAGTTTAGTTGAACATTCTCCAAATACTATTATTATAGTAGTTAGTAATCCTATGGATACGATGACGTATTTAGTTCATAAAACTTCAGGTTTACCAAAGCATAGAATTATTGGAATGGGTGGAGCTTTAGATAGTGCTCGTTTTAAATATAGATTAGCTGAAGCTTTAGAAGCCCCTATTAGTGATGTAGATGGAATGGTGATTGGTGGTCATAGCGATACAGGAATGATTCCTTTAACCAGAATGGCGACTCGTAATAGTATTCCTGTTACAGAGTATATTTCGGAAGAACGATTAAATCAAGTAAAAGAAGATACTAAAGTAGGAGGTGCAACTTTAACTAAATTATTAGGAACTTCAGCTTGGTATGCGCCAGGAGCAGCAGTTTCAGGATTGGTGCAAGCAATTGCATGTGATCAAAAGAAAATGTTTCCTTGTTCTGTTTTACTAGAAGGGGAATATGGATTAAATGATATTTGTATTGGTGCGCCTGTTATTCTTGGACGTAATGGTATTGAAAAGATTGTTGAGTTAAATTTAACAGATGCAGAAAAAGACCATATGGCTAACAGTGCCGATGGAGTAAGAAAAACGAATGGTTTATTAGAATTCTAATATCCAACTCTTATATAAGATTATTAATAAAGACTGCAGAGATGCAGTCTTTATTTTTTATATTTGGCGAATGAAGCCGAAATGGTACTTAAGTACATTTATATTAATTGTTGCTTTTCTAGGAGCTAGTCTTCAACAGTTTTCGGTACCTAACCAAGAAATCGTACTACAGTTTGAAGATCAAGAGATTTCTTTAGTTGAAACTGAGAATGCAATCACGAATATAAAAAAACAACTGCAGGATATTGGAGTTGAAAAGATACAAGTTTATAAAAGTGATAACGGGGTTTTAAAGATTTCTTATTTTAGTGAAATTGATGTTGTTTCCATAAAGAAAATATTTTCCAAAGAAAAAGCTTTAAAGCTAAGCTATCCTTCATTAGATCTTGAAGAGGGTACTTCCAAAATACCTTCTAAAAATAAATCAAATACCTATCAACTTGATGTATTTGAAATTCAAAAAAGTAATGGAAATGAGGGAGATTCAAATGGTTTAGTAGTAGAGCTATTACCTGAGAATGACCGTTCTTTTAATCCTGATGTTTATTATTCTGCTTTAATGCAGGATGTTAGGTTTAAGAATAAAATTGAAAAAGTAGCCTATATTATATATAGCAATATATCAATTGAGATTGATAACTCTTCGTATAACATTCCAGAAGTTAGAGCAGGCCCTGTTCTTATTTAATTCCCTAAAAAGCTTTCATTAAAGTATCATAAAGCTAAAAAATATTCAAATTTAATATCATTAAAAATAATTGTCAGATTATACGGTAAACTCTATATTTGCTCGTTTTAAAAAATTTGACACAAAAAAATAAAAGAATGCAAAACAAAGGACTAATTAAAGTATTTGCAATATTGTTTGGTTTGGTAAGTTTATACCAACTATCATTCACCTATATTTCAAATAGTGTAGAAGACGAAGCAAAAGCGTTTGCTAACGCAAAATTTTCAGCTGATGAACCAGGAAAAAGAAATTCAGCGGAAGCTAGTTATCTAGATTCTATTGGCAATATTCCAGTGGTATCAGTAGGACCAATTGTAATAGATTATAATACGGCTAAAGGAAAAGAACTTAATAAAGGTTTAGATTTAAAAGGAGGTATTAATGTAATTCTTCAAGTATCGGTAAAAGATATTTTAAAAGGATTAGCTAACAATACAAAAGATGCTGCTTTTAATCAAGCATTAGATGATGCATTTGTTCTTCAAAAAGAATCTCAAGATACTTATCTAGAGTCTTTCTTTACTGCTTTTGATGCACTTCCAGGAGATAATTTATTAGCTTCTCCAGATATTTTCTTCAACAAAAACTTAGAAGACGACATTAATGCGTCTATGACAAACAGTGATGTTTATCCTGTAATCGAAAGAAAAATTGACGAGTCGATTATTGCTGCTTTTGAAGTATTAAGAAAGCGTATCGATAAATTTGGTGTTACGCAACCAAACATTCAGCGAATTGGAAAATCTGCACGTATTTTAGTAGAATTACCGGGAGCTAAAGATGTAGAGCGTGTAAAAAAATTACTACAAAGTACTGCTCAGTTAGAATTTTGGGGAGTTTATAAAATTGACGAATTACAAGGTTTTTTAGTTGCAGCAGATTCTAAATTAGCGGAATTATATAAAGCTGATGAGCCAGAAGCAAAAGAAGCTGTTATAGATTCTACAGATACAGAAGGTAGTGTTATAGATGATTTAATTGGAGGAGAAGATGTAAATGATTCGATTGCTGATGCATTGAAAGAAAGACCATTATTAAGTAAAATGTTATATCCTGGGCAATCTGGAAGACCAGAATTAGGAACATTTACACTTAAAGATACTGCTTCCATAAATGGGTATTTAAAAACACCACAAGTAAGGTCATTGCTTAGCGAAAATCAACGTTATGCAAAATTTGTATGGGGTATCGCTACAGATAACAAAGAATTAGGAGAGGAAGTAATAACTCTTTACGCTATAAAATCTAATAGAGATAAGATGCCACCATTGGCTGGAGGAGTTGTTGTAGATGCAGTTCAATCATTCGATCAGCTAGGAAGAATTGTTGTTAGTATGCAAATGAATGCTAGGGGGTCAAGAGTTTGGGAGCAAATGACGGGGGAAGCTTTTAGCAATCAAACACAAATTGCTATTGTATTAGATGATATCGTTTATTCTGCACCAGGTGTAACAAGTGGTCCAATTGCAGGTGGTAGAAGTCAGATTTCTGGTGATTTTAATATTACGGAAGGACAAGATTTAGCAAATGTATTAAGAGCTGGTAAATTGCCTGCTTCTGCTGAGATTATTCAAGGTGAAGTAGTTGGGCCAACATTAGGTCAAGAAGCTATTGATAGTGGTGTATTCTCATTTGCGTTAGCACTTATTTTTGTATTGGTTTGGATGATATTCTATTATGGTAAGGCAGGTATTTTTGCAAATGTTGCCTTAGTAGTTAATATTGTATTTATTTTTGGAATATTAGCTGGATTAGGAGCGGTATTAACGCTTCCTGGAATTGCCGGTATTATATTAACGATTGGTATGTCGGTAGATGCGAACGTACTTATTTTCGAACGTATTAAAGAAGAACTTGCAAAAGGGAAAGCTCAAAAAGATGCTATCAATGATGGATTTAATAATGCATTGTCATCAATTTTAGATGCGAATATTACAACAGGTTTAACTGGTTTTATATTATTAATGTTTGGAACAGGGCCAATTCAAGGTTTCGCGACTACATTATTAATAGGTATTGCAACATCGTTATTTACTGCAATTTTTATCACAAGATTATTTATTGATAGTTATACGAGAAATGGTAAGGCATTACCTTGTACAACTTCATTAACTAAAAATATTCTTACACATAACACTATCGAATTCTTAAGAAAAAGAAAAATTTCTTATGTAGTTTCAGGATTGTTAATTGTTATTAGTTTAGGCTCGTTACTAACGGTTGGTCTTAATCAAGGTGTTGATTTTGTAGGAGGTAGAACTTATACAGTGCGTTTTGATAAAGATGTGAATTCAACAGAAGTTGAAGCAGATTTAATTGAAGTGTTTGGTTCAGCGGAAGCAAAAACATATGGAGGAAGTAATCAGTTAAAAATTACAACTAAATATAAAGTAGATGAAGCAGGGACTGAGGTAGATGAAGAAATTGAACAGATGTTGTTTGAAGGGTTAAAATCTAACCTTCCTGAAGGATTCACTTATGACCAGTATATTGGTGATTCTGACAATAAGGTTGCAGGTAGAATGGAATCTTATAAAGTAAGTCCAACTATTGCAGATGATATTAAAAAAGCATCTTTCTGGGTAGTATTAGGATCTTTAGTAGTAGTATTCCTTTATATATTATTACGTTTTAGAAGATGGCAATTTAGTTTAGGTGCAGTAGCTGCGGTTTTTCATGATGTATTAATCGTATTGGGAATCTTTTCGTTAACCTATAAGTTTATGCCTTTTAATATGGAGATCGGACAATCATTTATTGCTGCGATACTTACTGTAATTGGTTATTCTTTAAATGATACCGTGGTAGTTTTCGATAGAATTCGTGAATACTTTAACGAACATCCATCTTGGAAAATGTCTAAAGTAATTGATAGTGCTTTGAATAGTACGTTAAGTCGTACGTTGAACACTTCATTAACCACGTTAATAGTATTGCTTTCTATCTTTACATTTGGAGCAGAATCTATTAGAGGGTTGATCTTTGCATTAATAGTTGGTGTTGTAGTAGGTACGTATTCATCATTATTTATAGCAACTCCTGTATTCTTTGATTCAGTTAAGAAAAAAGGAATTGATTTATCAGATAAAAAAGAAGAAGAGGAAGAAGTAAAAGCTTAATTAGCTTCTTTAAATAATTTTAAAAAACCACTTTCAATATTGAAAGTGGTTTTTTTGTTTGAAAATATTATATTTAATATGAAAAAATATCAATAGGACTATTGTTGCTAACAACAACATAATGTTTTTTTTCATTAATACTTATTTCCTTTAAATTTTTAGAGTCTTTATCTAGATATGGCGCAAAACTTTTAGAATAATTAAATTCTCCTTTACCGTCTCCTAGTAATACATAGCCAATATTACTGTCATATCTAATGGTTTCTACTTCTGCATCATAGATAGCACCGATTCCCATAATGTCTAAATGTCCATCATTATTGATGTCTGAAGAAATAAATGATAAAGTGGGTCCCATTTGAGCCTCATTAGGAAGGGGTTTAATAGTAAAGCTTCTATTTCCTGAATTTTCTAAATAAATAGATTTAAAATTATAAGCTTTAGATTGAAAAGCATCTTCTAGGTTTTCCTCGCCATAAATATCGTTCATATCGTGGCTTGCAAATTCCTTATAAGTTTGTATTTTATCTAAAAGGAAAGGGTTTTGTTCAGAGCTACATTCTTTTCCTCTAACGGGGACTAATTTTCCGTGATTAATTTTACTCATAGCCACATCAAAACTTCCATTGTTGTCAAAATCTTTAGCGTAGATGTAAAGAGGTTTGTCTTCAGAAGGATGAAATTTATTGTTTTTCCCAAGGTTACCAATTACATAATCTTGATCTCCATCATTGTCATAATCTCCAGCAGTAACACTAAAGTACCAACCTTCAGAATTTTCGAGCCCAGAGATCATAGTGTCTTTTTCAAAAATGCCGTTTTGATTATTGTAAAAGGTAGGAGCCATCCATTCTCCTACAATCATAATGTCTAAATCGGTGTCATTGTCATAATCGGTAAAGATAGCTTCCGATACCATACCTGCTTCCGATAAGGTGTTGCTAGTTTTAGTAACATCTTTAAATATTCCATTTTCATTGTTTAGCAAATATGATTTTGGTGAGAGCGGATATTTACCTGAAATTACATTACCTCCAACAAATAAATCTAAATCGCCATCCCCATCGTAATCTCCTGCAATAACAGATTTACTTGAAGTTAACATTTTTGGAAGGGCACTTTTATCTAAAGTAAAATTTCCTTTGCCATCATTTTTATAAAGTCTGTCTTGTAAAAGTGAACTATCTTCTTTTAATTCATATCCTGCACTTACTACATAAAGATCTTGATCACCATCTGAGTCTGCGTCAAAGAATATGGCATTGGCATCTTCGTATTTACTTTCTGTTTTCCAAAGATTTTTGTTGGAAGAGGTGAAACTTCCGTTGTTGTTTTGAATAAAAAGAGATGCATGAGCTCCAAGAGCATTACCTACATAGAAGTCTTCGAGTCCGTCACCGTTTACATCTGCTTTAGCGATGCCGGTTCCTTTTGTAGATTGCTTTTGAGGAAGTAAAAGCTGTAAAGAATAATCATTGAAATAATTTTCTTTATGAAGATAGTCTATACCTAAACTTGTTGGGTCTATTATTTTTTTATTAGTATTAGCAATTCTAATGTTTAGTGTTTCAATATTGGCAGAGTTATAATCGACAACTATTTTTTGGTTAGCTTTTATGTCTTTTAATCTTGAAACTTTTTTGTCTGGCCATTCTACGATTACTTCAGAAACAGAAGTGATATCTCCTAATCCAAAATTTAATAATGGAGAAACAGAAGACTCGAATCCTCGAGCTAAGTATAGTTTTTGAAACTGTGTCGAATTATTATTAATAATATATACACTTGCGCCAATACCTAGGCTATTGTTCTCTGGGCCTTTTAATTTTACCTGAATGTAATTTTTAGAATTATTATTTCTATAGAGTCCTATATTATCATTTGTGTTATTTACAATAATATCCAGGTCGCCATCATTATCAAAATCTGCATAAGCTGCCCCATTTGAAAAACTAGGATCTTCTAAACCCCATTCTTTAATTTTTTTGCTGAATGTAAAATCTCCATTGTTTTTATAAATATAATTATCAAGTTTTTCAGAAGGCATCATGTCTAATACATCCTCTAGAGTCATGGATTCTCCTGCTGCATTTTTTTTCTTTAAAGCAATTCTAAAATCCTGATTATGATAATCTTTATAAACACCGTTAGAAATAAAAATATCCTTTAAGCCATCATTATCAAAATCTGCAATTAGTGGAGCCCAACTCCAATCGGTTTTTACAACGCCACTTAGTTGAGCGGATTCATTAAATTTTCCGTTTCCAATATTATAATGAAGCATATTTGCCATATATGCATGGTGATAACCAATTTCAACCAATTTCATAAAATTAGAGGTACTCATAGAAGCCATATTTTCTTTGCCTCTTGCATAATTTTCAGCAAGCATATCTACGGTAATTAAATCTGGAAAACTATCATTATTTAAATCTGCATAATCAGCTCCCATACTATTAAAAGAAATATGGTTTATTCTACTGTTAATTTCATTTTTAAATGTACCATCTTGTTGATTAATGTACATTACGTCTGGTTCTAAATAGTCATTAGAGATGTAGATATCATCCCAGCCATCATTATTAAAATCTCCAACTGTTCCTGCTAAGCCCCAAGATTTATTGTAAATTCCGGCTTCTCCAGTTACTTTTGTAAAAACAGTACCATCGTTTCTGTATAATTGATCACTTGTGGTTTCTTCTATTTGACTTTGAATTACGCCACTTATTTTTGTGTTGTTTTTAAAATCGTACCTATAGTTTAATACATAAAGGTCTAAATCTCCATCTTTATCATAATCGAATGAATAAGCTTGAGTGCTATATCCTGGGTCGTCTACACCCCATTTTTTAGCTTCATTTACAAAAGTACCATCTTGCTTGTTAATAAAAAGAAGGTTACGTCTTCCTTCGTCATTGTCAAGAGATCCGGCTTTAGATACATAGATATCTAACCAACCATCATTATTTACGTCCATCATGGTAGCACCAGTAGTAAATCCAATATGATCCTCTGTTTTAGATGAAATAGTAATATCTTCAAAAACAAAATCACCTTTGTTATTGTATAATTTATTTGATCCAAAATTAGAAGTTAAGTAAATATCTTGAAGATCATCATTATTAATATCTCCAACCGCTACTCCAGCTCCAGTATATAAATATGGGTAGTTTAAAAAATTGAACTCCAAATCCTCTCTTATAGTATTTTTAAATAATATATTGGATGTTTCTATAGAAACCTTGCTAAATAAAGTAGTGTTAATCTCTTTGTTGTTTTTAAATGACGTATTTGTTGTACAAGAAACAATACTAAGCGAAAAGATAATTACTATTACTGATTTTTTAAATATACGATACTGATTTTTGTTAATAGCTTTCATGAAATGGTGTTTTTTTGAAACAAAACCTGATCTGTATTCTGTTTTACAATACCTTCCTCATTATGAGGATTCCTTTATGCAAGATAGTGTTGTTAAAAATAAAAAAAACAAAAAATATATTTATTTTTCATATCATAAAATAGTTTTAATAATAATAACACAACTAAGTGTCAAAGGTAGGTGGTTGCCGAGCAAACAAAGAAATATTTTATTATTAAAACAATTTTTTAAATTGTTTTGGTTTTTTTTTAAAATGTAGTATGTTTGCACATATTGTTTATTAACTAAAAAATCACTGTATTATTAACTAAAAACTATTATCAATGAAAAAAATTACTTTAAATTTATTAGTATTGCTAGTCACAGCAGGTTTGTGGCAAGTTAACGCTCAAACATTTACGGGGGATAACCTTGGGGCAGGTATTTCCAACACTAACCCGACGACACTATCGAATGCCAGTGTGACTACACCTGGTGTTATTGGTTCTGCTATCGGTGAATATGCTATAGATAATGTTCTTATTGACATTAATCACACTTTTGATGGAGATATGGATATTCAATTAGTCGCTCCTTCTGGAGCTTCTGTGTCTTTATCAGATAACAATGGTTCAAATGGTGACAATTATTCTGTTACTGTATTTGATGATGATTCAGCAGCTCCAATTGGAGATCATACTGCACCATTTAATGGAACTTTCGCTCCAGATATGGCTATGAATTCTTCTTTTGCTGGTGAAGATATAACTGGTAACTGGCAATTGAGAGTTACAGATGATTTTGGTGGTGATAACGGTACTTTAAATAATTACCAAATCACATTATCAGAGAACCGAGCAATTGCAAGTTCTACTTTCTGTTCTACAGAAACTCCATTAGATTTT